>NZ_CAKLDM010000001.1:1200000-1507242 GCF_921294215.1 Vibrio marisflavi CECT 7928
TGAGCCGCGAACGCTGACGCGCCGCTTCCCAGTCCAAAGGCTAAAAGCGCCGTTGAGATACACCATGCTTTCATTAGATCTGGATCTCCAGCTTTTGACATTTATGCGCCAATGTCCGTTTTGGCAATCCAAGGCTTTCCGCGGCCTTTGCTCGGTGTCCACCGTACTGTCTCAAACGTTCGCAAATGATCTGCTTTTCTATTTGCTCTAAGGCCGCTTTGAGATCGTCGACTTGATTTAGGTCTATGCCCGAAAAATGAGGCAAGGTTTCAGGTGTGCTCTGCGACTCTTCCTTTTTTGCAACCCATTTTTTGCTCGGCAGGGCAGTCTGTTCAATGTATTTCCCTGATCCAGTATGCACACACGCATACTCAACCAGTGAGCGCAACTCCCGTACGTTTCCTGGATAATCGAGTTGCTTTAGAGCATCAAGTGTTGACGATGCCAAACCGATAACATGTCGATTTTCTCGGCTGTTATGCAGCTCAATAAAGTACGTTGCTAACTCTTCGATATCTTGCAATCGACTTTGCAGGTTGGGCACAGACAAAGGGTACTGGTACAAACGATAGTAAAGATCTTGGCGAAAACGACCTTCATTGACACTGCGACGCAAGTTAACGTGAGTCGCGGCGATCAAACGAAAATTGGACGTCTGTTCTTGGTTTGCTCCTAACGGGCGATATTGGTAGGCCTCCATCACACGAAGCAATTTTGCTTGCAAAGACAAAGGCAACTCACCCATTTCATCCAAAAACAAGGTTCCACCGTCTGCTTGCGCTATCAAGCCTTTTCGGCTTGAGTGAGCACCAGTAAAAGCGCCTTTTTCATAACCAAACAGCTCACTTTCCAACAAGTTTTCAGGTATCGCTGCGCAATTAATCACGACAAAATTTTGATCTTTTCGATCAGACAACGCATGCACAGCTTTAGCAACCAGCTCTTTACCGACACCGGTTTCACCTTGTATCAACACGGTAAGGTTCGATTTCGCAGCCACCTCGATCTGCTCGCGCAAACTTTCCATCGCTGAGCTCGATCCAATCAACTGTTGAATTGGGCTAAAACCATTGGAAGATGTCGATTGACGACTTTTGAGGCGTGAAAGCGACTCGTTCAGCACCGCTTTCTGCGTTTGCTGATGCTGCATGTCTTTTAATAACTGCCTTTGCGAGACGAACAGATCGCTAAACTGACTCCAATTTTGATCAGTGAGCAGTTCGCTTGTGATCGATTGTTCACCAATGAGTACAGCAATTGCCACGACCTGTTTCGTCGCGCTCGTTATCGGTGCAATCAACACATTGTCCATACCCTTTGCCAAGCTGGCTAACTTGGTAAAGGCTTGGTTTTGTTGCCAATAAGCAAGCTTGCTCCTGTCAAGCAACATAGTGGTTGCTTGCTGCAAGACATGGGCGAAAGGATGCTCAAAATCATTTACATCCCATTGGCAACTGCCTTGATCGTCTAACAACGTTACCGCTCTACCGCATTGTTCATTCGAGACAAACTGATTGCGACATGTAAGCAGATGACGACCATCCTCCGATGGTGTCAATAAACAGCAGTGCGACAAACGCCAATGTGTTAACACAGAGTTCAAGTAAACCGCTGTTAACTTTGATTCATCTCGGCAACTCACCAGCTCAGCAGTCATTTTTAACCATTGCTGCATGCCAGTTACTCCACTTCTCCGATAAACTGCCCTTTTTGGGTGCTAATTCGAATCCGTGAGACAGTTTCATGGTTGGCGAGCTTATCCAGCAGGCTCATAGAAACAGGTGGTAGCACCTGACCATCAATGATCGCTTCTAACATTCTGGCACCATTTTCTGAGCGAGTTGCGCGAACTAGAATTTCTTCAACCAGTGAGTCTTCAATCACCACCTGCGCTTTGTAGCGTGATTCCATCAGCGTTTGCAGCTTGTTCAATTTGGCAACCACAATTCGTTCAAGTACCTCTGGATTTAGAGGTAGGTATGGAATCACTTCCATACGCGCTAACAGTGCCGGTTTAAAGAACGCAGCAAGCTCTGGGTAAAGTCTCTCTTCTAACTGCTCAGGATGATCAGCACAATCGACAATGGTTTGATATCCCAAATTTGAGGTCAGGAAAAAGAGGATATTTTGGCAATCTATTAAACGCCCTTCCCCATCGGCTAGCTCTCCTTTATCAAAGGCTTGATAAAATAAGTTCAGTACTTCAGGGTGCGCTTTTTCAACTTCATCGAGCAACACAATGGAGTAAGGCATTTTGCGAATTGATTCTGTCAATATGCCCCCTTCTCCAAAGCCAACATAGCCGGGAGGAGAGCCAATCAAGCGAGAAACTGTATGCTTTTCTTGGTATTCCGACATATTGATTGTCGTTAAGAACTGCTTGCCACCATAAAGCTCCTCAGCCAACTGAACAACTGTTTCTGTTTTACCTACACCACTTGGACCAGCCAGCAGAAACGCACCTTTAGGTCGACCAGCACGGCGAAGATCGGCGCGAGCAGTAAGTAAGTTACGGTGGATTCTCTCAATAGCGACATCCTGACCTTTAATGGATTTAGATAAAATTGCTGGTAGCTCTATAAGCTTGCTTAGCTCATCCGTATTCATCTGGTCGACTGGAACACCCGTCCAATCCGCGATGACATTAGCGATTTGCTTAGCATCAACTTCAGGATAAATGAGCAATTCTTGATGTGGGATTTGCTCTAGTTCTTGATAAAGCGATTGTAGCTGCTCACGAAGAGATATAGCGTCAATATCCTCCTCATCACCAACACTCTTTAGGAGCGCTTGGCGAAGCTCAATTATTTGATTGACCAAACTTTTCTGCTGTTGCCATGCATCATTGAGCTGCGTTTTTTCCGACTGATCTTTTTCTTCTTGTTGCTCCAAGTGTTGCAACCTTTCTAGATCGCAATCTTGACCAAGCAGCTGCTTACGTTTTAGCAAATCTACTTCAAGTTTACGTTGACGGCCTTGGCTTTCTAACTCGGCAATTCGGCGAGGCGGCGCAGTTAAGTTAATAGCAATTCGAGCACAAGCGGTATCAAGTACATCAATGGCTTTGTCTGGCAATTGTCGACCAGAAACGTAGCGAGCAGACAGTTCCGCCGCCGCTTTCAATGCATCGTCGCCAATCAGCACGTTGTGCGCTTTTTCATACACGCCATGCAGGCCGCGCATAATATCCACCGCCTGCTCGGTCGTCGGCTCTTCCAGTTTCACTAACTGGAAGCGGCGTGTTAATGCTGGATCTTTTTCAAAGTATTTTTTGTATTCTTTCCAAGTCGTCGCCGCCACAGTGCACAGTTCACCACGAGCAAGAGCTGGCTTAAGCAAGTTCGCAGCGTCACCGCCTCCTTCTTGGTTCCCAGCCCCAATCAGTGTGTGTGCTTCATCGATGAACAAAATGATGGGTACTGGCGAGTGCTTAACTTCTTCAAGAATTGACTTCAAACGCTTTTCAAACTCACCTTTTACCGAGGCCCCCGCTTGCATCAAGCCTAGATCCAACGACCAAAGCTCAACCGATTTAAGTGAGTCAGGCACACTGCCTTCCACGATACGTAATGCTAAGCCTTCAACTACAGCACTCTTACCTACGCCAGCGTCACCAACAACAATTGGGTTATTTTTTCGGCGACGGCACAAGATATCGACCATCAAACTGATTTCATCATCTCGGCATAGCACTGGATCGAGCTCGCCGCGACGCGCTTGGTCAGTGAAATTGGTACAATACTTTTCTAAGCTGCTGTTCGCGTTAATATTTGTACTATTGCGATTTGCGATATTTTGGCTGGTTTCAACGACAGGTGTTTCCGCTGAATCAGTAACGTAACGATTAAAGTGACGACGCAGTGTTTCACGGTTAATCGACTCAAACGCCTTTATCAAACCGTATTTCATATAGCGTTCGCTGCGGAGCAAAGCTGCTAGAAAAATAAGCCCAGAGCGCACTTCTGTGTCGTTAAACTCTGTAGAAGCAAGCATCCAAGCATCTTGTAAAAGTTCGACAAGCAGTGGCGAAAAGACCGGATAGGTATCCGAGCCTTTTTCGCTCGGCATATCTGCACCGCACTGTTGCCTGATTTGATCGCAGTCTAAAGCGGATTGTTTGATAACTTGCCGCACATCTGATAGCGGGTTTTCTAACAACGAATACAATAAATGTTCAAATGTAACTTCACTGTTTTCACGGCTCACACATAGTGCTGCAGCTTGCTCAAGGGCCAGTTTGGTTTGAGAATTTAATTTGCTGATTAATACTGGTAATTCAATTCTTATCACAATCTTACCCATTTAAAGTAGCTGGTTGAGCTGTTGCAAAACATCGGCGGACTTGCTGTGCAGTGCAACAAAGAAACAAGAAAAAACAATCGCTAACGTGACGGCAAAACCCGAAAATACGGTGAAAGGCGAGAGTTGCTTTGACATGCGATGAGGCGTCTTTGAAACATTGGCATAAGGATCACTCAGCGCTTCTGGTTCAAACTCATTCACCTTTTGTAAGGTGTCGTGTAACCCAGCCAATACATTTTCAAATTCCTCACGACCATTGGTCATGACCTTATATCTACCCTCAAAACCTAAGTTCATGCACAAGTAGATAAACGCTAATAGATCTTTGAATTTATTAGGCTCCGACTCTAGGCGAGACAAAATTGAATAGACTTTTTCTCCCCCCCAAGTCTCGTTGTGAAAACGTGTCAACAGCGAGCACTCAGCCCACATACTATTCGCGCCCCAAGAAGTGCTCATTACTGCCTCATCAATAAACGAGCACAAAATGTATCGATAGGCCAATATCTCTGCTCTTTGATGACGAGCCTCTGTCAGCTCTATTTCAATCGCTTTTATCTCTTCTACCGCTTGGTAGTAAAGATCGGCCACATTCTCGCACTCACCAAGTTGGCGAATTCTAAGCGTCGCACCCAGTAGTGGTGTCGCGGCATCAATAAATATGTTGATGTTGTTACCACGAAGCTGAAACCAATAGTCTTGGTCTTTGTTGATATTTTCAACGTTATCAAACAGTAATGAGTCATATTGGGCGAGTTGTCCACCCGTCATGTTTTCAACTAAATTGGTCATGGTTATTAACTCCTAATCGCCCAGAATTGCAGGTCAAGATCAGGGAAGTCCCCGGCGATATGGAATGCAAAACCACTGGCATTCGCCACCATTTGCCAAGCTTGACTTGATTTGTCTAATTGAAAATAAATGTACCCTGCGTGGTAAGGCAGCTGGCGCGGAGCAACAGGCAATGCAGTCAACGGAATTCCCGGTAGTTGCAACGAAATCAAATCGCGAATTTTTTCGACCGAAGCAATTTTAGTTTGTTGGACAAACAGTTTACGCAATTCATCAAGAGGGATACGGGCGCGAACGGCTAAAATAAACTCTCCGTCTTGAAGCAGCTGTGTATCCTGAATTGGTGCTACCGTTAGGCCATATTTGCGCTTATGAAGTTGGATCGCGAGCGCTTTTGCCTCCAATACAATGCTTAGAGATTGACGCAAGGCGTTCATTACCGGAATAAAGCAGTGGTGAGGGTAATCGTGATCGTAGATTGCAAAATCTTGGGCAACCCGGCTTTCATCAGTAAACGTTGCTAATTCACCACAGATAGAGACCAGTTCACTGTATAGATCCTCGGGGTGCAGTCCCCTTAGGTTCGCCATATGCTTTAAACGCGGCTGAGTTTTGTTCAGTGTTTGCAGCAACATCAGCAACACCACTTTGGTTCGGTGAATCGATACGTTGTGCAATACTGCGGGCGCGCTCTCCCATTAAACCGGCCACTTCTCCAATAAACCGATGTAAGTGCGGCACAGCAACAGTATTAAGATGACAAGGGATAAAATTTTCGTCCAATACAACACTGCCGTCCGGGCGCTTTTCCAAAATACGAGCAATCGCGACATAGGCGTAGGCACTGCGATCTTCTTTTTCCAGCATTAGCTTAAGCTGCGCTGGACTTACATCAATCATGCAGCTATCACCCTGCTTAGAGTGAACATCCTTCGCTTCATACCGAATGGCTTTGTAGCGATTTATTACTTCAGAATCCCCCCAATTCACCTCAATGATGGAATCGCTGTTGAGCGGAATAGCGAGATAGACAATTTGATTCACCAAAGAGCTATCGACAATATCCAGCGGTTCTGGCAATACGTCATTTTGTGGAATATTAAACACTGAGCCATCTGGCATTACACCTTTCGCTCTTTCTATGGCTATTCGGCCAAAGCTTAAGTATTCCAAGTTAAGTGACAGCTCTGTGGTGCCATAGAGGAAATGACCAGCAGATTTCACCCGCTCGTCGATGACATGTTCAAGGTAACGTTGTTGTTGTTGGAAGTGTTGAGGTTTAATGAATAAACCTTCACTCCACACAATACGATTTCGGGCAGTCATAACTATTGAACCCTCTCTAATTTGACGTTGTTGTTATTGAGGTAAACCAATATGTGATAGTCATTACCGTATGTTTTAACCTTGACCACTTTTTTCCACTCGCTGTGTTCTGGATCGGAATAAAAAGCCATCACACCGATGTAACGTGTTGCGCTATTTAGTGTTAACGCTTCAACAAACTTAAAATGCCCCGGCAACATGACGTAGTCATAGTCTTTGACGAAATTGCTTTTCAGTGCTTTTTTGTAGTTGTTTGTCAGCTGGTCATAAGATGCAGACATGAACATTGAGTCGTCTTGCAGTTCGAACACTCTTAGCTCTACTGGAGACGCCTGTCCTTGACTGTTCTGATTGATATCACCAGTTGTCACCATGCTTAACGTAAAAGTGCTGGATGGTAGGTTTTCTGGGTTAGGCTGTGGCTGAGGTTCGTCAGAACCAAATATCGAGCTACAGCCCAACATAGACAACGTACTAATCAACAGTATCGAGCGCAGGATATATTTCATTTTCACGTTAGCTTTCCTGCTTCTGTCTTAAATCAGTGTCATACGCTTGCTCAAAAATTTCCCAGAACAGTTTCTCGAACCCATTTTGGCGATTAGACGTCAGTTCTTGATAGTAGTTTTGGTACATGTTCCAAGCCCAAGCTTCCGGAGATTCGTTACCCGCGTTCCCAGAACGACGGTATCTGTTAAAGCGACGCATCAAGGTTTCCGGAGAGAACGCATCAAGGATTTGGGCCAACGCTGTAGAGATTGCGCTTTGAACGGCTTCATCATGCTGAACGACTTGCTGTAAGCTTTCTTCAATGGCTTCTGGTGCTGAAAGGTGTACAGGACTAGGCTCAGCATCAAACAGCATTTTGACGGTTTCTTCGTAGTTCATACCTAAACGAAGCGGATTATCTTCAATGGGTTGTAAGCTTTTATTCATCACGCCGTATCGGCTCATCGAACCGTGCTGGTGCAAGTTGAGCAAACCTTTGATCGCCGACTTTAGCGATGCACCCATTTCTTCAGATAGACAATGCATTTCATTCATATCAGCCGAATTAGCGGTGTCTGCTCCTAGTCCTCGAAGCAGTGGCCCTGTCACCATATGGCTGTTGTTTGACACACCTGGTTTCTCTGCTGTTTCGGAGTAGTGACTCTTCATTTCTTGTTCAAGTAAGTCGAGTGTATTGTCCATGGAATTGCCTGTACTGCGGTCGGTTGATGCTTGTGTTGCGTAGCTTTGTGAAGATTGAGCCTGACGTGAGATCGGACTCATCGTCATGGCAGACGAGGAATTGAACTGAGTATCAGCCTCTATAGTGTTCGTTCGTCTCATAGTGGATTGAAGAGTATGATTCTGATAGTTATCTACCAAACATTGATCACTGTTAGCCATTTGATCAGGTGACGTGTTCGTACCGCTTAGAGTTGGCTGTTCTTCACGGATAGCATTCAGTGCTGAAATAGGATCATCGATATCAGCATCTTCAGCTTTGGCTGAAAACGACAATGCTTTGTCATCGAAATCAAATTCATCATCTTCAATAAAAACATTTTCGATGCCCGACATTGCTTCTTTCGCCTCATCAACCATAGATACTCGGATCTCAAATGGTCCAATGTTTATCGTATCGTTCTCATTCAATTTGGCTCGCTTATTCCAGCCAATTGGAAAAGAAGCATGGTTAACAAATGTATTGTTGCTGGTATCTGTAATGCAGTAGTGGTTATCGACAATAGATATATGGCAATGTGTACCTTGAATCTGTCCATGCTGATCTTTTATGTACCAGTAACTAGAAGGATCAGATCCGATAGTTCCACCTTTTGTATCAAAGGTTTTATTAACTGCATTACCCGGGAGTAATCTTTGGGTATTTGTGATTGTTAGTTTTAGTGTACCTAGACCAATCATATTGACTTCCTTTACAGATTCACCTGAATCTGAACTTTGCGTTTACCTTTGGGCTCACCTAAAAAAGTGGACCAACCGAGGGAGACATGAGAATCGCCGATTGATCGTTGAGTCGAGGCTTCTTCTTTGAGCTCGAGTTCAAGGTCAAATGCCAATTGCTCACGCAAGACAAATTCAACCAATTTACAAAAGGGTTCATACTCTTTCCCTGATGGTAAAAAGTCGTTAAAACGTTGGTAAGATAAGTTCTTTATTTCAACGACAAATTTGCCCATGCAGTCTTGTACTTGAGAGCCTAAAGTGACGTTTTCTCCGATTTCGCAGTTTTTAACGCCAAGCTGAAACCTTTGCTCTGGTGCTACCCTCACGCTTCGGGGCTCCCACTGTCGAATAGACACTTGTTCTAAATCGAAATAGTGAGCTATAACACCTGCTACAACCTGCGGAGAGCGACTTCGGCCAGCCAATATCCCTGCATAGGAAAGCATCTTGCTTTTATTCAGTGAACTTTTGGCTAGCAAATCTTGATCGGCCATGCCGACCAAAGAAAAGACTTGAGCCGAAAAGCTATCCGTTGCATCAGGTTGATAACGTACGTAGTAGCGATATTTGCGCCAAAGCTTATGCACTAGCGATAACAACCGATTGTTGAAGAAATCGAGAAATGAACGCCTTAGGCCTAATTCACTTTCCGATGCTATCTGTTCAAGCAAAAAACCAGGCAATGGCGACTGAGCACCATTTAGGCCTAGAAACGTTGTTTCTAGCTTGCAGCGCCCAGTTTCATCCACATGTAACTGGGAAATATCACTTGGTGCAAAGCCAAGGCTTGGATTCGCACTGAAAATCAATCGGCATTGTGCTTGCCATTCATCACTTTCTGTATCGTCTTCAACTAAACGGTGTAATAACTCAACCAGCTGGTAAAAATCGTATTTCCTAATATCGGCTTGCAGATGTTGAGATGCCTCTAACATGGTATTCTGAGCAATAAGCTTGTTTGGGCTTTCAACTAACGCTATTGACTCACTAAGTTCTGCTAGATCAAGGGCTGCTGACCCGTCTGGATTCCCCATGAGTATCTTTCCTGATTTTCGCTATTTATCACCACTAACTCATGGAATGAATTTATGCTTGCGTATAAAGCAAAAAATCGACTGAGTACTGTGCCAAATAAATACAGATCACCTTCCGAACCAAATGCTTTCGGATCCAATACCAATGTCGACTCTAACCCTCTAACTGGCAGCCCTTTTATTAGACGCTCTTTCGGTTTTGAATCGATACTCACAATGCCATCAAAGCGGTTCTTGGCGATTCGCTCAGCCTGTTTGTCCACCAGCGCTCTAAAGTCGTACGCCCGCAAAACAAAGCACAATGCACTTTTAGAAAGCAATGAAAGGTAATTGAGTGATAGGTTGGAAATTAGTGTCCAAAGCAACGATCCATCTAAACTAGGTCGTAGTGGCTGTGTCGGTACCGTTATATTGGAAAACTCTGCAAATGTCGGCGAGCTATCGGTCGCCTTACAAATATCACCGACACCAAGCTCTACTGGTAGCTGTCGATTCGTACAAGTCGCTTGTATGGAAACAGCTTCACTTAAACCAATGCTCGTATCTTCATCATCTCGGATAAACGAAATAAAGTGGTCAAAACCATCTCCTCGAGCACTGTCTTTTACTCGCGTTCGGTAATAAAGGGCTTGTTGGCCTTGTTGACGAGCCATGTCATGTTGAAAGCTTTCAAACGCGGTATAAACTCGTTTTTCACCACGAATTCTTCCAGCATGGGCTTCTTTCCAACCTTGCACTTTGTCGATACTAAACACTTCATAGTTTTTAGGTTTGCTGCTGGATGGCACAATTCTGTATTCAGAGCGTTTACCTGTTAAATCTATAGGCTCTACACCATGGGAAAACAGGTTCACTACTGGCGTACAAAATAGAGAAAAGCTCTCTGGTCGCACTCTCACGTCACTTGGTATCGTTTTTTCAAACACAAACCGCAAGGTAAAATCTCTTCCCATTTCTGGAGAAATATGACGACTTAAGTCGTCTATTCCACAAAATAAAAATGCTTGGGGAAACGTGAGGTACTCTTGCAAAATCCGATAGCCTTCATGGACATTCTTCGGGTACGGCATGATCGCATCACCACTTTCAAAACCAGAGATCTGAAAGTGCTTTGCTGGAATCGCAACTGCCTTATCACCACTGATCAGGTCAATACGAGCTAAATAATGGTTAAGCCATAGATATAACATTTGTGCACTGTGGGTATCGCCACCCAAATAGAACTGCAAATCTCGCAAATCAATACTCGCAAGATCTTGCTCGCCCAAAACTTGCAGCTGCACATCAATAATGCTCGATTCTCGACTGTGGCTTGTCTGCACTCCGACTTGTTCGATTGGATAAATATTGAATCCGCGACAAGTTCTGAAGTGGCAAGTCGTATCCATAACTTTGACGCTGTCAACAGCGCAGTTCGCTTCAATTCTCTGCCTTGAGCTCAGCACGTTCGTTGTTGGATAAAATTGAACAATACTCAGACTCGGTACTGGCCGAAGGTAGTTCGGCCAAAGCATGTTAATAATCGAATGCGTAAGCTCTGGGAAATCATCTTCCACTTTCTGTCGCAACCGAGAAGTAAGAAACGCGAACCCTTCTAGCAGTCTTTCGACATCAGGGTCTGTTGTTCTACTTTTTAGAAAGCGCGACAATTGCGGATGCACTTCGGTAAAAGCGGCACCTT
The DNA here is from genome assembly GCF_921294215.1 of Vibrio marisflavi CECT 7928. Taxonomy (GTDB): domain Bacteria; phylum Pseudomonadota; class Gammaproteobacteria; order Enterobacterales; family Vibrionaceae; genus Vibrio; species Vibrio marisflavi. The sequence goes on from NZ_CAKLDM010000001.1 coordinate 1,211,089, forward strand.
GTTCTTTTAAAAAGGCCAGCTCTTCACGAAAATAAGTCTCTTGTGACACATCAAATTACTCGGTATTTACGGCTATTGTCTAACAACAAATCTATCTTTACAGAATTGTGTATTGCTTTAGCATTGACGCTAGCAGTAATTTGAAAACGCAGATTGAGTGGACTCTCATCATCTGGCGTATATTGAATGTCTATGTTGTTCAACCTAGGCTCATAGCGCTCTAAACACTGTTGAATCGCGAGTTTTATTTGTAGCGCAAGGTCGTGGCAGCCCAACGTCGCATCGTTGAAGTCAATCAGGCCAAGATCTGGGGCACTGAGTGACTCTCCAATGCGAGTATTTAGCAGCTGTGAAATATTGCGCTTTATTGACTCTACGACACGTTGTGGTTCAGGCCCTTTGATAATAGATCGAGACGCACTGTCAGCCTCGAGCGACTCGAATAGGCTGACACCATAGACACTCTCCTCTAATTCTATATAAGCCATGCTTAATCTGAGCTAGATTGATCGAGACGACCAACCAGAGATAACTCAAAGTTTGCACCCATATATTTAAAGTGAGGACGAACTGACATTGCCACTTGATACCAACCCGGATCGCCTTCTACATCAAGCACTTCAATACTTGCTGCACGAAGTGGTCGTAGGCTACGCACATCCGCTGGTGGGTTTTCTTGATCGGCAACGAACTGTTTGATCCAAGCATTGAGTTCACGTTGCAGATCTTGGCGCTCTTTCCAAGAGCCGATTTGCTCGCGTTGCAGCACTTTAATGTAGTGAGCTAAGCGATTGATAATCATCATGTAAGGAAGCTGTGTTCCCAATTTAAAATTGGTCTCCGCTTCGCGGCCTTCTTTTGTGTTGGGGAAAATTTTTGGCGCTTGAACTGAGTTTGCAGAGAAAAATGCAGCATTGTCACTGCCCTTACGCATAGTTAGGGCAATAAACCCTTCTTCTGCTAACTCGAATTCCTTGCGATCTGTAATCAGTACTTCTGTTGGGATTTTCGCTTGCAGCTCACCCATTGATTCATACAAGTGAACGGGGAGATCTTCAACGGTACCACCACTTTGAGGCCCAATAATATTTGGACACCAACGATATTTAGCAAAACTATCCGTTAAGCGAGAAGCAAGTGCGAATGCGGTGTTACCCCACAAATAATGCTCGTGAGACTCGGTGACATCTTCACGGTAATTAAATGTTTTAATAGGGTTTTCCATTGGATCGTAAGGTGTACGCAATAGAAAGCGAGGGGCGGTTAGACCAAGGTAGCGTGAGTCATCGGATTCACGAAGCTGACGCCATTTAATATAGCGAGGGCTTTCGAAAATGGATTTCATGTCCTTGATATTTGGTAACTGCTCAAAAGACTCAATACCAAAAAACTCGGGAGCAACACCAGAGATAAAAGGGGCGTGAGACATCGCTCCTACTGCACTTGCGTATTGAAGTAGCTTCATGTCAGGGCTTGAAGGAGTAAACGCATAATTGGCGATGATGGCGCCAATTGGTTCTCCACCAAACTGACCATATCCAGCTGAATAGACATGCTTGTACAAACCTGACTGAGATGTTTCAGTAGCAAACTCAAAGTCATCTAACAACTCTTCTTTGGTGACGTGAAGTAGCTCTACTTTGTTGTTTTCTTTGAAGTCAGTACGGTCGATCAGCATTTTTACGCCACGCCAAGAAGATTCCATTTCTTGCACTTCTTTGCTGTGAAGAATCTCATCCATTTGAGCACTGATCTTATTATCTAATTCAACTAACATTTGATCGACTAGAGAGCGATCTACTTGCTCAATACCCGATTGATTACCAAGTAAATTTTCGATAAATGCAGTTACGCCTTTTTTGGCAATATCATATCCTTCATCACTAGGTTGCATCCTAGTGTTTGCCATAATTTCATCAAGTAAACTTACGTTACCTTCAATTGTGTTGTTTTCTGCCTGTTGCACAGCCATATATCAATTCCTGAAAATGAAAATTAAATAAAAATCTTATTATTTATCAGACTCTTCACTTAGCTTTAATTCACTAAGTAATTGATTTCTTGATTCCTCAGAGTCCATTAATTCCTGAAGCTTAGAGCGGAATGCTGGTATATTTCCAAGGGGTCCTTTGAGTGCCATTAGAGCTTCTCTGAGCTCAATAAGTTTATTTAATTCAGGAACTTGCTTAGCTATCGAATCAGGTGAGAAATCATTTATAGATTTGATTGATATATCGACAGGCAAATCAGAACCGTCATTTGAAAGCCTATTTTTAACCGATGTTTTAATGGCTAAATCGCTTTCTTTCATGACAGATTCAAAGTTATTTTTGTCAATAGAGACAACCTTACGATCTTCTAATGGAGTTTCTTCACTACCACCTTTAAAGTCACCAATGAGTAACGTTTTTAGGGGTAACTCTATTTCAGATTGAACATCGCCGGTGCGCGGAACGTACTTTATATTAATACGTTCTTTTGGCGCCACACTGCCTTCTTTTGCCATTGTATCTCTCCGCTTTGACTTATTGTTCGTATATACAAAATCGCTTATATCAGCCATTGAACCGATATATGCATATAAAAAGTGAACGTGATTGGACCCGCTTGTTGCGTAGTCACTTTAAAACTAGACAGGAACGGAAAGTTACCTTTCCCTAGCCATGATGTTATTTTTATTATTTTCAATACTGATATTTTTATCAGTTTATTTTTTCTAATAATAATATATCAAAGAAAAGAAATTTCAATACTTACTATATACTCAACAATTATGGTTATAACCAAACTTAGATAGTTAAAAAAAGAAATTTATCAAAGTAAATATATTTCACATGAGGTTAGCTTCGCTAATTTTTTAAACCCCAGCCTCACTATTGATAGAAGTGAAAATAACAAAACTGAATAAACATTCATAAGTTAAAATACTTAAAACATTATTTTTCATATATTTATGATAGATCATTACTGTCAAACAGCTTGAGTTCCACATATTTTCCATTGAATCTTCTAGCAATGTTCAATCTTGGTACTCTTGATATAATGCTTAAATAGCACTCTGCGTACAAGAAACAACCTAAATAACTACATTATCATTTAGATTATTATTTGTTCGGATTGTTGCAAATATGAGATACTAATTTTCTCAATTAAATCTAATTGACAAACCTTGAGCTTTGATTTGGCAAAAAATTAATCAATTGGTGGTGACTTTGTACAGCACAATCCAATTTCCTATATCTATATTGCTAACAGTAATATGCTGATATTTTAGACGAGTTCATTCTCTGAGCTCGTCCTTCTATTTCTGATGGTTTTGTCCAAGGGCTACTGATAGTTTGCACAAACAAATAAAGTAGTTACCTTAGTTTTATAAGCCCAGCAGCCAAAGTTTTCGCTGAGAATGCCTTTCAACCCACTAACCGCACTTCGAATCGCCACAGTTTAAACAAGTCATACAGCCATCTTTTTGTACTAACGATCGAGACAGGCACTTTTTGCACAAAGCCGCGTTAACTGGAAAGTGATCGTCGGCGCTATCGGCGTCATTTAATTGGGGAGCGGATTCACTCGCTGTGCTTTTCTCCTCAACCTGACCGTTTCCAAGTTCACTTTCTTGTTGCAACAAACCAATATGTTTTAGGTGCTGCTCAATAATATTGCCGATTTCAGCAATTAACGAAGGAACATACTTTCCTTTGTTCCAATACCCTCCTTGCGGATCGAAGACAGAGTGAAGCTCTTCTACTAAAAAAGTGATGTCCCCTCCTTTACGAAACACCGCAGACATAATTCGTGTGAGTGCAACGATCCATTGATAATGTTCGACACTCTTGGAATTGATGAATATCTCGAATGGACGTCGAATTTCATGAGGTGTGCCTTCATTGAGCACAATATCGTTGATAGTAATGAATAGTGAGTGTTCGGAAATATGATCGGGTGTTTTTAACTTGTAGGTAGTGCCCGCTAAGTGCTCGGGACGTTGCACTGTTTCGTGCATTTGAACAACCTTACGTTCCAAGTGTTCGTCTGGTTGCTTTGGCTGAACAGCTTCTTTACTGTCTTTTATGCAGTATGAGGTTATTTTGCTTTCTATTTTACGAACCATAATTTGAGTCATCCATTGTTAGAATTTGCCGTAATAGCCTTCTTTAAGTGCATCGTATAAATTGGCGGCAGAATGAATTTCACCGTCATACTCGATCTCTTCATTTCCTTTCGCTTCGAATGTCGTCCCGTCCTCCAAGACGAACTGATAGGTCGTGTTTGCGAGATCTTGCTCTTTAACTAACACCCCTTGGAATGCTTCAGGGTTAAAGCGGAAGGTAGTGCACCCCTTAAGCCCATTTTCATACGCATACATATAAATATCTTTAAAGTCTTCGTACGGAAAATCCGTGGGAATGTTTGCGGTTTTAGAAATGGAAGAATCAATCCATCTCTGCGCGGCAGCTTGGATATCGATATGTTGTTGTGGAGTCACGTCGTCTGCAGATATGAAGTAATCCGGTAATCCATTCTCCCCTTCAGAATTTGAATGTGCATCTTGATTGACTAGAGCGCGATACGCCAACAACTCATAGGAATAGACATCAATATTAGCTTTGCTTTTTTTGCCCTCTATCACCACATTGCGCGTGTAATGATGAGCAAAGCTAGGCTCTACTCCATTGCTCGCATTGTTGGCAATAGAAAGAGCAATAGTACCTGTTGGTGCAATAGAAGAATGGTGAGTAAATCGACAACCATATTTTGCCATTTGATTAACGAGTTCCGGATCTTCTATCGCCAATTGCTGCATGTATCGGCTATAGCGAGCATGAAGCACTTTACCTTGCACTTTATCACCCACTTTAATTCCGTTATCAGCCATCTCTGGTCGAAGGCACATTAGCTCTTTAGTGATTTCAAAGGATTGTTCCAGCACGGGTGCTGAGCCTTTTTCTTTCGCTAACTGAACCCCAGCTTTCCAACCAGCCAATGCCAGTTCTTTAGACACCTGCTCGGTAAACGCGACTGATGCGGGGCTGCCATAGCGCATTCCCATCATGGTTATTGATGAGCCTAAACCCAGAAAGCCCATACCATGGCGGCGCTTGTTCTCTAATTCATCTCGCTGTTGCTGAAGTGGCAGCCGGTTAATTTCTATGACATTGTCTAACATGCGAGTGAAAATCGATGCGACATTGCGAAACCTATCCCAATCGAAACTCGCGGCATCGGAAAACGGTTTTTTAATAAACGTGGTAAGGTTAATCGAGCCTAACAGACAGGCTCCATATGGAGGAAGGGGCTGCTCTCCACATGGGTTCGTGGCACGAATATGTTCACAGAACCAGTTATTGTTCATCTCATTCACTCTATCGATAAGAATAAAGCCGGGCTCTGCGTAATCGTAGGTAGATGTCATGATGACATTCCAAAGTTTGCGTGCCGAAAGAGTTTTATATACGCGACACGCAACTAAACCAGCCTCATTGCATGTATACCCTTCCTTCATTGGCCACTCTGCCCACACGATCTTTTCCGAGCTTTGTAGATCAATTTGGTCCAGCTCGATTTCCTTTTCGGAATAAGGAAAGATAAGCTGCCAAGGTTTGTCGTTTTTTACTGCTTGAACAAAATCTTCCGTAATTAGCAATGACAGGTTGAATTGACGTAGGCGTCCGTTCTCTCTTTTCGCCCGAATAAACTCGATAACATCAGGGTGCCTAACATCCATCGTGCCCATTTGAGCGCCTCGCCGACCTCCTGCCGAAGATACTGTGAAGCACATTTTGTCATAGATATCCATAAACGACAGTGGGCCAGAAGTGTGAGCGCCGGCTCCTGCGACAAACGCACCGCGAGGACGAAGAGTGGTGAAATCGTAACCGATACCACAGCCAGCTTTCAGCGTCAGCCCCGCTTCATGAACCTTATTTAAAATATCATCCATTGAATCTGTGATACTGCCTGATACTGTGCAATTGATGGTTGAGGTTGCTGGTTTATGTTCAAATGCACCTGCATTCGAAAGAATCCTTCCCGCAGGGATCGCCCCGTTGCGAAGCGCCCAAAGAAACTTTTGATACCATTTTTCGCTGTCTTTTTCGCACTGCGCAAGCACCTTAGCTACGCGCTTGTAAGTATCTTCAATTGAACGATCAATGGGGGCGCCATCTTTGGTTTTTAGGCGATATTTGCTGTCCCAGATCTCGATAGATGTATCTTGTATTGGGACAACTTGACTCTCTCTGCGCTTATCTACTTCTAGGTTTAGTTTTTCCATTTTCATCCTACCTATATTTATAGATGTGTTCACAGTGCCCACGAACGCATCCAAGAACACATAAGCACCATATATAGAAATATTAAATACAGTTAAGCACTATATGTAGTGTTTTATCAAGTTGCTAAATCACTATTTATTGACTTTCATTGAGCGTATTTTCACCCAATTTGTTACTCAAGAGAGCCTGTGCAATCATCCACGGCAAAACTAGAGAGCCTCACGAAAAGCTAAAATTGTGACTACACTCGAGTGCCTTTTTCAGGATGTTTTCAGCTTAAAGCCATCGATTGAATGGAAGAGTCGGAAAAATCAAAACTGCTCCCCATACGGGAATGAACTCATTGGCGAAATTGAAATATTGCGAACATAATTCCAAGTAGAGGATGACAAAGGATTGCAGGGACTTTCAGGTATGAACCCAGATAACATTGATTTGACCAAACTGATAAAGTCTCTGAAAGAAGGCGTTGTCGTACACGATGTATCGACGAAAATTCTATACGCTAACCCGAGCGCGCTAGACATACTGCGCTTAACTGAAGAGCAAGTTTTAGGAAAAAGTGCACTCGATCCTGAGTGGCGATTCATTGACAGCAACTATAAGCTTCTGTCTCACCAAGATTACCCAGTTAACCGCGTACTCGCGAAACAAAAAGAGATAGAAAACCTAGAAATTGGTATATGTGACAGTACATCCGACAGCGTCACTTGGGTTTTGTGTAACGCTTTTCCTCAGTTTAACTCGCAAGGAAATATTGAACAGATTGTTGTTAGCTTTTTAGACATCACCAGCCAAAAAACCAAAATTTCCTTTGAAGACATCGTTGCACACGCAAATGACGTGATAGTGGTAACCGAAGCCAGCCCAATTGAATCAGACGGCCCGAAAATTGTTTACGTAAACAATGCTTTTTGTGACTTAACTGGGTATACAGCAAGTGAGGTTATCGGAAAAACGCCCAGAATACTTCAAGGGCCAGACACTAGCTGTGAAGTTAAAAAACGAGTTCGTAAGGCCTTAAGTGAGAAAACAACCACTCGAGAACGAATCTTAAACTATACCAAATCTGGCGTACCTTACTGGTTAGATATGAATATATTTCCACTGATGGATGAATGGGGTGAAGTCTCTTATTTTGCAGCTGTGGAGCGCGATGCCACTTTGCAGGTTGAAAAGGAACAAAAACTTAAAGTAATCGCAAACAAGGACTCACTAACGGGATTATATAATCGTCGTGGGTTTTATGAACTGGCATACAAAAAAATCATAAGCCAAGCAAAGGAAAATCAGATGGCACTGGCCATCCTTGATATAGATTTTTTCAAGAAAATTAATGACTCATTTGGGCATGAATGTGGCGACACTGCTCTCGTTGAGCTGGTTGGGAAGCTAAATGAGGAGTTTGGGGAGCCTAACTTACTGTGTCGCTTTGGCGGTGAAGAGTTTTTAATCTTGCTGACAGAAACCGACTTAGAAGCCGCGAAGGTGAAGCTTGAATCATTTCGAAAAGGTGTAGCCTCCTCACCTTTAAATTTAAGTTCTGACGTATCAACAACAATGACGGTAAGCCTAGGTTTAGCTCAAGTAAAATCCGGTTCCCGTGCAATAGAAACCGCGATTAAAAATGCGGACAAAGCACTCTATGAAGCAAAAAGAACAGGGAGAAATAAAGTGTGTATCGCTAAATCGTAACAGGTTGAGATACGATAACGGCACAATGCGCCGGGCGCTAGTCCTTTTCTGTTTCGGTCCAAACACTCATGGGAATTCTTATAACCTCATGATTAGAATCACTTTGATACCCACAATCGACACTTTTTGCTTTGTATTTCGCAGCAATTCAAATATTAAACATTCCAATATTGCACTGGGTTGCAGCAGAGCAGTATCCTTTTGTTTATATTGTATTTTTTGGGTTGATGAATTTATGACTTTACGAATTAGAGAGCTCAAAGCAAACCAGAAAATAATGTTAAAGCCAATCACTATCATGGCATTTGCATTTCTTCTATCTGGTTGCCCTAAAAATGATCCCCAAGACTATAACGCCTTGTACGCTGTCGGTGGGCCAGAAAACACAACACTTTATGATGTTGGTTATACCATCGTTTCATCTTCTGATGGTGTTAGCTGGGATAGAGTGTTTAGTAATAAGTATGCAAACACGCTTTACGCGATAAGTTATGGTGGAAATCGATATTTGGCTGTTGGTGATGATGTCTATTCAATGACGTCCACAAATGGCAAAAATTGGTCGTCTCTTGCTGGGCCAAGCGGTGGAAGTGCTCGCGATATAATCTACGCTCATGATAAGTTCATTGTCATAGGAGAAACAGGTATGTTAGCCATACTATCTCCTGATAGCACAGATTGGTTATACCCAAATACCGGTGCATCTGCCTACAACTTGAACGGTATCACTCATGCAAAAGATAAACTAGTTGTAGTGGGAGGAGAGAAGTTAACCACAGGCATGATAATGACATCGTCAGATGGTGGTAACACTTGGTCCCTGCCCGAACTTATCGCAGGAAAACGCTATTTAAACGATATCACTTATGGAAGAGATTTATTTGTAGCGGTAGGCCACAAAACCATTCTTATCTCTGACAACGCAGAGCCTGACAGCTGGACAACCATTGATTTCTCTCATTTCAGTCTAGCACCCAACTTTCATGCAGTTACTTACGCAAATAACGTATTTGTTGCCGTTGGCAGCCAAGGACTTATATTCACCTCTTCAGATGGCAAAACTTGGCAAGAGCAAGCTTTAGTTACCACGGTAGACTTAAGGGGAGTCACTTACTCATCAGATCAATTTGTTGTTACTGGTGATGACGGGACAATATTGACCTCTCCTGACGGAAATAATTGGTCGAGCCAAGAATCCAATGTTTCTGTCCAACTTACACACGCATTTGCGATTAATGGTAGTTAGTAGCCAATAGCTCTTACGTTTTATTACAAATTCTGCTATTGCGAATCAATCAATTGGGTGATTTACTGAACTTCCTTAAGTAACAGAGGTAACAAACTTAAATGGACGACCCCGACCCCTATAGTCGATTGAAAACTTATCCCGCTTCTTCACCCGAGGAGGCAATCAGATGCTAGATCTTTTCATGCAACCCGACACTTGGGTTATATTTGCTACTCTTTTCGCCTTGGAAATTGTACTTGGCATTGATAATGTCGTGTTTATATCCGTACTGTGTGAACGCTTACCCCATCATCAAAGGCGCTTGGCCCGTAACTTAGGTATATCACTGGCAGTCGCAACGCGTATCCTATTAGTCTTTTCCATCTCTTGGGTGATGTCTTTGACACAACCAGTATTGGAAGTGATGTCAACGAGTTTTACTGGCCGTGACTTAATCATGATTGCTGGCGGTGCGTTCTTGATACTAAAAAGTCTCAAGGAGTTGTGGTCTTGGCTCGTGCATGTTGAAACTTCACAGTCTACGCATGTTCGCACTGGGCTCACAGTGGTATTGCTGCAGATAGTGGCTGTCGATGCGGTGTTTTCTATGGACTCAGTGATTACTGCGATTGGATTGACAAGTGATGTACCTATCATGGTTGCCGCTATTTTGGCCTCAGCAGTGGTTATGGTGCTGACAGCGCAAAAAATCAATGAATTAGTCAGTCTATATCCGGGGTTCAAAACGCTGGCGCTGCTTTTCTTAGTACTTCTAGGAGGGTTGCTGATGGCTGAAGGTTTCGCAATTCATGTCAACAAAGGTTACGTTTATTTTGCCATGGCGTTTGGCTTGATACTTGAGCTATGCCATATCCGCCTTCGGAAAAAATTAGCACTAAATATATCGGCTGATACGTCGAAGGTATCCTAACTAACTATCTATTTAGTAAAACTCGCTCTTGGCGACAAAAGGTTTTCAAAGAGCGAGTTTTCCTTTCAGATAAGTACCCCAGTGGAGGTTCTAGGCGACCAAGACTTATTCGCAATTGTTGAGTATATTCATCAATCATTTAGGTGTTATAAGTTTTGCCCGGTTTTGCTAGAGACAAAAAAAGAGCCGTCAAAAACGGCTCTTAAATATTCGATTTTTCTGTTGAAACAACCAGGTTATATATTTATAGCGCTGACTATACTAGACTACTTATACCTATGATTTAAAAAATAATTATCATAGTATTCATTTAGTAGATACTTTACAGGCGAGACTAGTATCACATTCAGCACGACTTCAAAGCTAACTAGAATCTAGCCCTATTCATTACCCTACAACTACTTCTTCAACTACTTCTTCATCAGGATCACCCTCAGCCATTGGACTAACTAGAGCATCCGTCATATAAACCCGACTCATAAGCTGCCGTTTTAAAGCTTCTCTGCGTTGATAATAAAACGCTCTAAAGTCTTCAAATTCTAGGCTAGTTGCCTCATCCAGTAATAAACTATCCCTATTAACTGATACACCACTAGCCCCTACCCAGTCTATAAGAGGTTTTGCGCCTTTAGACATGTTCTGTGAATCATTAAGGAGGTGCAGGTTTGCAATACTGTTCCAATGGGCTGAATTTGAGTAAAACGAATATAAATCTTCATCGTCTTTTAAAAATTCAGCTACCCTAAGCTGCTTGTTCTCAAATGCAGATTTAGGATGAAGATGGTCGATATGAAATGTCTCTGTAGGATTCATTTCTGGGAACAAAAGGTGCAATAGTACTCGACAGCGCCCTTCACTATGCTGTATATCAAGCAGGTTTTCGATATACTCAGCGTCAAAACGCAAGTCTTTATTAGAGCCTTTATATTTTTCAATAATCTGCTCCAAAGGAAAAATAGGTTTATCAATATTGTCCTTCAACACCTCTCTCATTCCTGAAAGAATGATGTCCGCTTGACCACCAAATATTCCTTTTAGTAAAACCATATAAAGCCACTGACTAATTAGTTGACGTTGCTCCTGAACCTTAGATAAGTTGTTGATGATGTGGAAAAGAGGCTTGCCCTCTACCTGCTTGGTATATAGATAGTAGCAAATAGGAATAATTGCATTTTTAGATGTTAAAGACTGTGGGTTAATTCCAGATCTGCGCACAACCTTAAAAGTAGCTTTAACACACAGTTTAATTGCTTCCCATTGAGCCTGAATAGCTTCAACCTGCTCAGATTTAAAGTTCTTGACCTTAAACTTTACATCAGACCCTGTAAGCATCAGACAAGTTTTAAGTATCCAATCGCGGCCTAAGTAGAACCCCATATCCGCACTCTGATGGATTTCTTTAATAAGAGTGTCAATTTCTTTGCGAAAATCACCATCCCAGTTGGCAACCGCTATCGACATAAGTAAATCAGAAAAGTCTAACTTAGTACCACCGCTATTAGTCCTGATAAACACATCCAAAACATGATCAATCTTCTGACTTGTTTCATTAAAGTAATGGATGATTTTCTGACACCGGATCACATCGTAAAGTTGAGACAAAGCATCCTCTGCAAACTCATTATCTTGCAGTCCATGCTGTTCTAAGTAGGGTTTTACTATATCTCGCCATACTTTGTTCGCTCCATCGACCTGCGGTAGTAACATTACCTGATGTAAACAATACCAATGATGTTTATCCTCTTTGCTCATTTTTGAAGCTGCAAACTGCTTTTCAGTTAAAAACTTAAAGTTGTAGTGCATCAATGAATCTTCCTCTTCGGATTGAAGCGGATTCAATAAGTCTAGATAAAGTTTACGAGGTGGTAACACAGTTTCATCTTGTGCACTAGGCCACCAAACTCTGGGCTGCTTATAGGCGTAGGTGCCACACAAACCAATGTAGATTGATGTTAATCTTTGCTGTCCGTCAATTACAGCTTTAAAGTCTTTAAAACAAGCATCAGTCGATAAGTGAGGGTTCTCTTCGTAAAAGCGCTGGCAATAGCTATCAATAAAACTGTAGAACTTATAATGATTCTTGATCTGATTTTCTTTGACTTCCCACATCATAAAGCTGTTGATCGGGTAACCGCGCATAATAGAATCAAACAACACGCAAATCTGATGACTACTCCAAACAAACTTACGCTGAATAGCAGGTAATAGAAAATCACTACTTCGGATACTTTCTATTGCCTGACGAATGCTAATCGCTTTTTCGTAGTCGCCTGCCATACTTATTCCTCATAATAAAATCTGCAATCATTATCAATACTTTTCTAGACCATACATAGTTATGACTAACATCACCATTTTTATGGATCAATTACCCTAAGTGCAAATCCGTAACCAACTTAGCTCAACCATAACCACCATATTCTAGGAAGAAAAATAATTAAAATCTGCAGTGAATGGGAATTTCATGTGAATCAGAAAAAGAGCAATTACATAAGGCCGAGAAAAATATTAGGCAAACTGTCAGAAAATGACCAAATATAACCATACTCAAATTGCAGTTCCCAAAGTCGATTTTCTCTACGAGGGCCTAAAATGTGCTGTCAGTCTAGGTCTAAAAGTAAATGTATATTATCAATCTAACATTCTTATAATTCTTTCAAGCTCATAACTTGTACCATTTTGGTCCAACACGCTAATTACATCCATATAGTCATCATTCACCTTATATTGTTTTATAGAAGGCTTCTTAGGGTTTACATATGGTGTGATAATTTTGTTCTTTTTTAAAGTTTTTAAAATATTCGAATTAGAGTGTTTTTCTATCCTCTCAACCTTTTGTTCCTTGAAAGTGCCTCCTGTATCAAAAAGTTTAAATATTTTCTTAATATCATCAAGCTTATTCATATTTTTCTGATCTTGATTTTCATTGCTACTCTTAATTAATTCATATATTCCAGAAGTATCACACTTGAGAAATAGATTTTTATGAAGGTGAGGAATACTAACATTTTTTCTCGGTTCCAAATGTTTAAATGTACCATTATGAAACGATGTATTTCCATCAAGTTTGCACTCCCAAAAGAAAGGATAATTTTCCATCCAAACATTTGTTATAGTCATACCCCGAAAATCAAAGATTAGTTTATCACTATCTTTTCCAAACAAGTTAAGTATGGATAAATAGTCCAAGTTCTGACCAAAAATATCAATAAGAATTTGTGTATTAGTAGAAACACTTGATCTTCCAGTACTATGCTGATGACAAGATAACAAAATGCAGATAAGACTTGATATCACCCGCCTAGTCAGAATTTCTTCCTTCTCCTTTAACTGTTCAATACTAATTTCAATCAACTCAATAATAAATATTTCCAACTCTTCATTGAAGATTACCCTACTTGAAACTCGCTTAGTAAATCTAGTATTATACTTAACATATTCAGATATAGATCTAATTATGTTTCTATCAAAGAGAGACTTTTCTCCTCTTGACAAAAAGTAACATATATACAAATTAGCAAAGAATTCTTTAAAAAAGTCATATTTAAAAGAAACCACTCTCGAATGATGGTCAAAGTTTATTAGAGTATGACCTTTAAACAACTCAACAATATCAGTGACATCTTTGACATCTACGTGATCCAACAACTTATTAAAGTTTGACTCATGTATATTACCATTGTGAAAAGTAGATAACTTCATAAATAGAAGCAATTGAGAATCAACATCTATATTCCTTAACTTTTGGATTTCTCGATTGCAAATACGCCCAATAAAGTAATCATCGGTAAGATCAGTTTTTAATATTTCAGTTTCTATATCATTCCTATTTACAGAACCAAAATCTCTATTTTGCCTAACCATATCAGAAATCAAATCTAATGTATAAGGTATATAAACGAAGTTAGGAGATTCAATAGCATCCGTATTAAACTTAAACTCATCCGCATACTCCATACATCTCCTAAACTCTGGAGAATTGTTGTCATATTCTTGCTGGAAAAATTTTTTCGTTAATGACTCAGTAAAAGGACTAAGCTCAACCTTACAAATGCTATGATTTTCATCCGTGTTCAAATCCCAAAAGTAGTCTCTACACGTCAGAATTATTTTTGTCTTTTCATTCCCAATTAAATAGCTATCAAAAATATTATCTATGAAAGAACTTACGTCAAATTTACCACTTAATTTGGCAATAACCTCATCTATACCATCTACAACAATTAAAACATTGCCGTTATCTATAGAAAGCTCTAAGAGCTCTTGGTTAAATCTATTTTCAAATTGATTTACCTTAGCATGAGCACTATAAAAATAGAATAGGTCATCAATTACTCCTTGAGTAGATATTTCATCAATTATTCTTTTTGAATCAATGAACACTACTCTATACCCATCTTCTAGTGAATTATTATATAAATAAACTTGATCAAGAAAGTACTTAACCAATGTGGTTTTTCCCACACCACCATACCCTTTCACAACCATAAGTGGCTTAGAATTCATGGAAAGCCATTCATTAAGAAGAACAAGTGCATTTTTGTTTATACTTCCAACTACACTCGGCTCAATAAAGTTTTTTATTTGCCTTTGCTTCTTAAATTGACCATCATGAAAAGAGTCTTCATTAAGTAAGTCATTATATAGATGCTCTCTCGCAAAACCACTCAGAGTCAATACACTCTTCGCAGAAAATTTTAATTTGACACCTTCCTTGTCTATACTACTATCGTCATCAATTAGAATATATTTAATAGAGGTATCTGATATATGTCCATTAGATATGAGAAACTCTCTAGTTCTTATTTGGTTCGAATTTTTAAACAGGTAAATTATATCTAATCCGCTGGAGAATTCTGATGACAAATTATATACTTCGAATAATATTTTATCTTTCCATTTTTTTTCAGAAGACCGTCCAATCTCTTTAAAGGAGGCATTTTTCTTAAGAAAAAGTTCTATAGTTTTTTCTACATTCTTACTTATATTTAAATCTTTCTTAATTTCAGGTATAAGTTTTTTTCGAGACTCATCTATAGACTTAATGAGCTTTGGGCAAGCATTCGCCACTTGTGGCTCACCATCACATAATTTAATTTCTCTAATAAAGACATTACCTTTTTTCTCAGTTCTTCTCTTGTCTTGAAGGTCCTTTTTAAGAACTAGTAGACTAGTTGCGGGAAATATTAAAAAGCATATTATCCGCCTACCATTAAACTTCTCTTCGCTAACCTTAAAGCAATTCTTTACATTGCTTCCATCTTCGAACTCGAAGTAAGAAAAAAGCTTTTCATCAATTTTGTCCTTAAATGTTTCGATACTATCAAAGCCTAGTTTATTAATGTTGACATCAATAAACCTTTCTAGCTTATCCTTGGATTCATCAACCCCAATGATCAAATATTTATTATCCTCAACATGCTCAGGAGTACAGTTAACCAAAGCTACAAAATCTTTAAGAAACTCTCCCCAGCACCTAATATCCTGTGATTTTCCATTCCAATACCATTCAGATTTAAATTCTAGGTACACTTCTTCTTTTTGTTCACTTAAGTTACTAATCAAAGCTCTCATGATTCATTCGTCCTTCAGCATAATCGCTTTAAGATATCTCAGATCATACTTAATTTGAGTGATTCAGTTTGTTTTTTATCACACCATCAATAGTTTACCTATCAATTGAGAGCTTCCTTCCATTCTATCGCTGAAACCGATTGACCGTCGTTCGATAGGAGCTCGGTATTAGTGGATCTTGACCTTCTTTTTTCCGCTTTTGGTTTAGCTTTTCAACTCGTTCAAGGAAGTCTTTGTGTGCTTTGGTGTAATTGATGGCGAGGTAGGTTTTGCAGTGGTCACGAACTACTTGATCTAAGAGTTCGACTATCTCTTTATCGCGCTTAACTGTACGATTCCCTTTCTTTGAATGCTCTGGCATCAGCGAGTTTTTCTTCCAACCTGATTCAACATAAAGCTGTATCCATCTAGCAAAGGTTCGCCATTGTGGTGGGTTATCGTCTTTGAATTCTATACACTTCTCTTTCAACCACGGCTCTAACCATTTGGCTGTGTACCTTGGTACCTGTGAGTCTAGTACCGCTTTCACGTATCGATATCGTCTCTCCATTTCTTGCTCATTTTCTGCTTGCCGTGGAGAGCTTTTAGGTTTTGATTTCTTGCGTACAGGATTAACAAACAACGATTCTGGAATTTCGCTTCTGCTACTTACAGCGAGTAGCCCGTTGGTGATATGAGACTCTATCTGCTTCCGAGAGAAAGTGAAGTTTCCGCCTTGCTCGATATCCTTAAGCGATACTTCTGTTTGGTTTAACGAGCTGACCTGAAAATAGGACTTCTTGTTTCCCCTGAAGCTTTTAATCAGCACTAAATTAGGATCTCGAAAGTTCACCATTGCTCCTTACTTTGAGTCGTTTACGCATCGATTCAAGAGAAATCGGCTTATACTGACTTTGGCCACTCTTCTCGCGTTCAATATTTAGCTCTTTCAGCTGTTTCAAATATCGTTTGTATGCTGTCGGCGCTTTTATATTTGTGTCGAATGTTCCCAATACTTTCTTAATCAACAAATCATGTTCAACTGGTACTTTTGCGTTCCGGTTCCCTGACTTCAAAAATGCAGGAATCAAACTTGATTTATCATAATTGGAATCAACATATGCTTTTACCCATCGGTACAGCGTGATAGGGCTTGGCGGTTTTCTATCGCCTATTTCCAATGATTTAATTTCGAGGTAGGAAGCTAGTTTCTCTAGTGATCCATACGATATATTCGCCTGTACTGCGCCTTCGACATACAGCAGTCGTTTACGTTGCTCATTCATTGACTGTTCAAGTTCAGGTGAAGGTTGATTGTCCAATTCGGTCAACAAAGCTGGCAGATCATCTTCAGTTCCAAGCGTAAACACTTCATCCTGTATGAGGTTTTTTAGCTGATCTATTTGAAAATGAAACTCCGCATTCGACTCAACGTCTCTCAATATTGCTTCGCCATGCACGAGACTCTGAATACGAAGAAATAAAGTATTGGATTTTTTTTTACTAACCAGAAGAGCTTGCTCAACAATCATACTCACTATGCATACCTCACAAGCAAAGTCATTTAGGGTATACCCTAAATCAACAAAAACTCGGCAACATATTCTTGTTCATTTAGAGTAGATAAATTACTTATTCAACACTATGTTCATTAAGTCTAGATGCTAAATGAGCAATCGCCATGAGCAAAATTGGTTATGCCCGAGTTTCGACGTCAGATCAGTCGTTGGACGTTCAAATTGAGAAGTTAAAAGCAGCAGGTTGTTCGAAAGTATTTTCAGACACAGCAACAGGGTCATCTACCAATCGGGAAGGCCTTGTCAACTTGATGGCTTATCTTCGTTCAGGAGATACTTTAGTCATTACCAGAATTGATCGTATCGCGAGATCAGTGCTCGATTTACAACAACTCATTAAGCAATTGCAAGAGCAAGACATTGCTTTCTCAGCGCTTGAGCAACCTGTATCCACTGACTCTGCCTCAGAGAAAGCCTTTCTAGATATGCTAGCCGTATTCGCTGAGTTTGAGCTGAATATACGCCGAGAGCGTCAGTTAGAAGGCATTACTGCGGCCAAAAAAGCTGGAAAGTATAAAGGCAGGAAGCCACTATCAGAAAGCGTTGCGACCCAAGTTAAACAGCTTTATGCCGAACGGACTAGTGTTTCGTCCATAGCTCGCACTTTAGGAATCTCTCGAAACAGTGTCTATAAGATATTGAAGTCTAGTTAGATTCAAGCTGAGTAAGGATAGCTTTGATTTCTTCATCGTCCATACTTTCCAACTTAACCATCAGTTCGGCCATTATCTCAGACTCACAAAAGAAATACGCGACGGGCACATTCAATTCAGCAGCAATACGTTTAAGCGTTAGGTAGTCTGGGGTGTGGCGGCCTTTTTCATAATGGTTCATGCGAGCACTAGCCGTGCCTTCTTCCATCCCCAACCGAACACCAAGCTCTTTTTGACTTATACCCATAACTTTACGCGCCTGTTTAAGCCGAACGGGTAATGGGCTGACGATTTGTTTTTCCACTTATTCATCACTAGCGAACCTTTAATACTTAGATTGTCTTAGTTCTCACTAGAAAGTATACTAAGTAATCCTTAGTTTTCATACCAACCATGATGGTACAAGAACGATTAGTACAGAGTTAATAGACATATACTTATATATCATTCAGTTATGACCATGAAAAAAGCAGCAATAGAGTTAAACAAAACACTGTTAGAGATATTGAGTAGTGATTCTTTGACAACCTTTACCGTTCTCGATGTCCAAAAAGCCTATATGGAGCGAGTTCCAAACGATGGTTCTATGGAAGGTATAAAAAAGATGATATATCGGCAGATATATCGACTGGCCAAGTTTGGCGTACTTCAACGTGACTCCAAACAAGGGAGAGTCGTTTACTTTTCCAAGACAGATCTGTTCAATAAAACCAAATTTATTCCTAAATTTGTTGGCAGTCAGGCTGTAACAATGCCTGTAAGCAAATCAGACCAAGATTTTGTGAAGGCTCTTAACGATAAAAAAGCTCAGTATCAAGTAGAGATGCTTACGGCGCTCGGCGAAGCTGAAGAGTTGAAAGCACTCATGGAAGAGTTCCCATTTAACCAGAAACGTCTGGCACCGATATACATCAGCGCAAGAGAAAAGAGTTCAATACTAATAGGCCGAATCAATGCAATCGACCTTAGTTTGACGCAAATGGCAGTTCAGGCGTGAAGCTAAGGCATTGGCAACAGCAGTGTGTAACCACTGCTCTTTCTCTCTATCAAACGCAAAATCATTTCTTCTGTTTGGCGACACCCGGTGCGGGTAAAACTGTAATGGCGGCATCTCTTACCAAACAGATGCTTCTATCTAAAAAAATCGATTTCGTCATGTGCTTTTCTCCTTCAACTCAAGTGAACGAAAGTACTCGCGCTACCTTTGAAGCCATTTTAAATAGACGCATTGATGGCAAGTTGGGCTCGCTTGGCAGCGTACAAACATATCAATCCATGAACACATTGACGCCTACGTTTTGGTCTTTGATTGAAGAACACAATGTCATGGTTGTTTTGGACGAAGTCCACCATTTAAAAGGACATGAACTTCCCTGTGCCAATGCATGGGGCGAAGAAGTTTTAGTCCATATACAGGACAAAGCAGCGTATACATTAGCAATGTCTGGAACACCTTGGCGCTCTGATCAAGCGCCAATATCTCTGGCTCGATTCACCGAACCTGACAATACTATTCATTGCGACTTTTCATATGGATTAGCCGATGCAATTAAAGATAGAGTATGCCGTATTCCACAGATTGTTTTGGTCGATAACGAATGCATCAATGTTTCTTCCGAAAATACGTCTGAATGCTTCGAGTCTATATCGGATTTGCTCACAAACTCGGATATCGCATACCAACAACTTGTTGAGGATGAGCAAGTTATTCGCTACATGCTAACGCACGCAGTGGAAAAACTCTCAGAGCTTAGGCGAACAGAACCAAACAGCGCAGGTCTAATCGTTGCCTCCTCTATCAAACATGCATATTTTATTGAAAAACTGCTTAATACTCATTTCAATCAGTCGACAGAAATAGTTACATCCAAACACCCTGATGCCAATGAGCGTATAGAACGATTCAATCACTCCAATACCGAATGGGTTGTCAGTGTGGGGATGATTAGCCAAGGAACAGACATTCCACGCCTACAAGTGTGTTGCCACCTCAGTCGTATTCGTACCGAAATGCATTACCGACAAGTTCTTGGTCGCGTATTACGAGCAACAAGCACAGAGCCGCAGTATGCTTGGTTATATACACTCGATCATTGGAAGCTCGCTGAGTTTGCACAGAGAATCAATGTGGATTTACCCGAAGTAAATGTTGTCTTTAAAAACGCAGAAAACCTCAACGAGATATCAGAAAACGATAATGAAGTTTCATCCAAGACTTTCGTGCGCTCACCCATTGAAAGTTCAATCAATATCTCGGAGCTAAGTACAAGCGAAGTTTGTGGTAACTTGCCTAACTCATTTAGCTCCTCACCCTACAGTGAGTTCTCCATTACAGGTAGGTTTAAGCAACGGGTAGTAGCATTGTTTACTTAGCTGTAACTGTAAACTCATCAAAACAATAAAATAGACTCCAAACATTCAAACCAAGCACATTATTGAACAATAACTCACTAGCGCAATTGCACTAACAACACAGTGATCTGTTAGAAAAAGTATCTTGGAGATATAGTCGTTTATTACGCTATAGGCTCATTTAAATCCAATGTTCCAAGTGGATGAGTAGTGGAATCAAAGAAGTATAAATCTTTGCCTTGCAAGCACTGAGATAATCGAGATTTAAATGAAACAATTTCTGCATTGTCGAGTAATGGCCACACACTTACAGCAACACGAGAGATATTACTATCATTAACAGCATCAATGATATGCTGGTCGTAATCCTTGTGTAAAGAGTGCCCCAAGACAACCAAACCGCCTTTAGTTTTTGTCAGTTTTTCATAACAGAATCGTAAATAATCATTACGCTTGATTCTTGACAACTTCCACTCGGAACTTCCTTCAGAAATGAACAGGGGGAATCTTTCAGGGTGAGCAAGGTCAAATAGGTCAGTTAAACGCTCTAGTCCGTTAGCCGTAAGTTTTTGGACTTTCCCATCACTTCGTTCAACCAAATGTATTGCTCCATGTAGATAGTGGAGCTTGGTTCTATCGGCGGGCACTTCTGTGTCCGAAAGATCAAAACAATTTCCATCGCCCCAGAAATAGTCTTTAAAACGCCATAAATCCGAGTCCATGACAGCCCAATACGGAATCAAGTCATAATTTGTCGTAAATACATTTTTATACGGTCTTAACTGCCTATTAACTTCCGCCACATCTGCGACACCAGGAGCAATATGAGCGTAGTTAACAGCCGAACCAAGAGCATTTTTTGTATTTTCATAAAGGTGCTGGATTCCCTCTTTTTGAGGCTCGCCAAGTTGTTCATCTACTAATTTTGCATGATATAAAATCCGCAAGACATCTTCAAAGTTTGAGCTATTGAGGTGATCGAATAAAGCTAACCCCTCAGCTTCCAGCTGGACATCAACTCTGTCACTTTTTGCTAGGTCAAAGAGTGTTCCATAACCAAACTTTTCCCAGATATTGATACTGAAGCCATTTCCTAAGAGTAAGTTTTTCCAACCTAGTTTGGAAAGCTCTTCCCAATCTACTAAATTCTCATCAATCTTTAATTCTGGCAATTTAGCCTCCTAATCTGATATGTAGTACAACGCTTCACAGACAGAAACTCTCCCTATTTACTTTCCACCTATAGTGCAGCTAATTGTCGAGAAACTAAATTAATATCAAATTGTTATGTAACTGAAAAGCCAATTTAAGGAAAAATAGTGGAAGCATTGGACTTAAACGTTCTAATGCAACTGAGCCTGAGGTTCACTTCTATTCATAGGATATGAGCGATGGATTGGATAATTGAATTACGTCAACAAGATATTCCAGTTATTTGGTATATTATTCTCCCAAGTCACCACTTATCAAACTGCAACCTGGCAACCTTCAAGACAGTAAAAAGGACATATAAACTTGATTAATTTTTCTTCTATAAATACCTTCAACAAAGGTCCTCGGGAGTCCTTTGAAGATCTAATTTGTGTACTTGCTCGTAGAGAGAAACCTGCAAATGGTATTGAATTCCAACCAAATGATGGCTGTGGGGGAGATGGAGGTGTCGAGGCACTTTGGATTCTAAGCAATGGAAGAAAAATTGGTTATCAAGCAAAATATTTCACTACCATAGGTGATTCCCAATGGAGTCAAATGGATGAGTCGGTGAAACAAGCGTTGAAGATACATCCTGAACTTCAAACTTATATTTTCGCAATACCTAAAAACTTAACTCCGCCTAGAGGAGCAAAAGGGAAATCTCAACGCGAGAAATGGGATGAGCGAGTAAGTAAGTGGCAAGGCTGGGCGGAAGAAAAGTCAATTGACCTTAAATTCGAACTTTGGTCTGAAACTGACCTAAGCGAAATGCTCCTTCGAGAAGAAAATGTGTCATTGAACAAGCTTTGGTTTGGCGGCGATGTATTGAACGATACTTGGTTTAAAAACCAAATTAACGTAGCAAAACGAGTGCTGGATGATCGTTTCAACCCCCACGATCACGTCGAAGTGTCTATTGAATCTTTGTTTGATACCATGGCCCGAGGTCCACACATTACAAAGCAGTTGATCGGCGCATTCACTGATCTTGAGGCATCAAGAGTTCCAACTATAGAGTTTACCACCGCAGGCCATGCTCCGGACGCCGACGTCCTTTTAATGGCAAATGATTCGTGGAAAGAATTGGTAGAACTTAAAAGTTCGTTTACGCACGACTTTACTAAAAAATGGGACACTGAGTCGGCATCGATTACTTTAGATCGCCTTCAAGATTCTATTTGGACGCTTGAAAGGCAATATACCTCAATAGATGAAGGCATATTGGTAAAGGATGATCAAAGGAAACTTGACGATGTGGTCCGAAGTCTTCGGGCACTATCCTCCTCTTGCGCTACATTAAAACAAATTCTTCGAGACACCAATCTTCAAGCTGAAACATTTCAATGCGCTCTAGTTTATGGTCCAGCAGGTGCAGGAAAGTCCCATCTTCTTGGGCAAGTCGCAGAGCAGCGAACCAATGCTGGTTTACCCACAGTTCTAACGTTAGGTCAAAGTTTTTCGACATCAGTGTTCTGGGAACAATTCGGTGGTATTTGTGGTCTAGAGGGTAGAACCGCAGATGATATTTTGGGAACCCTTAATGCTGTTGGTGAGCGTAAAGGAGAGAAAACAATTCTGCTATTTGACGCAATCAACGAGGGTGCCGGTGCTCATTATTGGATGCATAACCTACCAGAAGTAGTCAGTGCGATTCAAAAGTACCCATATTTATCAGCGGTATTCTCTTGTCGCGATGAGTATATTCCTTACGCAATTCCAAAGAGTTTACAAAAAAAAATTCCTCAATTTTTGATCAATGGCTTTTCCACTCCTGAGGAATTGGAACAAGCAGCGATCCGATATCTTGATACCAAAAGCATAGCTCGACCCAATACACCATGGTTATCACCAGAATTTAGCAACCCATTGTTCCTAAAAACTGTTAGCGAGGCTTTGCATGCCAAAGGGCTTACGGAATTTCCTCGCGGGTTGAACGGAATATCACAAACGATGGCACTATATCTTAATGCGCTAAGTTGGCGCACTGGGATAGGCACTGCAAACTCAGATACTATTTCAGCGTCTATTAAAAAGTGTGTAGATCTCTTCGCGAATAAGATGGCGAGAAGTGGTTGCGATTTCATTGAAATCGAAGATGCGACAGTATTTGCAGACGAAAGCTTTAAGGGTAGGACGGCACCAGAGGGAAAAACTTGGCTACAAGTTCTAATAGAAACAAGCTTGTTTCGAATCGACCCACCTCCTTATTCGGAAAGTGTTGATCCATTTAATCCACCTTCAAAACTCGTACGATTCTCATTTCAGAGATTCCAGGACCACCTCATGGCGACACATTTGCTTTCAAAGGTGTCTGGAGATCAAATCGATAAGGCTTTCGATGCTGGCTTTCCTCTAAATTTCCTTTTTTGGGATGGGCAAACTGATAACGGTTTTCACTATAAATATACGGGATTGGTTAGCTCATTATCCACAATCTACCCGGAGAAGCTTGGCGTCGAGTTTGCTAAAACTCTCCCAAATTGGGAGCTTCACTGGAAAAAAGACCATCAGCTCCAAGAAAGCTTTGCTGAAAGTTTTAAGTGGAGAAGTACGGATGCATTTTCGGATGATACGCGAGAACTACTGAACCGATTAGATGGTCACAGTGTAGAACCTCTAGGGCTCCTCTTAGAAGTTTCGATGACTATTGGTCATCCTTTTAACGCTCTTCGCCTTCACGAGCACCTAAAGCAGTGGAAAATGCCAGAAAGAGATAGTCATTGGACACATTGGATAAATTGGGCGTCGCGAGAAGAATTCAACCAGGTTGAAAGAATTGTCTCATGGGCGTTGTCTGAGCATAGTCGCACCGCAGATTTGAAACATTTGGAGTTAGCTTCATTAGTTCTGGCATGGTCCTTAACTTCGTCTCACCAGACATTGCGTGATAAGTCGACTAAAGCATTGACGGCGTTGTTTTTATCAAACTCAAATATATTCACCTTCGTACTAGAAAAGTTACATGATTGTGATGATCCGTATGTTATCGAGCGGCTCTATGCTGCTGCATTTGGAGCTTGCTGTATCGATCAAAGTTCTGAGCGTTTAAATATCTACTCGCATGAAGTCTTCACCAAGGTATTTTTGAACAAGCAGCCTCCGGTAGCTTTACTCACTAGAGACTACGCATTGGGAATCATTGAACTTGCCAATAGCAAAGAGGTGTTAAATAAAAATGTTAACCTTGAGAGTTGCTATCATCCACTAGGTTCTGAGCCACCAACATTTGACCTGACTGAAGATGAAGTGAAGCAAATAGCTGAAGAAAGGGGTGGAACAGAAATTTTCGATTCAGCTTCAAGTAATTGGGGTGACTATGGAAAATACACTATTCCAGGTCGTGTACGCAATTTCTTAACAACTCCTCTTGTTAGCCCAAAACCAGTTTCGAAAAAAGCACTAAAGCGAGTTTTCGTCGAAGAAGTGATAAATCCTTACGCTGAACGCGTAAAGGCTCTGGAGGCATTTGAGAAAGCATCTAGTTCAAGGTCTCTAGCTATTTTTACTTTTCAATCAGAAAATGAGGAGGTAAAAAAAGATATAGCTGCTCTAGAGAAATCAATAGTTGATACCCGCCGATGCTTAGAAAACTTATTAGATGAAAAAGAGCTTGAAAGGCTTTCGTTAGACTATTTTCACGATGATGGTGGATACGAGGACTATGACAAAGTTAATGTGCAGCAATGCAGATTATGGATCACTAAAAGAGCTTATGAGCTTGGCTGGAACTCCGAACTATTTCCTCGGGACGGGCACGGCACTAGTTATTCAAGACATGATAATGACTTTGAGCGGATAGGGAAAAAGTACCAACGTATAGCACTAGATGAAATTCAAGCTAGATTAGCAGACAATTTTTGGATACTCCAAGGGTGGCCTGAAGAGCCGAATACCTATCGATACAGCAACCATGATTTTCGACGAAACATTGAACCAACAATACTGCCTTTTGAAAAGCATAACAGTCTCCCTGAAAGCTGGATTGTCGAGCCGATTATCCAGCTCCCTGAAGTTGCTGAAGAAAATTTAAAGCAGTGGCCATTTGAGGAAGATCCGACGCTATCGATAATTGAGAAACTATCTAGAGTCGATGAGAATAATAAAAACTGGAACGTATTGTATGAGTTCAATTGTGTAAGTGAAAAATATCAAGGTCGCAGAATTGGCATGCACGGGATGCGATATGAAGAGTTTAGATTCCTTTATTGCGTATTCCTAAAAAAAGGAAGTGCAAGAAAGCTAGCGGAGTTCCTTGAAGATAAGCATAGCCTTGACGCTGACTCTTTTAAACCGAGGGGATTTATTGACGGCCCATATCTTCGCGAAGCATATTGGCGCAGCACATGGGAATCCGAAAAGTTCTCAGAATCTCTGTGGGGTGGCCCCGAAGATTGCGAATTTGCAATCCCAATAGCCGACTATCTTTGGGAGAGCAACCAAGATAAATCTCTTCCTAATGGCTTCTCATGTTACTTGCCACAAAAGTGGTTTGCCGATGAACTTGAATTATCGATGTCTGAGAGCGAATCAAATAAATGGCTGAATAAACTTGGTCATGTTGTTCTGCAAACTCAAGAACCATTTGAGCACCAAACCGCATTCGTTATTGAAGAGGAAACTCTTAATGATTATGTTATCAAGTTCGATATCGAGCCAGTTTGGGTCATGATTGCAGAACGAAATACGTGGCCGAATGGAGATAATGATGAGTCTTGTTGGCGTCGCTCCGAAGGTGTTGTTTGGCGTGAGGAAGGAACCTGGCAAAAAAAAGCGTGGAACAAAGATACAAAGCGCTAGTCCACACTGAATATGGGTATTAGCTCAGATGTGACTTTCTAGGAAGACAGCGTCAATGAAAATTTGCCTTTCATTTGTTGACGCTGCTACAAAACGCTCAAACTGATTATTCAGATTACTCTTCGTAGGGAAGCCAGTTAACTGCGTGTGAATAGTACAGAGACCTTATCGAACTCGTAATGTTTTATTCCCCAATTAATTTGCGGACCGCATTCACATAGCCACGCTTGTAGATTTCTAAACCATCCTTGTCTTTAACTTGGCCTGTAGGCATTACCAACCATTGCATTTCATCGAAAAACTGTTCAGAAATTGCAGCTTCTAAAGCTTGAAGCTCTAGTGGAGTCAGCTTATCTGCATTGAGTATGTAGCTTGCTTCTACAGGCTTGGTTCTATCGATTACGATATCCGCGTTTGCCTTCAGAACATTGAGCTGATCTCTGAATTTGTTTCTTTCTGCTATCAATGAACCAACAACGGCACGAATAACCGGGTCGTCTATCGAGTCTAGGATATGCTGATCGTTGCAGTTTAGAATTTGCTTTTGGCGAACAGAAAGCGGCTTTTTACGCGTGGTTCCAGCATAGCTTGCCCAAACGTCTATCAAATGCTGAAAGTGTTTGCCTGTTCGGTTGCGAATGGTCTGAGTGGAAGGTCCTCCCTGCTCTTTAGACAGCTTGCCAACCGTCGCGATGGAAAAGTCTAAAGTTGATGATTTACTTTGCTGCTCGAGCACGCTGTGCAAAACTCGAAGTGCATTCTTCGTTCTCGATGTAGCACTCTCACAAAGCTCTTCCAATACAATATTGGGGTCAACGGGATTAGACATTCTTCTTCGCTCCTACTCGGTTATTCGAGGAAAGATCTGCCAACCGCAAGATATTTATCCCCGTTTTTGACTCAATAGCTCTGACGCCTATCTCTAACAATCCGGCATCTTGCAGGTACTTTTCCGCGTCAAGATAAGAAGAGAGGATGTCCATCGCCTTAACCTTGTCTGACTCTCCTGTCGCATTGAGCATTGCATTGACCATGGCATTTCCCGCAAGTAATTGCATCTCGTCATCGAGTTGCATCAAGAAAGGCATATAGCCAGACTTCATTAGCATCGCGTTGAGTCTGTTAGAGCGATGGTTAATCGCTGGCGTTTTCTTTAAGTCATCACGCAAGTCAGCGAATACTTCTGCATCATCACATAGCTGGATGAGCTGCCTGAACTTGGATTCTGTATCAACGAAGCTAAAGTAAGGAGAGATCTCAGAGTGTGAGCCAATCGCAACAACCTTTTCTTTCGTATCTTCTTCCTCTCTTTCTTGTTCAAGCTTTAACAGTTTTCGGATCACCTGAAAGCAAGCGACCAAATCCTTGCAATATTCATCAGCATCCACCTTTTGTTTTTCAACACGCCTATCGAGATTACGAAGTTCTTGGTGTTTGGTAAAAGGTTCTCCATTTACCTCACAAAAGTACTCTTCATCCAACAAGGTCTGCTGCTCAGCTTCTAGCTCAGCTGCAATTTTTGCTGATTCCGAAGCGTGGTAGCTCAGGTTATTGAAATGCGCGGTCAACGAATGTATGTACTTAATATCTGTGATAAACCAACGGCATCGTATACAGTTTTCACAACCATGAGGTACTGGCCCATACAGATCAGCTTGGTTTCTATTGGCCTTTTTCAATCTCTCCCCGCCATTCCAGCACCCAGCAATAGCACTGTTTTCAACAAGTGGTGTCGTATTACCTCCAACTAGACAAATACCAATTGATCTTTCTTGCCACCCTGCTGGATTGCGAACTCTCAAAACAGTTTGTAGTGATTCGATGTCTTTATAGGCAGCTTTCAGCCCTATCTCTTCGATTGATTTATTGGTTAAAAATGCCATTAAGCTATCTTCATCTTGAACATCGATTTTCTGCTCTGCCGCTTTCATTTTCTTGGCCATCATGACTGGCGTTACTTTGGTGTAATGCATGGTCATGATAAGACGGCTGTGACCAACCAATAGCTTCGACAGCACAGGAGTAGGGATCTCTCCTTCAATGGCATAGCACGTTATTAGAGATACACGAATAGAGTGCAAAGGAAATAAAGTCTTGCGAGGATTTTCTACGTCTATAAAACGAACTAAGCTGCCATCCAATAGCCTATCACCACTGTCTTGGATAGTTTTTTCCAACTGTGACATCAAAGATACCCAAAGTGTATTTAGGTACCCAGAGGTAATAGGCATGGAACGTTCACTAAGGAGGGGAGTAGCTGCATTGCGAAACAGAAAGCAGATATTACCTATCTCACTGCGCTGGGTATCCGTTTTAGTGCTGCCAAAGTGTTTGAAGTCAAGGTCATAGATTGATGTAGGAGAAGAAATAGGATTGTACTTTTCTTGCCAGTTACGGAGTTTTTCTAACCAATACAACACTTCCTCATGCTGCCACGGAATCACATATCCACGAGTCACTTCATCTTTATTCCGGTCTGCTGTTTTGTTGGTGTTAACGTACAGCCCAGTCATTACATCACCAATATCTGGTGTCACAATCCGATGAAACACTCCTTTTTGCCATGGCCGTTTATCACTACCTTCTGCAAAGCTGTTCACTTCATTTTTGACCCACTGACCTCGCTCGTAACGCCAAGTATCGGCTTCCCCAGAATCAAGCATTCGAACCTGGAATGTCCTAAGCGGTAGCTGAAGCTTCATATACAAGGCCATAGCGCGAACAGGTGACCAAATAACAAAAAATCGATCGCCTTCTTTGTATGTCTTCAGTACTCCATTGACTCTAATACTCCTTGCTTTGTCTACAACGACTTCCTGCCAGACACAGTCTGGATCCTTTTTATCTACTAACGCTTCATCAACGATAAACCAGTCCCTAAGGTGGCGACCATTTAGTAGAAAAGCGTCACTTTGCTCGATTGCCCACTTCCATTGGTTAAAGTGACCTTTTTCTTGAGGACAAAGTATCTTCCGTAATTTCTTGATGTAGGTGTATGGCAAGGCGTTATAAACAGTTTCTTGATTACGTACTGGATTCGAGCCTTTTTCAAATGGGTTACGAAACATCGCAATCAATTCACCATCATCATTTGGCTGAGAGTAATAGGTTTCGATAAGCCAATCGATAAACGCGCACACCTCATTGTTTTGGCGGACTCTATAGTTTTCCGATAGCTCGAATGTCGTTAGGAATTGATCATAGTCTTGCGGACCGATTTCAAAAAACTCTACGGGATCTGTGATAAATCGAGGAACTAGATAGTCACCCAAAAAGCGGTTCAAGGCGTTTCGTTTATGGTCAACACCATAATGCTTCTGGTTTAACCAAGTGGCTGCCACTTCACGCCAAGTATCCCAACCAGAACCATTTTGCTCAGTAAACCAGAAGAACTCATAATCCGTTGATTTCATACTGTTCTCGCCTTGAACTTAGGATGTTTACCAGTGAATAAGCCATCTGGATCAATATCCTCAAATCCAGTTTCCATGATGCGACTCCAGCTCAGTTCGACATCACTCTTGAAGCTTGTTTGCTGATTGTCATTTAAGTTTTTCGATGCTCACTCACAAGCAAGAGTCACATCGCGAACCCCTGGCTGCGTATATATACTTTGTGACATTAGAGACGAGTGGTGTAATGCTTTCTTGATGATATGAATATCCATCCCTGCATTTGACATTCGTCTACCATAAGCATGGCGATGACCATGGGGTGAACGACCTTCTGGTTTTGATACGACTAGCCCTACTCTCGCCATAGCAGATTTATAGTTTTGATTGAATGCATTCAGCGTTAAAGGATTGCCAAGCGAATTTTTTGAAAAAGAAACAAAGGCATAGGGATGTATCCGTTCTAGTGGTAGCAGGTGAAGTAAATACTGTGCCCATAAATACGAAAAGACTTCTCCATAATAGGCTGGGAACCAATGAAGCTGAATATAGTTGTCATCATGGTCAACAATTTTTGTCTTCCAACCTACACGGGCAGTGCCTGTCAGTTTGTTTCGCGGAGTTAAATGATACTTTTCTTGGAGATAGGCCGCTCTTGTTGATTGTCGCTTTCGACCTCTCCAATTATTTGGCGCTTTGCCATCTTCTGGGTGATACAGACGAACCATCACACTATCGGAATTCATCGGATCTAGAAATACATCATCGACCCACAGGTGTAGTGCGTCACTTTCTCTCACCCCTGCACCATGCATTAGCAGTAGTATCAGTTGATCTCGCAAAGCGACTCTCTTATCTCTCGAACTACCAATACCTTGAAGGAAAAATTGCTTGAACAAATTTTCTGGAAATGAAATAGCGTCGCCATCGACTTTGATGACATCCTTTTTCCCGCGAACCTTTCTCACCTTTTTCATTAGCTCAGGTAGAGCATTATTTTTAATGTGACCTAAAAAGTTGTACTGATTTCGCTTGTACCAAGCCGCATAGTTTAGTCTTTCTTGATGCGACGATGCCTCTTCAAAAGGATTCAAACTAAGAGTTTCGTTGTTCTTTGAAAGCCAATCAGTAAGTCCATTTAACGCTGAAAGCAGTTGATTGACATTGGAGGTTGATCTGGGCAACCAATACAGCCCTGATAAGTCATCACCTTGTTTACTAATCGTACCTGAAGATAGACGTTGTACGAAAGATTGAAACAGAAGGCTTGGATCTGAGAACAAACCTCGGTTCACTTCCATGTATTCAAGCAATAACTGGCATGCAAGAACTACGCGATTCATCCAAGGAAGGCTTTTAATATGGGATTGGCTAACGATGTAATCCAGTAAAGGTTCGAATACACCTTGCTCTGTTAATAACGCTGGACACTCAATCATCGAGCCTGAGTGATCTGTTTTAACTTGAGCTTGCACTTTTACAATGGCAGCCATGAAACACCATATTGAACTAATAGAGTATTAGTACATATAGTATGGTTTTTGCTATTGATCTAATAAGAAAGGCAGAACTAGATCTTTCACTAACTCTGCCTTATGAATGCTTTTAGTATATATTTAAGTGCTATAAATATATTTTATGGTTGTTTCAACACATTTTCCGAATAATTGACGTTTTACTCTTTACCGAAAACGTTGTTTTCTTGTTCTTGAACGCGGATAAATGTAGTACGCTTAGTTAGCTCGCGAAGCTCTGCCGCGCCTACGTATGTACAGGTTGAACGCACGCCACCAAGGATGTCTTGGATAGTGTTTTCTACTGGTCCACGGTATGGCAATAGTACGGTTTTTCCTTCCGCTGCACGGTAGCCAGCTACACCACCTGAATGCTTGTTCATCGCGGACTGTGAAGACATTCCGTAGAACTTCATGAAGGTTTTGCCGTCTTGCTCAACTAACTCACCGCCTGATTCTTCGTGAGCTGCTAGCATACCGCCAAGCATCACAAAATCTGCGCCGCCACCAAATGCTTTCGCTACATCTCCAGCACATGAACAACCGCCGTCACCGATGATACGACCACCTAGTCCGTGAGCTGCGTCTGCACATTCAATGATAGCTGATAGCTGTGGGTAACCAACGCCAGTTTTAACACGAGTAGTACATACAGAGCCCGGGCCAATGCCCACTTTTACGATGTCTGCACCAGCTAGGATAAGCTCTTCAACCATATCGCCAGTGACAACGTTGCCCGCTGAAATGACTTTGTCTGGGAAAGCGTTGCGAACTTTTTGTACGTATTCAACCAAATGCTCTGAGTAACCGTTAGCGATATCAATACAGATGAACAGTAGATCATCGCTCAACGCCATCACGTCTTTCGTTTTTTGGAAATCTGCTTCAGATGTGCCTGTTGAAACCATCGCGTTGTTCAGCGTCTTTTGGTCAGCACCTTTTACGAACTCAGCCCACTCAGCTACAGTGTAGTGCTTGTGTACTGCCGTCATAACTCCATGTTCTGCTAGTGCTTTTGTCATCGCAAAGCTACCTACAGAATCCATGTTTGCTGCGATAACAGGTACGCCAGACCATTGACGACCACTGTGCTTAAATGTAAACTCGCGGGTTAAATTTACTTGAGAGCGACTTTTAAGTGTTGAACGTTTCGGGCGAAACAGTACATCTTTAAAACCGAGCTTAAGTTCTTGTTCGATACGCATTATGCATTTCCTTGATTATCTACAAATAAGTGCCTTGCAATTTTGATTTGTCGCGTTGGCAGACGCAATTATCGAATTTCGGACACAAAAAAACCGGAGCGTTGGCAGACGCTCCGGTTTTCAACATTATAGGCCGTGATTTATTACATGCAAGGCTCAATTTCGTCATTTTTATATGTTTCTCTGTAGAAGACAGACATCTGACAACCCTTTTCTGAATTCTTTCACTCAACTTTATGTTCATTGAAATCATTTAAATGAATGATTAAGCAATTGTCGTATAACAGGAATTAAGTCACCTGCAAGCATGCCACGTTGGCCATTTTCCTTCGCCACAATGTCAGCAGCTTTGCTATGACAATAGACTGCAAGTTTTGTCGCATCAATCAAACTCATTCTTTGAGCAACCAAACCAGCAATAACTCCGGATAGAACATCCCCCATCCCGCCAGATGCCATACCAGCGTTTCCTTTTGGGCATACATAAGTGCTTTGACTGTCTCCGTCATACACCAACGTGCCTGGCCCTTTAAGTACTATTACGCCACCGTACTTATTGTATAAATCGACAACGGCTTGATACCGATTGGCTTCTACCTCAGCAACAGATTTTCCTAACAAACGAGCCGCTTCTCCAGAATGTGGCGTCAGTACTCGCAAATGATCTTTGTTCGGGTGATTGGCCAGTAAGTTAAGTGCATCAGCATCGAAAATTTTGGGCTTCTCAACTTCCAATACATCTAGATATGCTTCCATTGACCAATCGTTAGTCCCAAGGCCGGGGCCTATTAGTAATACACTCGACCAATCGATGCGTTGATTCAAGAAGGTTGTATCTCCGCACCATTTACGAGTCATCACTTCTGGGCAATATGTTTGCAGTGGCAGCACACTATCGGGGTGAGCTAAAGTCGAAACTAAACCGGCTCCTACACGTGCGGCGGCTGTAGAGGCCAGTAGTATTGCACCGGCCATACCTTCATTGCCACCAATACACACTAGTTTTCCATTACTGCCTTTGTGTGCTGTAGGAGAGCGCATTGGCAGCGGATGAAATAGTTCATTCTCGTTCATCAAGCGAGTGGAGGTTGGAGTTTCATCAGCAAACAATGCTTCTACTTTTAATCCAGCAAAGTGCAAATCACCGACATACGCTCTGGCTTGGCCTGTCACTAGCCCCTTCTTACACCCAATGAACGTGACTGTTTGAGTCGCTTTAATACAGTTGCCCAGAACACTACCAGTATTGGCACATAGACCAGAAGGCACATCGACGGAAAATACAGGCAACTTTGCTTGGTTAATAAGATCTATAACTTGAGACACATGCGGGCGTACACTTCCGCTAAGCCCTGTGCCAAGCAATGCATCAACGATCAATTCGTTATCCGAGATGGGAGATGAAGAGACAGACGAGCTTCGATTGCTCACAGTTAGCAGTTGCTCTGTACATTGAATCGCACCGCCAGCATTTATCCAAGCTTGCATCGCTGTTTTCGCGTCACCCGTGAGTTTGTCACGATCTCCGCAATGATAAAGGCGAACTTTTACGCCTTGCTCTTTGGCAAGCCTCGCGATTACGTAACCGTCTCCGCCGTTGTTCCCACCACCACAAAGTACCGTCATTGAGCGAAGTGAATTGTGGCTTTCTAACATTCTGTTAAATACAGCAGCGCCAGCTCGCTCCATCAGTTTATACATGGATATTTTTGCCAGCTTAGCTGCGGCCACTTCACCCTGCTTAACTTGCTCTGCACTATATAAATAGAGAGAAAAATCGACGCTCATAGTAAGTTCTTAACTGGTTGAAATTTAGGACATAATATACCCAGAATACCTTAGAAAACATGAACTAGCTGGCGAGAAGCTTCACCAGCTAGATGAGGTTACGCGGAATTAGATACCAAAGCTTCAGCTGTAGCGTCTTGGATAGATAAGAACATCGACTTAATTTGCCCAGTTGGCGTTCGCATTGGGTTTAATGTGATGTTTTGATACATAAAGGCCGATTGTTGAGTGACTGGGCGGACATTTCGGCACTTAAAAAGATACGGTCTCTGTTGCCAAGTGATAAAACTACGGCAACCTAAATCATATACTGGCTTGGTTTTTAACTTAAACCACTCTTGAGGTATTTCAGGAAACAATTCAAAAATCGATTTATCAATTGCATCATGGGACTGTACACCACTATGGTGAGTCATAAACCCATTCCAAACTTGTACCTCATGGTCTCGATTGAGCACTATCAGTCCCATGTCGACACTTTGTACCATATCGACCATCCAGTGGAACTGTTCGAACTCAGCAGGAAGATCTAGCATTAAAAGTCCTCCATCAAATACTCTAGCTTGTGATTAAGAAGAGGTAGCGATTCATCGACAAACATAAATAATAAGTCGCATCGAATCGATGTCTTATCTATGCTGTAGCTCACCTCAAATGTCATCGTTTTCTTAAATGACCCTGTAGTGGAATTAATAACAGAATCAATGGAAATATGTTGGCCAAGTAATACTGGCGAACTTTGAAAAAAGCGTACTTCAGCTTGCTCTCCCAACCCATTCAAAAAAGAACCCACGAGAATATTCGAAACATCCATCAGCAGCTCTAGCTCTTCGAGCTCTTCACTGTCTGCGGGTACTTTCATTAAGCGTTTTAAGTCGGTAACACTTGAATCACTGAGTAAAACAAGCGCTTCACCAGCAATACCTTCCCCACTAAAACCTTGGCAGACGCCTGACACTTGATCATTTTCCGCTAGGTCTCTAAGCGCCATATGAAGCTCGCTCACCTCAAAAATATTAACGTTTGGTAAAGGAAGATGCACAAATACGTCGAAGTGTCGTGCAAGAGCGTCAGCAGCACGCCCAATAGCAACGTTTGCCACTTCTTTATATATATCGAGACGCCTTAGCGCAGGTAAATTTAATGGAGTCGAGACAACAGGTTGTGGGATGTTTGCTGGCTCTACGAGCTCTTTTAGTACATCTTTAAGAATTTTCTTATCGATGGGTTTTTGAATGAATGCCTTGGCACCCAAGTTCATGACACGCTCTTTGGCTTTAGGCTGGATATCACCCGATACCACCACGACCGGAGTGTGCTCACCGCGCGCCTGCATCTCTTCTAAAGTGCCAAACCCGTCAAGCTCAGGCATGGTCAAATCGAGAAACATCAGCTTAAAATCATTTTGTTCTAACTGCTCTAAAGCATCTACTCCATGCACCGCAAAGGTAATGTCAGCACTCAAGGAATCGGGAAGTGAGCGGGCCATCTGTTTTCTGGCAAGTGCAGAATCATCACAGATGAGAACCGGGTAAGTCATGCATCCACCTATTATTATTTATCATTCCATTAATTAGAGTGTAACAGATAGGCCAGAACACGCTCTTTGAATAGCAAAAATAATTTTAAAACTGCAATACAATCACATAGATGGCCAGACAGAAAGTACCACTATTCGTATTAGCGCTGCGCTGATAACAAGAAAGATTCCTGAGCGGTACCATTTGAACTCTGTGACGGACATGGGCACGCGTTTGAAGAATACAGTGGCGATGCCTTTCCAATCTTGGCTTCGTTTTCCGTATTGAAATAAGCTCATCAATATAAAAGCAATCCCTAAGATCAATAGGCTTTTTTCAACCAAATATAACCCTAACTCCATGTAAACAATCCATATCATTTCCAAAAAATCTATAGAACCAACATAACGTAAAATACAAAAAAACCCATTTAGCGTTATGCCAAATGGGCTGATAATCTCGATTATAGTTCTAAAACTAAGAGCCTTGGCTCATTTTAACCAGTGATTTTCCTAGCAATAAATCCAATTCTTGTTCACTAAGATCGCCGAATTGAGTATTTACAGATTTATAAAGCCTATCTACTCCTTTCTCTGCGAATTCATGCACAGGGCCGGATGAAACAATATGGTGGAACAACAGCTTTAATAACGCCACAAATTCGTTGTTATTAAGTGCCGACATCCAACTTGAAACGAAATCTTGCAATGAATGTTCAAAATCCAAATGTTGAACAAACATTTTAAATATACGTCCATCTAAAGCTGACGTGAAATCAGTTTTCTTAGGAAAATGGTGGCTAATACCTGTCCGTGAAACACCTGTTTGCTGACTGAGTGTCGTGTAGGACATATTGTCGTAGCCCAATCTGATAAGTTGGTCCACAACCGCATCCGTGATCTTCCGAATTGTAATTTCGGTATCTTCTTTACTACGTTTTGGCATGGTACTGGCTCTTCTTTACTTTCTTCATCTATTTTAAAGATGATGTTGATTTAGTAAGACCTATTCTAAAAACGTTCAGATTAATTACTTGACGTCTAGAGTAAGCATTACGGTTTTCGTACAATGTACACCTAGTAACGACATATAATCAGGGGGTAAATCTCTGCTTTCATTTTTAAAACTTATTAAATTACACAAGTCAATAAATTCCACCCACTCACTTGGTTGATTCTGACAGACATATTTCAACCTCATGACAAGTGTTTTTGGTCGGTTTCCATGAAGAAAAAATTAAAAATAACAAAACTGCCAAACTAGCATGTATAGCAGATATATTTTCTCATGAATTAAAACAAGCTTTTGTTTTATAGAAAATTAGTACCCGCACATAGTTTGTGGATTCAATCGACGTATCACGGTAAAATAAGCTCAGTTTATATAGAGGTAGTTCTAATGACGAATAACAAAACCGACAACAACGTGTGTGAAGCTTGTGGCTGTGCAGGCGAAATTGGCTTCGTAATCAAAGAAGGCGATGATGTATCAGAAGTACAGATCCGAGCGGAAAGTAAACAGCAACTTGAAGCAGAACTTAATAAATATGTCACACTATCGAAACAAGTATGTGCTAATTCGAACCATGAAGTGACCCACGCAGAAGACGATGAGCTGAGTTTAACTGCTCGATTCCAGTTCGAAGTAAGCGCAGAAAAAATTATTTTCGAGATGAAAGCACGCTCTCTTCGCTAGAGTATGTTAATGCCCAAGTGCTGGCATCTACACTTGGGCATAGCCTCATTCGCTATTCAATTCTTTTTCTTTTCTACCCTAAGTTAAATTACACACTTAGCGCTTAGCAACTTCTTGTTGCTTAGGTATATAATTTATTCACCACTTCGCTTTTCGCTATGTAAAGGATTATGTATAAGCGTTTCATTCTAGTCATTACCCTACTGCTCTCGTTGCCCGTCGCAAGCGAAGGCATAGACAAGTATCAGTTGCTCAATTACTTAGACAATTATGGAAACATAGACTTAAGAGACAAACCCTTTGACTCACTACCAACAGGACTTAAGGTAAAAGGAAACCTTAATATATCTGAAACGCCCATCACACGCCTACCTGCTGACATTGATATTCAAGGTAGCCTTAACGCGTCGAACAGCAAGCTGCGCTCTGTGCCTGCTGGAGTAAAAATTAAGGGCTATGCCAATCTTTTAGGAACTCAAGTGAAAAGCTGGTCGAGAGGCGTTCGAGTGGGTGGCTTCATCAACTTTACCGATACACCATTAGAGAAACTGCCAGCACGCATGCAAGTCAAAGGAGACTTAAGTGTCATACGCACTCCTCTAAAAGAGTTGCCGAATGGCCTAGTAGTAGATGGAAACCTTTATATTGGAGGCTCAGCCATCACGACATTTCCTGAGACAATGACAGTGAAAGGCAATATTTTCCTTGGTGGAAATCAAATAACCAAGTGGCCAACGAAGCTCAATCTTGGAGGTGCCGTAGCACGCTAATTTTTGCACTAAAAAAGGGCGTAATATACGCCCTTTGATATCTAATATTCTGACTAAATGTTTATGCTTGATTGCGAACAGGGTTAGCGTAACTATCTAGTAGGTACTGCTTAGCCCCTTCAGGTAACTCTTTTAACTTTTCTTCAAGCTTAGCTTTCACACCATCTTTTACTTCTTGCTCTTTTTCAGCGGCTAAGTAGTTAATTGGGAAAAGCTTATATTTATCATGAATCTGGCGATCCAACTCTTCAGCAAGTGCTTCTGGAGTTTCAAAATCTTGTTCAATCACATCACCAAAGGCAACGTGTACACGGCCTTTATAGCCGACGATCCCTTGAACAATGCTTTCGATATCTTCAAATTCACTCTTTTCATAGCTACCGCTACTTGCTTTTTCATAGAGCTCTAGCGCTTTCGCCATATCACAAGGATCGTTCTCATAAGAAATTGCAACAGGTACAATTTTCAGCTGCTTTATGTACTCAGGAAAAGCCATTTTTTGGCGGCGGCCTTCGACATGAAACATTTTCATAATCGCCGGATCCGTAAAGTCATTGCCATCTTTAGCACGGCCTTCACGCTGTGCAATCCAAATAGAGTTGCCAGTATCCAGGGAGTGTTTTATGTAAGATGATAGCGTGCCCAAAGCTTTCATCATTTCTCTAGGCCCTTTAGAAGAGCGTTTTACGATAAAGCTTTTGTTTAGCTTCATTAGCTCAGTCGCACAAGGCTTCTTGAGCAAGTTGTCACCAATAGCAATTCTTACCGTTTTCATACCAGAGATATGTAAACCGTAGTTCACTAATGCAGGATCCATAGCAATATCACGGTGGTTAGAAACAAAAAGATAAGCGCTATCCTTATCTAGTTTTTCTAAGCCGCTATATGTCACGCCATCTGTGGTTGAGTCTAACGTTGCTTCCAAATATTTCTTAACTTCTAATTGAATAGCTTCAACAGAATTAAGCTTCGCCCATTTGATTTTTAAGTAAATTTTTACAAACGGTGTCATCAATGTCGTAAACCATTTTGCATGATTGGAGAATCGATGTTGCAAAATAGCGTTGATAAACTCTTCGTCATTGATCAAACGGTCAATGGCTGCTGGGATTTCGTCATCATTGTATGGACGAATTTCAATATATGGATCTGTGTTAGAAGTCATTTTTCACTACATAAAATAAAAAGCTGGCCTATTCTACGCGTAGATACGTCAGTTCGCAGCAATATTGCTGTAACATTATAACTAATCAGACCAGTTATTGTGTTTTTTTAAGTGAGCCTGTTGGAATTTGTTATGCCACAAGCTATCCTTAGCGCCTTAAGGTCGACTGACCATTAAGATTCCTTTAGTTCAAACTTTGCGCTGATATCCATGCGCTATTCATGAGAGTCCTATGCACTACGCTATCCAGCACCAAACCCTATCTTTTGACTATCTAGAGACAACCGCTCGTAAAAAAGTGCTCAAGCACTCATTGATACGCGTAGAAAGTGGATTGGTCTTAGTGCGTTTAGGTAAAAAAGAGTATGCGGTGGAGTCTGGCGAGTATATATGGATTCCCTTCGACTGTTTGTGCGCACTCTCTTTCTTCCCTCAAACTGCCATACAGCGTATTGATTTATCCTGCCGCCTGAAAGAAAACTTTCCTCAAAACGCGGGGTATGTTGGCGAAACAGAACTCATTAATGCAATTTTCAATCGCCTACAGCAAAAAGCACTGGCAGAAGAGCTAAAACAGCACCTACTGCAAGCTGCTAAATGTGAGCTGATTAACTTCAACCCAAAGTTGGAAATGAACTCACTGTCCGAGCAGGTAAGTAATTGGCGACCAAACGCAAGCAGCTCTCTTAGCAAATCGTCCCAGCTTGTACTGCAAATTCGCGAAGCCAACAAACGCCGTCTATCCGGTACAAACCAGCAATCCATTATCGATGATCTATTTAATGGCAATGAAGAGGATTATCGTACGCTAAATCAATTGATCTTAGGTGCAAATAAATAACCCAAAAGACAACCATAGCAAACGAGTAGTCAGCCAACGCAAAATATGAAGTGTCCCTCACAAAACGTGCTATTCATACCCTGTATATTTCTAGCCTAAGAAAGCATAACTTGTTGACATAAATAACAAATATAACGCACGGCTACGGATTGGCTATGTATTACAAAATCAAATCAATTCACGATATTCGAACCGATGAAATCGACGACATCGTACATCCAAGATATATAGATCGCTATTGCTTCAAATACGGCATAAAACCAACATTTGAGCTACTACGAGGCCAAGATGTGCTGGTTATACGCTCTGTTTCTCTCCAAGATCGCGCGGTTTTTTCTAATGGTGATGCCAGCAATAGCCTTCCACTATTACTAAGACAAACACTAAGAACTCACTCTAGACGCATCTCCTCCAGCTATGTTCCTAGTGTTATAGTAGAGACTATCGAATAAGTTACTCTTTACTTGGGTAACTTACCCTTCAGCCATTAACAGCAAACAACTGCCTTTAGCTGGAATCAATATCGTCATTCCGCCATCGGTTCCAACAGGGTAACGTTCTCCAGACAATAACTCTAGCGCACCCTGTTTGCTATCTATTTTCGCTTCATGGCTGGAACTAGACTTATTGATTGCTACGACTCCCTTTTCTCCCCGAGCAAAAATTAAAATATCGTCTGTCGCACAAAGAATCTTCATTGGGCATCCATGAACAGCGTTATGGAAGAGTACTCTCGCTAGCATTCGGTGATCGTTCCATACACTTTGCCACCTTGGGTTTCCATCTGAGCTCTTAATACCACTCGGATTTAAATCGGTGTAGATCAGTGGCACTCCACCATCGCGTCCGAGAACATAACTGTATGCCAACCATTCGAGTTCTTCGGACATGAGCAAGCCTTGAAAGACTTCGTTATTTGGAATGTCGTGGGTAATGGTAAAAGTCACCGCTCTTGATTCGGATAAAGCTTGGCCAAAGCAATAGGGATCGACGAGAGATTTTAACGAGCCCTCTTTTTGCAATGCGTTGTAGATCGTTTGAAACAGAGGGAAGTCATACGCACCCAAACGAGTTTTCTCCAAATACGGCTGGAGAAACAATTGGTACTCCTCTTTCGTTGCACCACCATCGGTAATTATTTCTCCGAAAATGTGAGTATCTTTAGTGATGTCTTCCCGCCATATATCTTGTAGCTGCTCTAAAGATATGTGCTTCGCGGCATCAATCCTAAACCCCTTTATGCCAAGTTTTTTTAACGCCTTGATGTATTCCCGTTGCTGCTCAGATACGTATGAGCTATGGCGTAATGTCGGCAGCCCGGGATCTCTCGGACCTCCAGTTAGTCTGCCATGCTGTACTTGCCACTTGTCTTTCCAATCTTTGATTCCAAATGCTTTTACAAAATCCTTTTCTGAAAACAGGGCTTGCTTTAAATTGCCAAACAAGCGAATAGACTGATAATAGTCTGAGTGAACACTGTATTCTTCAAGCTCAGAGCAACTCGGATAGACAAGATCGGTATACGTATCCGATGGGTTTGCCATGTGATTGAGGACCATATCTGCGTATGTGTATACCCCATGAGACAATAGAGCCTCTATCATTTCTTTTAGCTCAAGAGTATTACCAAGCTGGTTGTCAATCACTCGATAATCTGTCGGTTGATAACGCTGCCACCAAGGAGTCCCCTCTGGCTTTTTCTTTGATTTTATTGGCGGTGAAATCAACACAGATTTATATCCAGCTTGCGCGATTTCTTTAGCTTTTTTTGTCACTTCTGAATATGGCCAATCGAAAACATGCAGAATGACATCCGTGCTATAAATACTATTCAGTTTGTTAAGCTGCATCGACACATCCCTAAAATCCTATAACCGATAGCCGAAGGTTAGATTGATATAACGTTATATAAACCCGATATATTTCCCTTCCCCCTTTTTCATGTTTTTCAGGGGTTAGTCGTAGGGAGTAGAAGCTACTATCATTACACCTATTAAATAGTCTCTTAGACTTACTTCAGTCGAGATTTAGTCACTAACACAACTATGCAAACTATAAATACAGGGTTCAAACTCTAGTTCGGCTGTTTAATCATAGTCGAGTATACTTAGTTGGGATTCCGATAGAAATAAGCGCCTTTTAACTATGCAAAAGCTACGAGTTGATATTGTTTCAGATCTTGTTTGTCCTTGGTGTGTGATTGGCTACAAGCGGTTAGTTGAAGCACTTGAAATCCTGTCTATAGATTATGAGATCCTATGGCACCCATTTGAGCTTAACCCGACAATGACCGAAGAAGGCCAGAACTTGCGAGAGCATATGGCGAGCAAATATGGAACGACAACAGAAGAAAGCATTGCTGCAAGAGAAAACATCACTAAGCTTGGTAAAGAAGTAGGCTTTGAGTTTAACTTTTTTGACGATATGCATATCTACAATACAAGAAAAGCGCATCAACTACTGATGTGGTCACTCACACAGAAGAAGCAAACTGATATGCAAATGGCCATTTTTAGAGCATATTTCACTGATGGAAAAAATATCAGTGATGATCAAGTTCTGCTAGATGTGGTTTCAAGTCTGGAACTGGATGTAAACCAAGCCCAAAAAGTACTGCTTGAGAAGTCTTGGGCAAACACAGTTTCATCAACAGAAAAACAATGGTTAGATGCTAGCATTGCCGCAGTTCCAACCATAGTTATCAATAAAAAACATCTGATTTCTGGAGCCAAGAGTATGGAAGAGATCATCGCGACGATTAAAGATGTCGCGATTCAAGTTCACTAGAATCTGCCTGAGATTACCAAAGTTTCATTTTCAGTTTCGTCGCACCAGCTTTAACTCCAGCGACAGCTAAACCAGTCACGGCCCCAATGAGCCCGCTAAGTAGTATCGGTGAAAGTTTGTTCATCAATGTTTTTCTAATTGGTTCTATAGCGACTGGATCAATCATATTGTGAAGAGCGGGAAAACTATGAACCACGATTCCGCCACCGACTAGGAACATAGCCAAAGTACCAATGACGGTTAATGCTTTCATAAGCTTAGGAGCAAAAACAATCAGGCTTTGCCCAATTGCCGAAAGCCAGCTTTGTTCGTCAAATTTGCGCTTAAGATAGAAGCCAAGATCATCAAGTTTTACAATCCCTGCAACCAAACCGTATACGCCCACAGTCATTAATACTGCAACGATACTAACGACGGCTAACTGAACTAATAACTCTTGCTGCGCAACTGTACCTAGCGCTATCACGATTATTTCTGCAGACAATATAAAGTCGGTGCGAATTGCGCCAGTGACTTTCTTCTTTTCATATTCCTCAAGCGAGCAGGTTATTTCCTCTATTCTTTCTTTTGCATCAGAGGGAGCATGGCTACTAGATGGATATAAAGACTCCAACACTTTCTCAATACCTTCAAAGCAAAGATATAGACCACCAATCAGAAGTAAAGGTTTGATGAGCCATGGAGCAAACGCACTAATTAAAAGCGCAGTTGGTACTAATATAAGCTTGTTCTTAAATGAACCTTTTGCGACGGCAAGTACAACAGGTATTTCTCTCTCAGCAGCGACACCAGATACTTGCTGCGCATTGAGAGCTAAGTCATCTCCCAACACAGCCGAGGTTTTCTTTGCTGCTAATTTAGACATGAGCGCTACATCGTCTAAAACAGTTGTAATATCATCTAAAAGTGTGAGTAGGCTTACACTAGCCATTCTTTTCTCTCAATATTGAATTCCCGCAGTGAATGTATCATTGCTATATAGAAAAACAATATTATTTGAGATAATTCTTATTTTTTTTAAAAGGTGTTGACATTCCTATTCGTACTGATGCATTCAATCCTTAAAGGCACGTAATCTCTATTTTAAGAAGCGGTCAGTCATATATCTTCACACGAAATGGAAAGATATTCTCACTAAAAATACTTATTTAAAAATAGACAAATAAAATCACCCCTTATTGGAGAAATTTATTCTTATATTGTTCAGGTGTTTGCCCAGAATATTTTTTAAACATAAAGATAAATGGACTAGCTTGATGGTATCCAAGTGTCAACGCTACCTCTTTTACTGACTGACCTTTTCTCAATAGCTCCATTGAATATAGATACCTCAACCGCAGTCGCCATTCTGTAAAACTCATACCAAGCTCTGACTTGCAATGCCTAGCAAGTGTGCGCTCTGTGGTGTGCACCCTATCAGCCCATTCACTCAGGCTTGTTTGATCAACTGGATTGTCTTCAACAGCAGAAAGTATTGGGGCTAAATATTTATTGACGCTAGTCGGCAAGAAATGCTGTTCTGCTTGTTGGGACTCTAATTGATCAAGCAACACTTTAACAAGCCGCTTATCTTTGTCCACCTTAGCAAAACTCACATTGCGCTGCCGAAAGTCCTCGATAATTGCAGACACGATAGGAGTCACTTTGAGTAAGCTAGTTTGGCTGGGAAAATGTTCTGTAAGAGCAGGCTCAATGTTAAGTGAACAATATTCAATAG
The DNA here is from genome assembly GCF_921294215.1 of Vibrio marisflavi CECT 7928. Classification (GTDB taxonomy): domain Bacteria; phylum Pseudomonadota; class Gammaproteobacteria; order Enterobacterales; family Vibrionaceae; genus Vibrio; species Vibrio marisflavi. The sequence continues at coordinate 1,255,738 of NZ_CAKLDM010000001.1, forward strand.
GCTTTCGATTGTAGCTACGATGTGTCACATTCGCAGGAATCCAAATCGCTAAATGCGGTGGAGCAAGAAAGCGAACCGAGTCAGCTTCAATCTCCAAAATACCACCGCTAATCAGCTGTATCTGTCCCCAGCTATGGCTATGAACACGTGTTTCCGTATTGGGCAAGAAGGCGTCAAAGTTCATGAAGATATCGGACGGCGCCGAATCAATTGAAAATGAGGGGTGGAGTATCCGATCTGAACTCGTATCTTGTTTCTTCATGATCTACATATCTATCTTCAAGATTATTTTTGCACAACCTATGGCCTCTGCCATATTCTACACCCTAAATACACTTTCTAAAGCGTTTTAGAGCGTGTTGACCTTATTGGCTCAGCCCCGCACCTTAAACTTACTTGAGTATACAATTTGCTCAAACTCGCTAAGCTTCGTCATTGAAGTAGCACAATTGGTGCGTAGAATACCTATAAATCAGGGCTTGTATGCCTGCACAACATTGAATAGTTACAAAAAGGGTAAGAATTTGAAAGCGATAAAGCGCCATCAAGAAATTATTGAATTGGTTCAAACTCAAGGATTTGTAAGCACAGATGATCTCGTCGAACGCTTTAATGTTAGCCCTCAGACAATTCGTAGAGATCTCAATGAACTAGCGGATGCCAACAAGCTAAGACGTAACCATGGCGGCGCTACAATCAGCACAAGTTCTGAAAACTCTGCCTACCATACTAGACAAGTCTCCCAGCAGAGAGAAAAAGAGCGCATCGCAAACGCCTTAGCAGAGCACATTCCAGATGGTGCAACCCTCTTTATCGATATTGGTACTACTCCCGAGGCCGTCGCTCACGCCCTGATGGAAAAGCATCAGAACTTACGTATTGTGACCAACAATATCAATGTCGCCACTATTTTAATGGCTAAACCTGAATTTAAAGTGATTCTTGCTGGTGGTGAAGTTAGAAGCAAAGATGGCGGCGTTACCGGAGAGGCGACCTTGGATTTTGTTTCTCAATTTAGATTAGATTTCGGTATCTTAGGCATCAGTGGTATCGACTTTGATGGCTCGCTACTCGACTTTGATTATCATGAGGTTCGAGTAAAAAGAGCAATTATTGAAAATAGCCGCTGTGTCTACCTTGGTGTCGACCATAGTAAGTTTGGCCGTAATGCCATGGTAAAACTCGGAACTTTAGCAGACGTTGATCTAGTCCTAACAGATGAGACTCCGCCTAAAAATATCGCCGCGTATGCAAAAGAACATGATGTTAATATACAAGTTGTATAACAAAACCCATGTAAAATTCGCGCTTTATTCCCCCTAAATATTGGTTGCATGCAAATGAATCAAAATGTAAAAATGTTGCATTTTCTTTCTTTGCATTTGTGACATTGATTCCGCATTTTCCATTAAACATCATAATATTATAGCTTTCTGTCAGTTACGACTAATGTATAATTGACGTAGTTAAAAACTAGTTTACTATGAGCACACTGATAAGAATTTATAACATAGCGGCTAGCTTCAACGATTACTAACCGTCAGTTGGTAAAATACCAAAATCGCTCAGAACAAAATCATAATTTTTTGGTAGGAAAAGCCCTCATATTTGAGGGCTTTTTTCCCGCTTCTAGTTATTGATGTGTGCCCTAGTCTACCGCTTCAATATCCGTTTCTGGGATACAACAACAAGCCAATGCCACTCCCATTTGGCGTTCTTCATCTTGAATTGCAGGCACATCCGGTTGATGGACCTTACCAGACTCAATGGTTACTTTACACGCTCCACACAAACCAGCTCGACAGCTATTTGCTATCGAAAGGCCTGCTTTTTCTGCCTGATCCAACAAAGTGCTCTGGTTGTCTCCTTCAAAAAGATAACCATTCAAACTTAACTGCAGTTTTTTCGGCTCTGTCGCTGTAACCTGAGTGGCACCAAACGCCTCTTGATGGTAAGAGTCTTCAGGTAGGCCACGTTTGAACATAAGATTTTTCGCTTTTTGCATAAACCCGTCAGGACCACACACGAACACTTGACGATTCTCTAGCGAACTTACTTGCTTCAAGTGGGACAAAGCTAATCGCCCTTTCAGACCCTGCCATGAAGTATTGGAGTCAGTGAGTGATATCAGGATTTGTAAACCTGAATGTTTAGCATTGAGCTCTTCCAACTCAGGTCTACATGGAATATCTTCCTCAGTGCGGCATTGGTGATAAAAAATCACATCATTGAGCTGATTGTGATCGGCCAAATAACGCAGCATCGAAAGCATAGGTGTCACTCCACTTCCCGCAGACAACAAGAGGATCGGTTGATCGTGTTTGTCACCTAGATGAAATTGACCATTTGGCTTGTCTGCTTTTATCGTATCTCCGACTTTAAAGTTGTCGATAAGCCAATTTGACACTTCGCCGCCATCGATACGTTTAACCGAAATTGCCAATCGCCCAGGCCTCGATGGACTTGAAGAGAGGGTGTAGTAGCGGGAAATGGTGTTGCCGTTAATTGTCAGCTCTATAGGTAAATGTTGACCTGGTCGATAACTGGTTGCATGAGAGTGCTGAGGCTCAAGCCAGAAGGTCACAAAGTTGCGAGCAATTTCTTCCACTTCAACACAAGTCATCAATTGCTGCTGAGGTGAATTATCTTGATAAACTTCTTTTTCTTTGAACTCCAAGACTTCGACTTGATCGCCAGCTCGAATCATCCCCTCATTCAGTGCAACAAGGTTTTGACCAAAGTAGACATTACCTTCTGGTAGCGCTCTAAACTGCGATAGCGTTTTCAGAGGCTCTTTATTTTCACGAAGCTTGCCAGTTTCAACATCAACGGTAGTTAAGATACACCTCTCGCAAGGCTTAACCGACTCAAATTCGACTTCACCAATGCGTATTCTTTTCCAACTATCTTCAGCAAATGGTTCCGTATTATCGATAACCAAATTAGTGCGAAACTGATCCATGCTATGTTGTTCACTGCTTCGTCTATTCAACTCATCTAAAGACGCTTGGCTAATTACCAACATTGGATAGCCATCAGCAAAGCTAACATTGTGACCAAGCTTCTCGCGGACTCGATTGGACTGCTCACCTGTATGAAGCAGCTCGACACGTTGGCCAATGATATCGCTAAACCAATCATTCGCCTCATCCGTTGTGGTATAGGCTAGAAAGCTGTCACTCCATACCTTTGCTGGCGTTTGTTGCTGCTTAAAGTCGTCGTAAGATAATCGCAGTGAAGTTTTACCTTGTGCTGTAAAAATAATACCGCTGGGCACAAGACACGATTGCACACGCACTAAAGAAGGGTATTTTCTAGCTGTAACCATACTTCCATCAGCGAGCGCCAACATAAAGCGTCGATCAAAACTGAGCCCTTGCTTTTCAACCCACGAGCTTGTTAAAGCAATACCCGCAGTAGATTTGACTGGATATATATTGATTTGGGATAGAGATGCTGAAGACATGAAAAATTTTCTTAATAATTATCATTTGTTGTTCAATCATATACTCAACTAAGCCGAAAGTGCACTATTCCAGCTAAATATACGCTGAATCCCGATGTTCATCGCTACACCAAATGACAGCCAACACAACAAAAGCTAAAAACTGGATGAAAGTTACTGCCAATTACACTATCATCCTGTCGCCTAAGCTGGTAATAATTTCCAGATTAGGCTCCAATCAAACAGAATAACTTCGGTGGGAGCTTTTAAATGACAACGATAACCATAACTCGTCCAGATGACTGGCATGTTCACCTTCGTGATGGCGATGTATTGGCAGATACTGTTCGAGATATCAGTCGATATAATGGTCGCGCACTCATCATGCCAAATACGGTCCCACCTATTACTAATACTGAGCTAGCTCTTGCTTATCGTGACAGAATCATGGCGCAAAACCCTAAAGAGCAATTTGAGCCCGTCATGGCGCTTTACCTCACCGACAACACTACACCAGAAGAAATTCGCAAAGCCAAAGCAACAGGTAAAATCGCAGCCGCTAAGTTATACCCAGCTGGCGCTACAACTAACTCAGACTCTGGTGTCACTGATGCAAAAAATGTTTACGCAGCGCTAGAAGCAATGCAAGAAGTTGGCATGCTGCTACTTATACATGGCGAAGTCACCACTGACGACATTGATATTTTCGACCGTGAGAAAGCATTTTTAGACAATGTACTCAAGCCTATCGTCAATGACTTCCCGAACTTAAAAATCGTACTCGAGCATATCACCACTGCCGACGCTGTAGAGTTTGTCAACAACGCTTCTGACAACGTAGCAGCAACAATTACCGCTCACCACCTACTTTACAACCGTAACCACATGTTGGTTGGTGGCATCAAACCTCACTTTTACTGCTTACCGATTCTCAAGCGAAACACTCACCAACAAGCATTGATTGAAGCCGCGACCAGCGGCAGTAAAAAGTTCTTCCTAGGCACGGACTCTGCGCCACACTCCAAGTGTAAGAAAGAGAATGCTTGTGGCTGTGCGGGTTCATACACTGCACATGCAGCGCTTGAACTTTATGCCGAAGTCTTTGAACAAGAAGGCAAGCTAGAAAATTTAGAAGGGTTTGCTAGCCACAATGGTCCTGACTTCTATGGTTTGCCAAGAAACTCTGACACAGTGACATTAAGCAAAGAAAGCTGGAAGGTACCAGAAACAATGCCGTTTGGCGGGCAAGTTGTTGTTCCTATTCGCGGCGGTGAAGACATCAACTGGTTGGTTAAGTAATTCACAATATGTGTAAACTTAGCCCGTAACGACGCTGTCAGTTACGGGCTAAGTTTTGTTTTTCTTATCTCTAAATCACACAGGCCCAGCCAGCAAGACAACTGTTAGCCCTAGCAAATGTGTGGGATAGGCTTTTTTATCCTAAACTGACTTTATGCAAGGAAAGCAAAGGTCAGATTAGGTATGGACACCTACCTGGACATAAGAACACTATCAGTAGTAACTGTACTTCTTTGTTTCAGTTACTTTATTGGATTGCTGCTGTTACAACGTATCCAAGAGCCAATTAGTGGGCTCAATTTATTGGCAGCCGCTCTATTATTGTTAGGGATTGGTATTTTAATTCTGGGGACAAGCAACACTTCGTCGCCATTAAACGGAATGCTGGCTAACTCACTGATAGGCTTGTCTTATACTTTTCTAGTTCATGGTATAAGCCGATTCCGTAAGACACCCTTTGACTACTCAAAACTCTCCTATATTGCTCTCCCAATAGTTATACTGTTTATTGCGTATTTCTCTTACATGTCGCCATCAGAAAATGCGCGTATCATCTCAATGAGTATCTATATCCTGTTCTGTACTGGGCTAGCGATTTTTGCCAACACACTAGGTAACGCAGAAGATTTAAAGCCCGCACGTTTTATTTTAACGGTTGGATTATCCATAGAAGGCTGCTTTATCCTATTCGAAATACTTTGGCGTGCAATTACCACTGGAACCGGAGCTGTAGAAAGTGCATTGATCATTCACCAGATAGCCCTAATATCGATTATCCTAATGATAATATTACTTGGATTCTCAATAACATGGATGATTACCGGCAGGTTGGTGGCTTCCATGTACGACTCATCAATCCGTGACGGGTTAACTGGACTATATAACAGGAGAGCACTGGAAGAACTTGCACCAAAAGAGATGGCACGAGCACAGAGGCACAATGATCACCTTTCTATTCTGCTCATAGATATCGACGCATTCAAAAAGATCAATGACACGTACGGGCACCAAGTCGGTGACTCTGTACTAAGAAAAGCGGCAAAACTTATCCAACATGCAACGCGAAAAGAAGATATTTCATTTCGCTATGGTGGTGAGGAATTCTTGGTCATTCTGCCAGCGACTTCTCTTGATCAAGCTGCATTAGCAGCTGCGAAACTAAGGCGGTTAATCGCTTCTGCTAATCTACTACCTAGTAACGTAGATCAATGCACAGCAAGTTTTGGGGCAGCTCAGTTTAATCTAAATGACGGTTGGGAAAAACTTGTCGATCGAGCAGATAAAGCGCTCTATATGGCCAAGGATAGCGGCAGGAATACGGTATTTGTTAGCGAGTCTGCAAACTGCTATCAATTCGAAGATAGACTAAAAGGTCAAGAAAGTGCCGAAGGACACACTGTCAATTAGTCTAGATTCTATTACTGCAGTAAAAAAGACGAAATCGCGCTGCAAAAAGCGCGAGAAAGTTAAAGCCCCATGCGACTTAGCGCGTCTGAAACCAAAGCCCTAAATTTTGAAAAACTAGGATAGGTATCCAACCGAACACCATTTGGTACTGAGTAGCTAAAGGACATAGCATTATCAAGCAGCTTAAATGAAATACCTTTCTTTGATACAAACGCTTGTTCTGTAAGCGTATCTAGCGTATCCAGCTGAAAAAGATCATCCCTGGTTAATACGAGATCGTAATTCTTATAGTCGAAGTCTAATCGAATAAGCACATTACTGTTATCTATGAGTTCAAAATTCGAGTTGTCTAAATTCATAAGTACTCCTCCATCTTATAAAGCCAAACACTCCAACAACCTAACGAAGACGATTAAAACAAACCTTTGTCAACGAGCAGTCGGCTATATATGAGATGCAAAGTCCCGGCCAAGTTTTATACAGAACTGAAAATACTGTATTAATATACAGAAAAATGATATTCGATCCATGTTTTTTATAGTTCTTAAGGGCTTAAAGTGGGACAGTTTGCCTCTGACAAACTAGTATTGACTAGGATTTGTACGTTTTGATGAATATTTAATTAAGATATTTAGCCAATTACATATTCGGGATTGAGAGAGGTTATTCATTGAAGGAAAGGAAGGCTGCGATTGCCTTCCCTAAAAGGAGCAGAAATTAATGTACTGGCTTATCTGTGTCCGCGTAAAATTGGCCAAAATACTTTTCAAGAATCTCGGGTGTCAACTCGCCTTTTTCTTCCAATTCTTTTAATTTCGCAACCACTTGCTTCTGCTCTTCCATCGTTGGAAGTTTAACTTCTGGTTGGCTCTCAACTTGCTGGCTCATTGCTTCAAGTTCTTTCTCGAAATCGCTCATACTATTTACCTTTAATCATTACTACCGAGTATTTTATACGAAGACCCAACACCTTTTCCAGTTTCACCTGAAATCGCGCAAGTGAGCATGCCAGTATAGACTTGTCAAACTCGCCTTACAGCCCAAACCACTCAACAATACCGTGAGAAAAAATCACACAATAATTCCAACAGACTTACCGAGATCACATATTTAAAGCAACAAAAAGACAAGTTAATTTGAAATTTCCAGCTAGAGAATTAATATTCTGTAAATTGTGCTTATTTACACTTATAAGGGTTTAATAAGTAGTGGTTTAAAATATTTATATTATGAATATTAACTCCACATATCGTCCCAATATCTATGGAACTTACTGCTTTTTCTGGGCTCTAAGTACCGAACTTGCTAATAGATAGGTTATTTATGCAGTCACAAACAATTCAGCAATTACAACAATACTTAGATAGCCAAATCATCGGGCAACCTAACTTGGTGAAGCAGCTATTAGTCGCCTTACTCGCTGACGGACATATTTTGGTTGAAGGCCCACCAGGCCTTGCAAAAACCAGAGCGGTTAAATGTTTGGCCGATTGTATAGAAGGGGACTTTCACCGCGTTCAATTTACACCAGATCTGCTTCCTGCTGACTTAACAGGCACCGATATATTTCGCCCAGAAACCGGTGATTTCAAATTCCAAGCGGGGCCAATTTTTAACTCTCTTATCCTTGCTGATGAAATAAACCGTGCACCAGCTAAAGTTCAAGCCGCGATGCTGGAAGCTATGGCGGAAAAGCAAATCACCGCTGGTAGAAAGACCTACTCGCTGCCCGAGCTATTCCTAGTCATGGCGACTCAGAACCCTATCGAACAGGAAGGAACCTACCCACTTCCAGAAGCTCAGCTTGACCGCTTCTTACTCCACCTCGATGTTGACTATCCAGACGCTGAAAGTGAGTTGGAAATTTTGCGGCTTAATCGTGGTGAAGCAAAAGGCGATGATAAGTCTCCACCTCCGCTAATCTCTCAAAAGGATATTTTTCAAGCTAGACAACAAGTGCTCGATATTCATATGGCGGATAGCATTGAGCGCTACATAGTACGTCTTGTGATGGCGACTCGCCAACCAACACAGTACAACGATAAATTAGCCCAATGGCTAGAGATGGGCGTCAGCCCACGAGCAACCATCGCGCTCGATCGCTGTTCTAGAGCTCATGCATGGTTGTCTGGACGAGATTTTGTCTCCCCAGAAGATGTTCAGACGATGGCATTTCCTGTGTTAAGGCACCGCCTACTTCTGAGCTATCAGGCTCAAGCGGAAGGCATCAGCCCAAATCAAATCATCAATCATATACTTTCGCTTGTTGGTAGCGCATAGGTGATTTGACATGTCTATGAAGCAACCGCCATCCAGTAATGGGGTGACATTGTCACTAGAAGAGTTAATTTTCTTCAAACAGCACACTGTTCACTGGCTACCACCAGCAAAAAGTTTATGGTCTCAGCTTCACGGCCAACATCACAGCAGTCGGCTGGGTAGAGGTATGGACTTCGCTGAAGTAAGGCAATATCAGCCGGGAGATGATATTCGAAGCATCGACTGGCGAGTGACCGCCCGTACTGGGAAAACGCACACGAAAGTGTTCTGTGAGGAAAAAGAAAAGCCCGTCATACTGTATCTGGATTTCAGTTCATCAATGCAATTTGGCTCAACCCTAATGCTAAAGTCAGTGCTGATGGCACATATGGCAAGCCTAATTAGTTGGATTTCAGTTGCTCAAAAAGATCGTATTGGCGCAGTGATTGATGATGGCCAAACTTTGGTAGAAGTGAAACCAACCAGCAGAAGTAAAGGCCCATTGCAGATCATACAGAAAATGATCGACGGCCACCAAAGTAGTCTTGCGAGGTTAGGTAATACTACGAGTCAAACCAGCATGTCTGATGGGCTTAAAACTCTCACGAGGCTGTGTCCTAAGGGAAGTGAGATTGTCCTTCTGAGTGACTTCACTCGCTTAGATGAATCCAACACGACATTTATTAACCAGCTCAACCGTCACAATAGAATTAAGGTAATTCAAATCATTGATCCTTTAGAACGTGGTAAAACGACATATCGTGGAGTCGAGTTAGTTTCTAACCGCATCAAAAACCAGTGGATCGATTTTTCTTCCAAGAAAACTCGTCAACAAATTGAGCACGCTTTCACTGATCATCAGCAATCGCTCAAAAGCCTCTGCCATTCTCAAGCTATTCATTACTCGTCACTGTCCAGTGATTCACCATTACTACAACAATTATCAGGATAGTCACCTTATGACACAAACAACCAACACGTCTCATTTACCGCTCAAACCCTTGCAGCTACCTGACTTGCCTTCGTGGTTTCCGTTAGCTTGGGGATGGTGGGCAACGGTCGGTGCCATATTCGCGGTGATTTTGTTTTGTTGGCTGTACCTCCGTTGGAAGAAAAAACGCCTCGCTCCTAAAAAAACAGCATTGCGACTACTCACTGGCACGCCAATGCCTTTAGAACCATCGGAAGCGATTGAACTTGTTCGACAAGCGGCTCTTTGTTATTACCCTAGAGACGAGATTGCAAACCTTACCGGAAAAGATTGGTACGCATTTTTAGATTCACAAGTTCCCGAGCCAATGTTCGAAAACAACTCCGAATTGTGGCAGCAAGCTTTGTATCAAAAGAAACCTGTAAACAACGCTGATGCACTAGTCGGAGACTGCTATCAATGGGTTAACGATGCTCTACCGCCGAAGAGAAGGAGAGCAAAAGTTGACTAACTTCGACTTAGTCTGGTGGTGGATGCTATTTCTGCTGCCACTCCCTCTACTCTTGTATTGGTTTGCCCCAGCAGTCAAAAAAGGGGCTGCTATCAATCTACCTTATTTGCCAAACCAAAGCTCTCAAACCCAGCCGAGAAACTTACTCTCCAAAGTTTTGGCCACCTTGATTTGGCTATGTTTGGTTGTCGCTGCAGCTCGCCCAGTCTATTTTGGAGAGCCAATAACCGTCACCCCCAAGCACAGAGATTTAATGTTGGTGGTCGATTTATCCTACTCGATGAGCCAAAAAGACATGAAGGAAGGCGATCAATATGTCAGCCGCCTTTCAGCTGTAAAACACGTACTGTCTAATTTTATCGAGGAAAGAAAAGGCGACCGGCTCGGGCTCATCTTTTTTGCTGACCACGCTTACCTACAGACGCCGCTTACGTTTGATCGAAACATCGTTGCAAAGCAACTCAAGCAGGTTGTTCTTAAGCTCATTGGCACACAGACAGCTATCGGGGAAGGCATTGGACTCGCGACAAAAACCTTTATTGACAACGATGCTCCACAGAGAGTCATTGTTCTGCTGACTGACGGAAGCAATAATTCTGGTGTGTTAGGCCCGATTGAAGCGGCTGAAATTGCCAAAAAGTACCACGTGAAAATATACACGGTTGGTATTGGCGCGGGTGAAATGACAGTTAGAAATTTCTTCATGACGCAAAAAATCAACACCGCCGCAGATCTTGATGAGAAAACACTAAAAGAGATTGCTCATATTACTGGAGGTAAATACTTCCGAGCACACGACAATCAGCAATTACAAAATATCTACAACACTATCAACAAATTAGAACCTATAACAAATGCTAGCCAAACTTGGCGCCCACAGACAGAGTGGTTTGGCTTACCTCTTACGATAGCCTTGTTGCTGTCTGCTGCCCTGCTGATATTGAGGAGAAATCATGTCTAACTTTGTGTTTCTCTACCCTGAGTGGCTGTTAGGTCTAATGCCTGTAGCTGCGCTCTATCTCTGGCTGCGAATCCGGAAACAAAATCAAACATTGATCGCACCACATTTAGCGAAAGCCCTTGGTATTGAACACAGCAAACAATCTGTGTGGCTAATTCGCTCAGCACTTATATCTTGGCTGCTTGCGGTAGTTGCGTTAGCTGGGCCTAGCTTTGAGAAAACAGAACACCCAACTTACAACTTGGCCGATGCACGGGTACTGGTTATGGATATGTCTGAGTCTATGTACGCCACAGACATCAAACCAAACCGTCTAACCCAAGCGCGCTATAAAGCCCATGACTTGTTAGAAAAATGGAAAGAAGGCTCAACCGGTTTAGTGGCTTACGCAGCTGATGCTTACACCATCAGCCCGTTAACCACCGACACTCATACCATTTTGAATTTATTGCCAAACTTGTCGCCAGGCCTGATGCCATATCAAGGTTCAAACCCAGCTGCTGGCATCAAACTTGCGATCAGTTTAATGCAGCATGCAGGCCTATCTTCTGGCAATATTGTGCTTATTGCTGACGATATCGATAAGAATGACATCCAGCAAATTGTACCGTTAATAAAAGGGACGCACTGGTCGCTATCCATTCTTGGTGTTGGTACCCAAATAGGCGCGCCTATCCCACTGAAAAACGGTACCATGCTACAAAACAGTGCTGGGCACCCAGTCGTCGCTAAGACAAATTTCGATAACATGCGTCAACTTGCCTCAGATGTCGGTGGATATTTTACACCGATGCAGCTCAATAGCAGTGACGTCAATACTATTGCTAATCAGTCTCTCTCTATTGCAACCGCTGCAAAGAAAAACAAAAACAACGAAGTTGATGAACCTCTTAACAACGGTTATTGGCTAGTGTTGTTAATTCTACTTCCTGCGTTGCTTATGTTTAGACGTGGCGTGTTATTCAGTTTTTCACTAGTACTACTGCCGTTGCTTACTCCTAAACCCGCTGAAGCCAGCCCTTGGCTCAACCAAGATCAGCAAGCGATGGAGATGTATAAGGCGAAAGATTTCAAAGGCGCGGCTTCAACGTTCAAAAATAAAGAGTGGCAAGGCATATCTGAATACGATGCAGGGAACTACAAAAAAGCGATTGAGGCCCTAAATGGTACACAAAGTGAGAAAGGAAAATACAATTTAGCCAATGCTTATGCGCAAGATAAACAATATCAAAAAGCAATCGACCTGTATCAAGAGGTTCTCAAACAACAGCCTAACAATGCTGATGCAAAATATAACTTAGATGTTGTAAAGCAAGCTCTTCAGCAACAGCAACAGCAACAGCAACAGCAACAGCAACAGCAACAGCAACAGCAACAGCAACAGCAACAGCAACAGCAACAGCAACAAAATTCTGACGAGCAGAATCAGTCAAGTCAAAACAATCAATCTGATTCTGAGCAGCAGAAACAACAAAATGAACAGAACAAAAACAATAACCAACAATCAAACTCGAACGAGTCAAGCGCTAAGCAAGAGTCTCAACAACAAGAGCAACAAGGTAAAAATAGCGACTCCCAAGCTAGCGACGAGCTAGAACAACCAAAAGAGAATCAAAGCACTTCACAAGCTGAACAAAATCAGGATGAAGAGCAAGCTAAGCAGCAAAACCAAGAGTCGCAACCGGAAAAACAGAAGTCAGACCAAGAGCAGAAAAAACAACAAGAAGCACAGCAAAATGAACAGCAGCAAGAGCAATCAGCGGATCAATCTGACAGCCAAGCAGCCATAGGACAAGAATCCAACCAGGAGCATGTTGATCCAGAATTGCGTAAGCTCGACCAAGTGGAAACCATTCGCGATCCAGCGACACTTTTGCGCGCTGAAATCTTGCTACAAGCAGAAAACAAACAACCACCTAAGTACACCGGTAAGAAGTGGTAATTATGAACTCAAAATATTCTTTACGTACTCTACTTTCAGCGCTGCTGATAGTTTTTGCGACACTTTTAAGTGCGAATGTGTTTGCCACAAACTTATGGGCAAGCGTTAATACGAATAAAGTTGCTAAAAACGAGATGTTTCAATTTCAATTGGTAACCGACCAGCAAGCCGATTCGAGTGCCATTGATTTCAATGTACTTAGCAAAGACTTTTACGTATCTCAACCGAGCTACGGTACTTACCAAAACAGTGTGAATGGCAAGAGTTCAATGAGAACAACTTGGACCGTCTCATTAGCCCCCAAAAAACTAGGCACGATCACTATCCCTAAGTTTTCAATCAATGGCGCCTCGTCTCAACCAATTGAGATCCATGTAACCCAAAACTCACACACTCCAAAAGCTAATGACTTAGTAGAAATGCAAGCGACATTGGACAAAACAACTTTATATCCAGAAGAAAGTGCATACCTAAAAACTCGCTTAGTCATAAAAACCGATCCGCGCTCTATACAAAGCCCGCAAATTATTCCACCTTCCGCCCATGGCCTAACTTTGACTCCAGTTGGAGAGCAACAGCAATATCAGAGTATATTGAACGGTGTGAACGTAACTGTCGTCGACCAAGATTTTCGAATCACTGCAGATAAGCCCGGGCACTATATTGTCAAAGGCCCAGAGTTCAAGGGCAGTATTCTTTATACCAATACTGCGACCAGAAATACCTCAATTATCAACGCAGATACAAAAGCCAAAGAGTTTGACTTCACTGTCGAACCTAAACCTGCCCACTACAAAGGTGACTGGCTACCCACTGCCAAGTTAACTCTTTCTCAGCAATGGCTTGACCAAAATGGGCATGACATTAGCACAACCAAAGTTCATAACACTCAAGTTGGTGATTCGATCACTCGAATTATTACAATGGATGTAGCAGGTTTAAGCGCAGAGCAACTGCCTAATATCGTTACACACTATCCCTCAAGTATCAGGGTTTACGCCGATAAACCTCAATTTAAAACACTGCCAAACAACGTAACTCGTATGACGCTCAAACAGGTGTTAATTCCTCAGCAACCTGGCGACATCAAGTTAGAAAGTGTCAATATCAATTGGTGGAACAGCCAAACGAAAAAACAGCAAGCGTCCCAAGTCGCTGGCTTAGAGCTACAAGTTACACCTAGCGCCAATCAAACTGTAGCACCAACGCCATCTGCAGTTCCTTCTTTGTCTCAAACAACTGAAAAGATAGTGACTGTGCGCGACTCTGGCTATTGGCCATACATTGCACTTGTATTCGGCGTACTTTGGCTGGTGACGTTGTTTGGATTGATTCACACAAAACGTAAATCCAAGCAAGAAGAAGTTGCGAGAAATACAACCAACTCTGAACCATACAAGAACTTAACTGACGCGATAAAAGCCGGGAATGCTATTAGAGCTCAGTTTGAAGCAAATAGCTGGTTAGAACAATTACGGCATAGAGATATGGAATTAGAGCAGACTATTCGTACAGAGCTAGAAAATCTACATCGCAACGAGTTCAAAAATAGCAACTCAACACCAAATACGGCGACACTTTTAGCTGCAATAGACAAACTCGAAAAAATGCAAAGGAAAGGTGCAAAACACGAAGACAAACTAGCCAACCTATAAAAGTCACAGTGGGTGCTCGCAAGGTTCCGAGCACCCCAAAATAAGGTACCTGAAAGCTTACTTTTCGCTATCTGCTTAGTCGTTCAGTCACCTCTAACAAACACTCCGAGAATTCCAATTTGGAATCCAGCCCTGCAACGATAAGTACATTACTTTTCTAACCTACAAATAGCGACCATAATTACCTTCTACCAACTAATAATCTAGGAACGAAGATAGGAATGAGTCAGCGTTGGGTATTCATATCATTGCTAACAGTGTTTAGTCTTTCTTGCTTTGCTGAAGTGGACATTGTTAAAGTGGATAAATCCAAACGCAGAATGTACTTGATAGATAACAATAAAATCGTTAAAGAATACCGCATAGCTTTAGGTAAGCAACCGCGAGGACACAAGATATATGAAGGCGATCAACGCACACCTGAAGGCCTCTATCGGCTGGATTTTATTATTGAAGACTCTGCATTCTATCGTTCGATCCATATCAACTACCCAAACATTTACGACGTCGCCAAAGCACACCAACTAGGCGTTTCACCTGGTGGAAACATCAAAATACATGGTCTAAAAAATGGCGATAAACGCTCACCCTCTTTCGTACAAAGCTTCGATTGGACTGACGGGTGTATAGCAATCACTAACCGTGAAATGGATGAGTTTTTGCAACTTGTTAAAGTGGGGACTCCGATTCATATCGAGTGGTAAATACCCTACCCTCGCACACTCGAGAGATTATTTATTTCTTTATAAAAACTGCGTTGTGAGCCTTATAAGCACTGCTGATCTTTTGGTTTACCCAGCGTTCTCCCGTTGGGTATAGGGTCCAAGCAAAAAATGTAAACTGTATCGCAATGATCACAATAAAAAACATTTTGTACAGAGCGCTTCGTGTATCTGATTTATACATATAAGGAGCTAAAGCACCTGCAACCCAACCGCCAATGAAAGACAAGAATAGTAACGAGCTCTCTCCGGTTACGGGTTTCTTCTTAACCTTTGCTCGCTTATCTAACCAGCAGACCAGCCAAACCAGCATGTTAATGATAACGTAGTAAACGAGTACTTCTTTTGGATATTGGAAATAATACACACATCCAACCATGGCAAGCGAAAACCACACTGCTGCAAAAAGCGAAATGCGACAATGTCTAACACGTTGAATATCTGTAGCTTTACCCTGGCCACCCTCATCTTTCACAATACGAAACATGACTTCAGCGCCGAGCGCAATGCTTTTTTTCGACTCAATATAATCATCGAACTTGAATCTAACTCTTAGCCTTCCTGTGAGCGGAACAATATAGCCGTATCCCTTCTCTGCATTCAGCTCAACTATTTTCCCTTTGAGCGATTTCATATCTGAATATTCCCTAGTGCCCTATATTCAGCATAGAAAAAAGCCAGACATCATGTCTGGCTTTATGAATTAATTTGCGTAAACTTAACAGACTTCCCAACTATGAGTCATCTCGACACCTTCACTCAGCATTAAGCAAACAGAACAATATTTTTGCAATGAATCGGCTGTGACTTTCGCTACAATACTTTTATCTAGCTCACGGCCAGACACTTCGAAATGAATATTTATCTTTGTAAAGATACGAGGCGCACTGTCTCTTCTTTCTGTAGTAAGTTTTGCGACACAGCTTGCCACCTTCTGGCCAGCTTGTTTTAGTCCGTCTACAACGTCGACAGAACTACAACCACCTGCGGCCATTAACACCATTTCCATTGGGCTAGGAGCGGTTTTACCACCACTACCATCCATCACGACTGAATGACCAGATTGTGATTGGCCGATAAACTTAAACTCATCAACCCATTTTACTTCTGCTTGCATTAGATATTCCTATAGTGATGGCCTAAAGAGTGAACACCACACGTAGAGCCAATAAAATCAAAACCACGCCTGAAAGCCTATCGATAAGCTGCGCTTTAGCTCTCATTCTATCAATAAAGAGTGGGCTAGATAAAAGAAAAGTAATCAGCGTATACCATAAGCCGTCAACAACAAATGGCGTGAGAACAATAATAGACTTACTCCCAACACCATGGCCTACTGCAACGAACTGACTAAACAAAGCGATAAAGAAAATAGCAATTTTAGGGTTTAGGATGGAAATTAGTATTCCTTCTTTCGCAGACTGCAATACCGAGACTTGCTCTCCAGATTCCAGCTTAGCCGCTACCCCACCTTTAGATCTCAGAGCATTAATGCCTAAGTAAGCCAGATATAGCGCTCCTGCAAGGCTAATCGTCTCAAATACGAGCGGAGAATTGTGCAGGACAACGGCTAGACCAATCATGGTAATAAATGCGTACACACCTATTCCAAATGCGTGAGCCCAAGCAACAGCAATACCATTCTTCCTCCCTCCCGCTAGGTTATGCTTGATAACCATAGCTAGACTTGGTCCTGGCGACATTGCTCCTAATAAGCAAACCATAAAAAGAGATAACCAAATGGTTAAAGTCATTATCTTCCCCTAAAACTGAAATGAAAATTGAATCGGTTTAAGTTAACAGCAGCTTGTTCATATAAGCACATACGAGTTTAAAGCTAAGCTGCCATTAATATGAATATTGTTGTTAGCATATTTAAAAGTATTTGCAGCATGCATTTGCAATACGCAACATAACAGTGAACGAAACATTGAATACACCAATATTTAGCCAAAAACTGCCGATTTACACTTGGCACGCATAATGCATTATAAAGTTCGACCCTTATTAAGCCGAGGGTCACCTAGCCAACTGACGTTGTTAGTGAACGACTTTGTTCACATTTAAATTCAGCCAATTGCCCAAATGCAATTGGCTTTTTTTTGCCTTTCACATTACGTGTACAGTTAGCCACACCACACGCTCAATTTAAGTGACTATACCTAACTGCGAAAGAAAGGGTAATGTTTTCGTGACAGATTGAACTGTAGCTTACGCTAAACAAGCGAAGCAACACCGTGATTTACAATAGGTGGGTATGTTAGGAAGACTTCTAGATCGGATAAATAAGACAAGAAAAGAAAAACCCCACTAGATAACTAGTGGGGTTTCATTTCTTACTCGCAGCAATCCGGCTACTAATAGGTGCTCCCTGCATCTATTCCTTGATAGTACGCTGAATCCTTCAGCTTAGTCCGTTTCATCGCCATCCTAGCGGTGTCCTCGGCACTCCGGCCCGTTAGCCTTCCTCGCTAACTCCCATCGCTTATTCCTTAAGCGGTGTCCTTGACCTATCATCCTGATAGGGTATTTCGGTCCTTGAAGTGTGCCTGTTAACTCAAACTCTAACCATCCTAGCTAAATTTTTCGTTAACACACTTTTGCATTCCTTGCCGAAAGTTCGTCCTGAGTGAACAATCGAATCTTCTTCCTGAAGATGACCTATCCTTGGAGCTTTCCAGTTCCATGTCTGCATCCTGCTGACACTTTTAAGATTACGACATCCCTTTAGATTCGCAATGGAAAAAATAAGCATTTCAAAAGCTTCCTAAAACACAAAAAACTTATTAACTTTATTTTTCAACAACTTAAATTTTTCGACATCTTTTATCCACTAGAAATCAATTACTTTGCTTACACGCTTGTAAGAGATCTCTCACAAGCCTAACAGACAATTGTCATCGAATACCTTGAACCTTATCAATGGGTTATAAAGATCTACATCACATAAAGCTTTCAGTATTTTAACGTAATCTCGATAAGTCTAGGTTCATGAGTTCTCTATCCCAAGCTTGTTTGAGTATAATGGTTCACTGATAGACTAGTTTTCGAAGGAACTATAATGATTTCTAAATGGGCACAGCGTTTTTATCAAATGGCGCAATTAGTTGGATCGTGGAGTAAAGATCCTTCAACTCAGGTTGGAGCGGTTATAACCAAGCAAAACCGGATTGTTTCTGTTGGGTTCAATGGGTATCCACACGGCATATCCGACAGCGCAGATACAGACGATCGCGATATGAAATATCTAAAAACTCTTCACGCTGAAGAAAATGCGATTTTATTTGCAAAAAGAGATTTAGATGGCTGTGAAATTTGGGTGACTCATTTCCCATGCCCGAACTGCGCGGCAAAAATTATTCAAACTGGTATTTCAGCAGTTCACTGCCCAGAGCAAACAGAAGACTTTCTCTCTCGCTGGGGCGATAAGATAAGTGTTAGCGAAGATATGTTCACTCAAGCTGGTGTAAAAATAAACTGGCTAAAACTCTCAGATCTAAGGCCTGCAGACGTTTAGTTCGCTAAACACATCGAATAGCTGTTGCGACTTATACGGTTTCGGTAGATAGGCGTCCATACCTGCCTCGAAGCAGCTTTCGATTTCTTCTTGTAAAACACTAGCTGTCAAAGCAATGATCGGCAGCTTCTGTTTGCCTTGCTCTGTTTCCCATTGGCGAATTTTTTTAGTTGCCGTTAAACCGTCCATAATTGGCATCATGCAGTCCATCAGCACAGCAATGAATTTGCCACCAGCTTGTACCGCATGGACGGCCTCTTGTCCGTTACTTACAATTGTGTAATCCATGCCAGCTTTTTCCAAAAAAAAGCTGGCAATCTTTTGGTTCATCAAATTATCTTCAACGATCAAAACCTTCGCAGAGTTTTCTTCTGCAACTTCATAACTGAATTTATTTATATTGCCTGAAAGCACTGGTTGCTTAATTTGAGCTGCGATATTTTCAACCACAGTTTTGAAACGATTTCCCATGATAGGCAAGGTTAATTTCGGAGTGACCATACACGCTAGTTCTGGCGAA
Organism: Vibrio marisflavi CECT 7928; assembly: GCF_921294215.1. Classification (GTDB taxonomy): domain Bacteria; phylum Pseudomonadota; class Gammaproteobacteria; order Enterobacterales; family Vibrionaceae; genus Vibrio; species Vibrio marisflavi. The sequence goes on from NZ_CAKLDM010000001.1 coordinate 1,274,907, forward strand.
AAATGCAAGTGATGCTGGAAAGCGACAATTTCAATACCGCAATACTTCGCCCTGATTGCCGCTACATCTTGAGAGACATTTTGATGGCTATCTGTACAGTAGATAATCAAATCGACTTGATATTGCATATCGACCGCTTCACTGGCAGATTCGACTACATAATAAGGTATTGAGTAGTATTGACACTCCCTCTCGATTAGAGAGGTATAAGAACTTCCATTTGCAATGACCAGCGTGTTGAGTGAGATTGAAGCTCGACAAGGTTGTTCATGTGGCTCTTCAAAAGGAATTTCAAATTCGAAGCAACTTCCCATCCCATGTGTGGAGTCCACTTTTATTGTCCCTCCCATCAATTCAACTAATTGCCGACATATTGCCAACCCTAAACCAGTACCTCCAAAGCGCTGGGTGATTGTCGAGTTTTCTTGAGTGAATGGTTCGAAAATCGCTTTCTGCTTATGCTTATCGATCCCAGTTCCTGTATCAATCACACGAATTGCCAACCAAGAGCCAGACTCTTTGCTCATGAGCTCAGCTTCAATATTCACTATTCCTCTGTGAGTAAATTTTACAGCGTTGGTGAGCAAGTTCAGTAGAACCTGCTTAAAGCGATATCCATCAATTGATAAAATGGGTGGAATGTCGAGATCAATGTCCACTCCCAGCTCGACATCTTGTTTTGAAGCCCTCACCAAAACCATATTTAGCGCTTCATAGATAAGTTCTCGTATATCTATGTTCGCCAAAGATAAGGCCAAGTTTCCAGATTCAATTTTCGACAAGTCCAGAATATCGTTAAGCAGGACTAGTAGTGTCTGCGAAGAAGTATCGATATCTCTGATGATTTCTTGTTGGGATTGCTTTAAATCACTTTCCGCCAAGATCTCTGTCATGCCAATAATGCCATTCAGCGGCGTACGGATCTCATGGGACATACTCGCTAAAAAGGAACTTTTGAGTTTGTTCGCTTGCTCCGCTGATTCTTTCGCACTAATAAGTTTACTTTGATAACAATTAAGATCTCGAGTTATCTTGTTTAAGCTTTTGGCAAAACTCGTAAATTCATCACCTCCATCAGCTTTCATCTTCCACTCATAATCACCACTTTTTAGCTTACCAAAGATGTTTAATATTTCTCCTAATTTACTATTTATACGGAAAAGGGTGCTTAAACTTAGATAAAAGGTAAACGCAAGCAGAGATACAAGCACAAGCGTCACATAGATGATTTGTCTACGGTTTTGCTCGATATGTGCTTCAAGCTCTAGCTTAAAGTGATCATGAAAGTCCTGAGTCTGTCTTTCGATTAGTTGGTTGCGAGCTTCTATCATTTTAATGTAGCCATCTAGGTCATTTTTTATTGCTTGGCCAGATAGAATCCTGTCTCGAATGAGCTCACTCTTATGAAAATTCGTGTTAGCAAATAGCCCTGCTACTTGCTTTAAGTGCTCACTTCGCGCTCCACTGCTAATATATTTATTGAAATACTGTTTTTGCAGCTCGCTCGCTTTAACGTACTGTCTAAAGTAGTCCGATCGACCAGCTGGACTCACTATCATCTCTTGTACTAACCAAGCTTCGCACTCCATCCAATAATATAACCACCTTAAGGTATTCAAAACGATATCTGAGCTGTGAAGGTGGTCACTGGTTATGTGACTGTCATGCTCGCTCACGTCAATATTGATATTGTATAAAACCTCAAATGCCTTCTCCCCTAAATGAAAAAGCTCTTTTTCATTTTTTGTATGTTTAACATCTTGAACTAACAGGGGGATCTTATCCAATAAAGCAAAGAGCTTCTCGGAAGAGCCTGTGCCGACAATGCCATGGTGAGTATGTTTCTCACTATGAAGGTTAGACTTAATTGATTGTATGTTTTCATCAACACTTAACAAAGCTGCATCAACAGCCTTTCCACTGAGCTTGTTGCTCAGTAATTGATATAGGTTTTTATTTAGCAGTGTCAGCTCACTTAGCACCACCACCTTTTCGACTGTAACTGTATGTGCATGCAACTGTTCTCGAATTTGAACAATCAAGTAGCCCGAAAAACAAACAATGAGAGTCACCATCGTAAAACACAGTAACAATAATCGGCGCCTGACTGACATTTTATTGATGACCATATTAAGTCCATTCCCTGGAACAAATCACACTAAGCCTAATTGTTAATACTAGCTCATATAAAACAAGACTCTTAATATTGTGACAATTTTGTCACTATGAGCATTGAAATCTTTGCTTACACACACAATATCGATATTCATGTTTTGTTCATAAAATGACTGGTAGCCTTAGAGCATATTGGAAGAGAGGATCTACTATGAAAAAATATTTAATACTGATATTCGCTGCATTCGTTGGCTTTTTTACTCTTCTTACTAGCCTATTCCTAGCGATTCCACTTGCTATTGTTGCGGTACTAGCCGGTAAAAAAATGCAAAGCCAAATAAAGAAGCAACAACAAACATATACTCAAACTGAAGACCCAAGCAGAGTCATTGAAGGTGAATACGAAGACTTGTCACGCAAGTAGCCCAACCATAGCTACTTGCTCCCGCTAGACAACCAGCCCGTTTAAATCACTTGAAACAACGCTTTTTGCGCCAGCAAAGAGCGACTTACTTTCTAGCTTGCCTACACATTGATTCCACACCATAATTTTAAAAATAACTCGAATTTTAAGGACAACCCAATGTCTGAGCAAAGACGTAGCACCACACTAAGGTTCTTAGCTGAACCCGGGGACGTGAATTTTGGTGGGAAAGTTCATGGCGGAGCAGTGATGAAATGGATAGATCTAGCCGCCTACGCCTGCTCGGCAGCATGGAGCGGAAAATACTGCATTACAGCCTATGCTGGCGGTATACGGTTTGTAAAACCAATCTTGGTAGGCAGCTTAGTGGAAGTTGGCGCAAGAGTTATATATACAGGACGAACTTCCATGCATATTGCTATTGATGTGCAAGCGAGTGACCCAAAAGAGCTAGACAAAACCTTAACCACTCATTGCATTGTCATCATGGTTGCGGTCGATGAAGAAGGCAACCCAACTCCAATCCCAGAGTGGGTGCCAAAAACCAAAGAAGATATTGAACTACGTGATTCTGCCATTCGGCTGATGAACATGCGTAAGCAAATCGGCGAAGAGATGCAAGCAGGTGTAAAGTACCTTAAATAGAGGGGGGTAGCGAGCTCCCATAAGTCTGATTGCGGCAGCTTGTTCTCTCGGTGAGACTACGCAAATAGACTCTCCTTGGGTGTTTTCGATTTCGTCATACTCTCTACCCAAACGCCCAAAATCAGCTAATTTGCAGCCAAACCATACTTGCCTTTTAGTTCTTTTATCCAAGCTTTGTTTTTAACCAGAAACTCGTCAAATTGTTTAATGACATCTGGGTGACTAGCAGAAGAAAGCAGGTAGTCACTATCGATATGAGGAATAGATGCGTCATAAACAATTGTATTTGAAGGGATACCTAGTGATTTCATCGCATAAACTGCAACATCCACATTAAAGTAAGCACCATCTAAGTCGTCACGGTGAGCCATACTTTTTAGCAGTCCATCAATGCTATTAAATTCTTTTATTTTTATAACTCCCGCATTAATCTGATCCAGTAAAGCGTATGGAGTAAAACCTCTCACCATGCCCAACCTATTTATCTTAGACTTTCCAACTTGCTTAGCAGGTACAAGGACACCATCTGTATACTTTAGTGCGGAAGTACTATAAGAGATACTTTGTTCTCCCTTTATGTCAGATCCCCAATATGGGTTATCAGGAAATTTTAAGTCCACTTTTTTATTCACTAGGTCATGAAATAAGCGAACGACGGGGAGAGGCCGATAGGTTAGTTCGTGGTTATAGTCTTTAGCAAAGCGTTCTAAAAGCTCTCGAGCATAGCCGGTATATTGACCATTTTGAATAGAGTATATCGGGGCATAATTTATATTCTCGACTCCCACAATCAAATCTTTGGCAAAGGATAAACCAGTACTTAAATACATCAGTATGAATATAACAACCTTGTTCATCTTTCATTCCTTTCGAGCATATACTCAAACATTGTAGGCTGTCATTGCAGATATATTCAGGGAAGCGAACCTCTTTACGCTGTATATCTAATCATTTTCTCAAGGATAAGATTTCTAGTTCGACATTGAAGTAAACGATGAGCAAATGGTATAGAGGTATAAACAAAAGAGAGGGCCACGCCCTCTCTTATCTCATTGGTAAAGTCTTCACTACCCGTTAGAAACTGACTGATGCCGAGTCATTTCCTGGCTCAGGGGTGTAGCTATAGCCTGAGCGAACGATATTGCTCACGGTAAAGGTAATCGTTCCGCTGGCAGCGCTAGTTGACGGTGACGAGAGCTCTACTTGTCCACGACGGTTGGTTCTTTTGCTAGCGCTACCCGTTACAGCGCCACTCCAATTGCCACTAACCGTGGCATTTTTCATCAGCTGACCATTTTCATCGACTACGACAATAGTGACCTTGGCTTGAGTAGTTCCAGTGGAATCGCCACCATCGTTACCACCACCGCCTTTTCCGTTACCGTTACCACCTCTTGCATTTGCGATACTGCTAACTAAAACAATGTCGAATCGGTCTATGTACAATGTATTGACCGAAGGATCTGGTTCTACAGTGATTGTGATGATGTCGGAAGCCGTATCGCCGTTATCATCTGTTACGGTTAACGTGGCATTGTAGTCACCCACTTCAGTATATGTGTGCGTGGGATCGGCTAGCGTGGAACTAGCACCATCACCAAACTGCCAGTCATAGCTTGAGATACTACCATCCACATCAGAGGAATTGACGCTAGAGAATACAACCTCTAATGGTGCAGGCCCACTAGTAGCTGAAGCAGATGCTACTGCTTCAGGCGGGTTATTATTAACTGTAACAACAACCGTATCGGTATCAGTAAGGCCATCCACATCTGTTACTGTCAACGTCACCGTATAATCACCTAGCTCTGCAAAGGTATACTGTGGATTCGACTCCGTTGATGTTACGCCATTGTCTGCAAAGTCCCAAAGGAATGAAAGCGTATTATCATCACCATCGGGATCTGAAGAGGTGTCACCCGTAAATTGTACAGATAGAGAACGATAGCCTGACACAGGATCTGCAGATGCATTCGCCACCGGTGACAAAGGTCCACCAGGTGCAGGTACTGTTCCGCTAATCGTATATTGCCCTAAACTACCGTACTCGGTATAGCCTGTAGGGGTGGCCGCGTATGGGTCACCCAGCCCAGCACCAGAAATCGAAAGATAATATGTCCCAGCCAATACTGGATAGCTTTGTATCTGCGCCCAAAGTTCTCCAGATGGGTTGAAGGTATTGATTAAGGTGCCGGTTCCATCATACAACCCAATTTCTATATCCAGATTTGGCGCAACTGAAGCAGGGGCAACATTTATGTTCAACTCACCACTTCCTACCATGATTTCAAAATAATCATAATCGGATTGCGTCTCAATGATGCCGCTATACTCGTCTAAGTCAACAAGACCATTGTTTATAGAACCAATCATTGTGGTCGCTGACGTATAGCTGCTACCATGATCATCGGGCTCCAATAGCGCACCATTGTCTTGAATGATTTGTATATCGTCTTCTGTATTATTGGCGTTTCGATACTCCCCTTTGCTCCATTGACTGACTGAGGTGTAGTAACCAACACCCATGATAGGTGCCCAGCTAGTAGGAACGGTAGTATCACCGCCGTGACCAGTGTAATAGCTAGAACCACCTACCACTCCATCATGGTACAGCCCTAAATTGTGACCAGCTTCATGGGTCGCTGCTTCAGCGATTAACTTTCCGCTAGAGCCTAGCCTGTTGTAGAAAACGAACGCTGGTTTATAGTAATCAGATGGCTGCCCATAGTCGTTCACACTGTCGAATATGCCGACATACGCAAACCCACCGCATTGGCAAGAAGGCACTGTGAAATCGGCTGTAATGACAACTCGGGTGCCATATTCTTGATCTGCAGTACTACTTCTTGTTATTGCACTTTGCCCTGGGTCTTCAGTTGTGACGTCGACATCAAACGGTGCAAAATCTTCAGCAACCTGTTGCCATATCTGCTGAATGGCGTCTTGTTCGCTAGTGCTAAATGACGCTGAGTTACCGTCGGTATCAAATGGTTGAGCATCAATAGGCTCACCATAATCTTGGTTCCATGCACGGCCACTGGTTAAGTAACCATCGAAATCCAAATATATTACTTTGGTTGAGTTCGGCTTACTGTGAAGCAGAAAAGTCTGATCATATGGATAAGGGGCACCAGATACATCAGGCTCTGCGCTATGACTATCAATGTGGTGCGCATGAGGCTCTTTGTCGATAAAGAATACCCGACCACGTCTATCGATCCACATCGTTTCATCTCGACTAAGCAGAGTTGAAAACTCTTCGGGCGTCTTGCCATACCAAGCAGCCACTTCAGGTAACTTATCACCCAATTGCTCAATCGCCCTCTGCCCTTGCGCCTTATCAGGTAAATTGAGTGTTGGAAATGGACCCTTTCCATTATTTGCATACGCAGCTAATGAAAGAAATGTTAATAATACCAGTGCCAACAAGCCAAATAGACTAACATTAGCTTTCTTAATTAAAACTAAACAAGTTAACTTCATCACAACACCTTGCCTATTCCTTTAGTACACAGAGAATATGCCTCACCAATTTTCTTCCAAGGCTTATTAATAATAGCTCAGAGCAACTTCACACCCTGCTTCGCCTTCATTAAAAAACAAAACTTAAAGCCTTTAAAATCAAAAACTTACAAATATCCCACTCCAGACAATCTTTAGGCTTGGACTAATCAATAGGCGAAGAGGAAATTCAATTTATTGAGGAAAGAATCTATAGACACTTAATACTTATAGAGATAATTACTACTACCAACTAAATATCCTTCAATATTGGCAACTAACTAACAGCATAAAAGTCACATTATTCTCATTCTTGAAACACAGCTAAGATGTATAACTACTTAGAACAGTTACTAATAATTAAGTCGATGTTTATCTGATATAAATATACAGTCTAGTTGGAAAATATTTTTTGCTCTTAAATAGTAGATAAAGTGAAAACAATTAGCCTTAACCCAAAAAGAAAAAAGCCCCTGTGTAGGGGCAAAATACCATCGCTTATAGTTATAATTTTGAAATATAAATACTTTAATTAACCAAAGTCACCATTAACATAACCTTGGGTTCTATCGTCTTTAGGTTGAGAGAAAATTATACTCGTATCATCATGCTCGACCAGCTCTCCCATCAAGAAAAACGCAGTACGATCAGAAATACGCCTCGCCTGTTGCATAGAGTGAGTAACGATCACAATCGTATAGTTCTTTTTCAACTCAGACATTAAGTCTTCAATCTTGTTTGTCGCGATTGGATCCAAAGCAGAAGTCGGCTCATCCATCAAAATGACATCTGGCTCCATCGCAATGGTCCGCGCAATGCAAAGTCGTTGCTGCTGACCTCCTGACAAGCCAAATGCGGGAGTCTTCAAACGATCTTTCACTTCATCCCAAAGAGCAGCTCCTCTTAGCGAACGCTCTACGACTTCATCAATATGCTTTTTATCTTTAATACCCTGCGCACGAAGCCCATATGCGACGTTTTCATAAATGCTCATCGGAAATGGGTTTGGCTTTTGAAATACCATTCCAACTTTGATGCGAAGATCTGAAACATCAATATTGCCGTAAATATCTTCGCCATCCATTTCCAATTTTCCGGTGATCTTGACGCCTTCAATAAGATCATTCATACGATTTAAGCAACGCAACAAAGTAGACTTACCGCAACCAGAGGGGCCGATCAAAGCTGTTACTTGGCGATTCGGGATCGGTAAGTTGATGGATTTTAATGCTTGGTTTTCACCATAAAACAGGTCTAAATTTTCAATATCAAATTTGTTCATCATGTCAGTCTTTAAACTTTATCAATAGGGCCTAAATAGCATTAGCTTGTCGCTAATATGTGGCGGTATTAAATTTTCTCGCAAGTAATTTAGTGACCATATTAATCATTAAAACGAGTACAATCAGTACAGTAGCTGTACCATAAGCTTGGTTCCATTCCTCAACAGTAAACAACTCTGTGGTGAGTTTATAAAGATGAACTGTGAGTGTTCGTCCTGAATCCATCAGTGATTCAGGGATACGTGCAACCATACCTGCTGTTAAAAATACTGGCGCTGATTCGCCAATTACACGGCCAATACTCAATATTACCGAAGTCAAAATCCCAGGCATTGCACTTGGTAGGATTAAGCGCCAAACGGTATAACGCTTCGAAGCGCCTAGCCCATAAGAGCCTTCACGATAAGTTTGAGGCACAGCCATCAAAGCTTCTTCCGTTGTACGAATAATAACCGGAAGAATCAGAATACTCAGTGTTAGTGCCCCTGATAGAATTGAAAACCCTAAACCTAGAATGGCGACAAAAAACGTCATACCAAACAAGCCAAAGATGATTGATGGGATACCCGCTAGGGATTCGGTACAAAAACGAATCACCTTCACCAGTTTGCTACCTACCTTAGCGTATTCCGTTAGATAGATTGCCGTCATGATCCCAAGAGGTGCTGCAACAGCAATAGAAGCCAATACCATATAGATAGTGGCAATAATCATTGGGAAGATACCTTGCTCATCACCCGTGCGAGTATAAATATCGGTAATGAAATTCCAATCTACGTGCTGCAATCCATTCGACAAAATGTACCAGATTATCCAAAACAGCAGCCCTACGGTTGCACCTGCAGCAAGCCAGACAAACCCTCCTAGGACTTTGTCTTTGAAGGCACGAGAACGTTTTAGTTTAACTCTATCCATCTTGATTACCTCGTCTTCTCGCGGTTTAAGTACAGTAGAGCCGCATTAAGAATCATGATAAACACAAGCAGAACAACACCCGTCGCATAAAGTGCGTTTGCGTGAACACCACTTGCGTAAGACATTTCAATTGCAATATTGGCTGTCAACGTACGTGCTGAATCTAAAATACCTTGTGGCATCGCTGGCGCATTACCCATCACCATAATAATCGCCATCGTTTCACCAAGCGCACGACCAATTCCTAAAATGACCCCTGTCATAATGCCTGATCGAGCTGCTGGGACGAGCAACTTAAATATGGTGAAAATTTTTGAAGCGCCTAATGCAAGTGAGCCTTCTTTGTATGAGCGAGGAACCGCTCGGATTGAAGTTTCTGATACCGTAATAACGGTAGGTAAGATCATTACTCCTAGAACAACAATCCCCGCAAGAATTGTATTACCTGCTGGGACATTGAATGTCTGCTGGATAAGAGGAACGATGATAACTAGGCCGAAAAAGCCATACACCACAGAAGGAATACCGGCTAACAATTCAACAGCAGGTCGAATGATGTCAGCCACTCTTTTCGGTGCAATTTCTGCAATAAATATCGCGGTAAGTACACCGATTGGCACGCCAACAACCACAGCGCCCAAGGTTGATACTACTGACGCGACAATCATTGTCGCTACGCCATATAACGCAGGAGGTAGCCAATCTTGCCCCCAAACAATGCCTAATATTCCTGCCTCTTGGAAAGCAGGAATACTTTCCATAACAATGAAATAGGCAATCACAGCAAGCGATACGATGCCAACAATTGCATTTGTTAGCAGTAATCCATGAAATAGGCGCTCTTTCCAATCAACACGCTTTTTCGCGCGCAAGCCCTTTTTCTTAAGTGGTGCCGCTCGAGTATCCATAAGCTTGTCACTATTTGTTGCGATGGTCATATAAAATTCTCACAATTCGAAGCATTACAACGTGATGCCGAAGTGAATATAAAGCGCTCAGCCAAAAATGAGGCTGAGCAAATTTGAATATAGTTGAAGAACAATTAGTTGACTGAGATATAGCCTTTTTCAGTCACAATTTCTTGAGCTTGAGGGGAAAGCATCCACTCTAGGAACTTTTGAGTTTCAGGAGTAGGTTTGCCTTTTTTGTATAGAACTAGGAAAGGTCTAGCAACTTTATACGACCCGTTTTTCACGTTCGCAACCGTTGCTGGGGTTGCATCAATAGACAGTGCATGCACTGAGCTATCTACTGTTCCCAATGAAATATAACCAATCGCATAAGGGTTCGAAGCAACCATAGTCTTCAATGCACCATTACCGCTTGCTACTTGAGCACGTTGAGATATTGCCGATACTTTTTTGCCCGCAATTTTCTTCTTAAGTTTCAAGATGTCTTCAAATGCGCCACGAGTACCTGAAGCAGTATCACGAGTAACAGCGACAATAGGCTTGTCAGCACCACCAACTTGTTTCCAGTTCGTGATTTCGCCTTTATAAATTGCAGTGACTTGTTCAGCCGTTAAGCCTTGTAGCTTGTTGTTTGGGTTTACAACGACAGCAATACCATCGCGAGCAATTACTTCTTCAACCAAGCTAGGCTCTTTTTCTGAGGGCTTAAGATTGCGAGATGACATACCAAGGTCTGCAGATCCATTTTTTGCTGCTTTTACACCAGCAGATGAACCAGGGCCTTGAACCTCAACATACACATCTGGATGTTCCTTAGTATAAGTTTCAGAGAAAACTTCCATCAGTGGAGTTACACTGCTTGATCCTACGGCAGAGATTGTTTCTTTTGCTGAAACAGGAGTTAAGGCCATAGTACTGAAGAGTGCAATTGCACCGATCACTGTCTTTTTCATCACATTTTCCTATAGAGGCTAAAAAGCCGTCAGTTTTACTTGAACGGTGTCACTGTAAGGAAGATTTATGACAGTAATGTTTCATTTGGTTGAAAGATGGATTACAAACATTACAAGCATGAACGTAACAACGAGATCTTTATTCAAAACTTGAATGTATGTCACATTAAATTAAAGCTATAAAAAACGGTGGCTTGCCATAAGCAAAGCCACCGTTTAAATAAGAACGCCTCCTTGCTATGACGACAGTTTTATATACAAGGAGACGTGAGCTTAATCTGAGATTCTACTGCTTATCCAAAATCACCTGAGATGTATTGGCGCGTTTTATCTTTACTTGGGTTCTCGAAAATTTGTTCTGTCCCGCCAAATTCTTCAAGCTGGCCAAGGTACATAAACCCTGTGTAATCAGAAATACGAATTGCTTGCTGCATGTTGTGCGTCACTATTACTATCGTAAACTTGTCACGCAGCTCAGTGATAAGAGTTTCAATCGCAGAAGTTGCGATTGGATCAAGAGCAGAAGTCGGTTCATCCATTAAAATCACTTCAGGCTCAAGCGCGATAGTACGTGCAATACATAAGCGCTGTTGCTGACCGCCGGACAAACCGCTTGCATCAGCATTGAGCTTGTCTTTTACCTCTTCCCATAGGTGAGCACGCTTAAGCGCTGACTCTACTTTTTCTTTTATTTCTGCTTTCGATTTACCTTGAAGCTTTAGTCCAAATGCCATGTTTTCGTAGATAGACATTGGAAATGGCGTTGGCTTTTGGAAAACCATGCCCACTTTAGAGCGCAATTCATTAACGTCTGTTTTGGAGAAAATGGTTTTGCCATCTAGCAGGATTTCCCCTTCAGCATATTGGCTGCTGTATAGGTCATATATCCTGTTCATTGTTCTTAATAGTGTCGACTTACCACATCCTGACGGTCCAATAAGAGCAGTAACGCGATTTTTGTATATAGGCATCGAAACATTTTTCAATGCTGGCTTAGAACCTTTTTTGTAGTAAAAGCTTAGATCCTGGATTTCCATGCGATGCTTCGGATGGGCTACTTCATCATTAGACGCTAGGTTTGCGGTCATTGTTGTCATTGCGCTCTCACTAAATACTTCTGCTGCACAGATATTCATGCTTTTCTCGCCTTCATCATCTTCGGCAACAGAGTCGCCAGTATATTCATAATCAAAATAAACACAGTTACTATTAACGCTCCAGCCCAAGCCAGATTCTGCCATGAGGTATATGGACTCATAGCGAATTGATAAATAGTCACTGGCAAGTTAGCCATAGGTTGGCTCATGTCTTTCGACATAAAATTACTGTTCATTGCCGTAAACAGTAACGGTGCAGTTTCACCAGAAATACGCGCAATAGACAGTATGATTGCCGTAATGATCCCTGGAGCTGCCGCACGATAGCTGAGCTGGGTGATAACACGCCACTTAGGAGCGCCAACACCAGTTCCCGCTTCTTTTAATGTTGGTGGTACTAGACGAAGCATCTCTTCAGTCGAAGAGACAATCATCGGCAGAGCAAGTATCGCGAGTGCAATGGCTCCTGCCCAGCCTGAATAACCGCCGCTAGGAACAACCACAATAGTGTAAACAAACAGGCCAACTAACACTGATGGCGCACTCATCAGCATGCCATTTAAGAATCGAATGTACTCCGCGAACTTGTTATTTTTGTCTTGATCAGATAACCAAGTTCCCGCTAAAACACCAATTGGTGCAGCAATCAAAATACCAACTAATGTCAGCATCAAACTGCCAATTAACGCATTTTTCAGGCCACCCGCTTCGCCTGGACCAGGGGTTAGCTCAGTAAACACTGCCCAGTTAATACCTTTCCAGCCGTCAATAACTAGGGTGTGAAGCAGGTTGAAAACAATAAAGACACCCAACATTGCTGAGGCAGTACAAAAGCACCAAAACAGTAAATTCTTCAGCTTTCTTATTTTCATTTTGAATCCCTTAGTAGACGCTTCGCTAAGATCATCACAATGAAGGTGATCACAAACAGTACTGCACCTAAGCCAATTAGAGACGAGATGTAGATGTTGCCAGTCGCTTCGCCAAACTGCTGAGCGATAGTCGCGGAAATAGTGCTTGCTGGCATAAATAGTGATTCAGAGATACTGCTTGAACCACCAACAACAAACGCTACTGCCATCGTTTCACCCAGTGCACGGCCTAAGCCTAAAATGCCTGCGCTAACTATGGCGTTCTTAACTTTAGGGATAAGAACTTTAACGATCACTTCAAAGTTTGTTGCGCCAATACCGTAAGCAGCTTCGCGCACAACATTAGGTATCGAGTTTAAAGCGTCTCTCGCGAACGAAGTCATAATTGGTAGGATCATGATCGATAGAATGATCCCCGCCGTCATTAATCCAATGCCAATTGGTGGCCCGTCAAACAGAGGCCCAATAATCGGTAAACCAACCAAGTGATCCCCTGCCCACGTCTGGAAACCATTGGAAAACCAAGGCGCGAATACAAACAACCCCCACATACCGTAGATAATACTCGGTACCGCAGCTAGCAGTTCAACCGCTTTGCCCACAGGTTCACTGACCCATGTTGGTGTCAATTCAGCTAAGAAGATTGCCGTTCCTAGAGATACAGGCACCGCGATGATGATTGCAATCAGTGAAGAAACCAACGTGCCGTAGATTTCAGCTGCAACACCAAAATTACCGCCTACAGGATCCCATTCACTTTTGTAGATAAAACTCAGGCCGAATTTCTCAAATGCAGGCCATCCACCATGAAACAGTGAAATCACTAAGCCAGCCAAAGTTATGAATATTATTAAAGCGCTGAAAAGACTCACCTTATTAAAGATTGAATCTCCATTCACTTTATTTCTTAATGTCGTTGTCGTCATAATATTTTAACTGCCTCTATCCGAATTAAATCGTTCAATCAGTCGAATAGAGGCATTTTTAAGCTCTAATTACTTCGTGCTAGCGACTGTTTGCGCTGTTACGAATTTCTTACCGTTGTGAGTAAGGTCGTTCTGCCAAGTCTTTTTAACCATATTGATTAGGTTTTGAGGCATTGGAACATAATCGAGATCTGTCGCCGCTTTAGGGTGGTCATAAGTCCAAGCGAAGAACTTAATAATATCTTTTGCTTTTGCTGCATCTGGCTGGTTTTTCTGCATCAAGATAAATGTTGCAGCAGTCATCGGCCAAGATTGAGCACCAGGCTGGTTATTAAGTAGCAAGTAGTAACCCGGAGCGTTTTTCCAATCTGCATTCGCAGCTGCAGCTTGGAAAGTCTTCATTGAAGGCTCTAAGAACTTACCATCACGGTTTTTCATTGCCGTATACGTTAAACCTGTTTCTTTCGCATAAGCATATTCAACATAGCCAATAGAGTAACGAGTACGAGTCACGTCATTGGCAACACCTGCATTACCTTTACCACCAAGGTTAATTGCCGCTTTAGGCCACTCGACAGATTTCGCAAAACCTACTTCTTTGTGCCAAGTCGGACTTACTTGATCTAGATATTCAGTGAAGTTGAATGTAGTACCAGAGCCATCTGAACGGTGTACCACATAGATTTTGTGATCCGGTAGTTTAAGGCCTGGATTTAACTTAGCGATTGCAGGGTCGTTCCAGTTATTAATCTTGCCTAGATAAATATCAGCAACAACAGGGCCGCTAAGTTTTAGTTCACCTGGCTTAACTCCAGGAAGGTTGATTGCCATGACCGTCGCACCCATTACTGCTGGCCACTGCGTCATGTTTTGCTCTTTTAGCTGTTTTGGCGTTAGTGGAGCATCACTTGCGCCGAAATCTACTGTTTTTGATTCGATCGCTTTAATACCAGCGCCCGAGCCTACACCTTGATAGTTGATTTGTACTTTATGATCTTGAGCGTATTGTTTCGCCCACTTCGTATAAACAGGGTATGGGAATGTACCACCAGCACCGTTAATCGTAGTTTGAGCTGAAGCGCCAAACGATGCAGCAACCAATAACGATGATACTAGAGCTGATTTGATAAATTTCACAATATATCTCCGGATATAGTTTCAAGTAGATTCGGCTATTAGAATGATTCCGATAGACCGAAATTAGTTTTAGTGTTCAAGTAAAACTAAAGAAAAGAATGCCTTTTCTATGTGTGTCAGATGAGGTTCATCAGCTGACGAAACGGAGATTAGAAATTCAATGTGACAGATTTATGAAGAATGAGCTAAATCACACTAGTAGTGAATAAGAATTATCAGATGAACATAAAACATGATAAATAAAATTCACAAAAATCGGATTTTTATCAAGCTAACTTATTATATGCACTCATTGTAATATTCGATTATATGATTACAAAAATGATGAGCGGCGTTGATGTTGAACAAACTGTCAATTAGAATTTGCGTATGGATATGCTACTTATCTTCAAAATTTACCTCATTTATGGCCTGATGTTTTTTGCCATATTCTTTTGCATACTGTTCAGAGACTTACATGAAAGTCAGATCCGATTAGCACCAACTTTACCTCTCTTGGCTGCGTTTGGTTTGATTCATGGCATCCACGAATGGTCTGAACTTTACTTAATTATTTACCAACATGAGTTCGCCTCTTCCGCTGCACTCACTGTTTTCAAACTTCTCAAGCTGTGGCTCTCGTACATCGTCCTAGGAATTTTTGCTTGGCGGGTATTGGAAATTACAGACTGGCAGAATAAATCGTGGATAAGACTTGCTGTTTTAGTCGTCCTGATCATATTCGTCACCAATTTGTTTTGGCGACACGACCATGAAAACTACGCCTTTTTTGTTCATAATACTGAAATGCAGATACGGCTGGTATTCAGTCTTGGAGCAAGCTTACTGGCTGGCTGCGCACTCTATAACTTCGCCAGTTCTCTGGAGCAAGATGGCTATGGTTCATCCATTCCCTTTAAACTCACCAGTATTGCTTTTATCGGCTACGGCATCTCTACAGGTCTTTTTACCACTGATTTAGGGTTATGGGTTTTGGTTCTAAGAACGATATTTGCTACCGCGTTACTAGTCACGTTGTGGCACGCCCTGAGAATATTCGACATAGAAAAAGACAAACAAAAAAAAGCCACACTTCATCAGTCACATCAAGATGCCAAGCTAAAAGAATTAGGCGAACTTACTTCTGCTGTAGCCCACGAAATTAAAACGCCGATTAGCAGCGCTATGATGAGCTGTGATCTGCTATCGAAACAGTTACCAGACAATGAAGATCACCAAAGGCAAATAGATCGCATCCGTTATGGTTTAGCTCGCGCTGCTGAAATTAGCCAAGAAGTTCTAAGCTACGCACATTACAAACCTATTGAACGTGAGTCTGTTTTGCTACATGAAGTTATAGAATCAGCATTAGCTCTCAATCACTATCGACTAAGTGGCTTTAAAGTCGACAAGGTTGTATCGCGAGACTTGCAAGTTATGGCAGACAAAGGGCTACTCGAACAAGTACTAAGTAACCTCATCACTAATGCGATCGACGCGAGCCAAAACAAGAACTACATACGTATAGTCGGCTATCAAGATAAGCTAAATGCCATTGTGAGAGTGATCGATCTTGGTAGCGGAATGCCAATAAGTTTGATAGAAAAGGCGACACAACCATTTTTCACAACAAAACCCAAAGGTGAAGGTACTGGAATGGGGTTAGCCCTAAGCAAACAAATTATCACGCAACATGGCGGCACACTTAACCTTTTCAACAATGAAGATGGTGATGGCTTAACAGCTGAAATTCAAATACCAAGGAAAATATAATGACGCTCAAATTACTTTTAGCTGAAGATGACAAGCAACTCAGGGAAGTGCTCGTCGAAGCTCTTACGCTGGAGTCATTTGAAGTCTCGGCTTATACCAATGCCGAAGATGCACTCGATGCTGCTGCAAACGCTCATTTTGATATCGCTTTGTTTGATGTCGTGATGTCTGGAATGACTGGGGTTGAAGCGTTGACCAGTTTACGGCGCTTGCACCCCAATATCGGCATTGTGATAACCACAGCGTTTGCTACGGTCGACGTCGCCGTTGACGCAATGAAAAAAGGCGCTGATGAATTCTTAACCAAGCCATTTAATCTGCCAACACTTTCTATCACGCTAAAGCGTGTATACGCGGAGCGCGCGCCAAAAGCACCGATTGATGAAAGAAGTGACGACTTAATTTTTAACGCACTTTCAAATCCAATACGACGTATGGTGGTCAAACAACTAAAGGCGCATCGCAAACTCAAATTTATGGACTTGTGCCGGATTGTCGGTATCGAAGATCATACCAAATTCAACTTCCATCTGAAGCAACTGGTCAATTGCGGGCTTGTTGAAAAAGAGCAAGGGAGAGTGTACTCACTAACTGAACGCGGCCTGCAAATTTATTCGAGTATGCTGCGTTAGCTCTGATCGCTGAGAGCCTTATTCTTTATACTGAACTGGGGGAGGAACGTTGTACTTCTGGAATATCGCGTTGACCTCTCCACTTGTTCGCATCTCATCAATGATCTGTATAAATTCAGCCTGATATTTTGCCATCGGAGATTTTTTCGGGATGCTGATATGGCGACCATTGTAAAACGTATCAATATACTTCACTTGGTGAATTATAGGCTCATTGCGATACGTCTCTTCATTTTGTCCTGACGACACGATAGCGACATCAATTCTCTGAGCTTTGAGGAGCAGAAGCAATTGTTCATCGGAATTATAAAATCGCTTGGTCAGCTCGGTCGATTCATTGAATGTTTTCGAGTAAAAGCTGCCTCGCCTAGCGCCAACAATTAGTCCGACAAGATCTTCGAAGCGTTCGATTTTGATCTGCGAATCACTGTTCACCATATAATAAACATTGCAAGTCTCGTAGCCATATGTGGCGGGATATAGAAACTCACTACGTTTGTCGTTCATTGAGTGGCGAGGAATAATATCTACATCGCCATATTCGGCAATTTTAATTGTTCTGATCCAAGGTACCAGATGCCACTCCACTTCGTGTCCAAGCTTCCCAACAGCGGTTTCAATAATTTCTGCGATTGGTCCTGAACAGCCTGGGTTGGTTGGAACAAGCTCTGGCGGTCGATCCCTGCAGTGAGCAACAAAAGTTTCAGCCTTAACGAAACTCGCGACAAAAAACAACGCACAAAAAACTAGCCTCATTGTATGGCTCTCCCTAATAGCGTATACAAAGCCGATATACAATTTAGCCAACTGTATTAAGTCTAGACGAAAAATCGACACTATTGCTTTGCGGTGTGTATGATCAAAAACGGTGTCCCAAAAGGACACCGCTATCTACTCACCACTTTAACTAATTAGCCTTCAAGAACAGATGTTTACTCATCGTCTTGTTTAGGTGCCACTTTTTTCTTAGGGATAAATACTGCATCTCCCACTGAAACATTTTGGTGGAAACTCTTATCACGTTTAACTGGCTTTCTGCTTTTCTGTGGTGCCTTAGCCTTCTTATTTTGTTGGCTAGCAGAGCTTTTCTTTTTAAAGTGAGGTTTCTTAGGTTTAATGCCTTTAAATTTGCCTTTAAGATCGTCGAAGACACTAAAAGACAGATCTTGCTGAAGATAGGTTTCTACGCGTTTGAAGCTCGCCCAGTCTTTAGGGCCAACAAGTGAAACTGCATCCCCTTTGTTGCCTGCACGCCCAGTACGTCCAACACGGTGAACATATTCCTCAGTGTGTTTAGGCATATCAAAGTTAATCACGTGAGTTACATTCGCAATGTCTAGCCCGCGAGACGCAACATCGGTAGTAACGAGAATTTTATATACTCCTCGCTCGAATTGGCTCATGATCGTGTTACGCTGACCTTGGTTGAGGTTACCGCTCAGCGCGACGGCTTTTAGCCCTTGCTTGTTTAACTTGTCAGTGAGTCGATCAGTATCGTCTCTTGTTGCAGTAAAAATTATTACCTGACGATATTCCGCTTCCTGCAACACTCGCTCTAACAGCGCTTCTTTGTGATCAAGGTGATCGCATAGATAAAACTTTTGCGTAATGTCTTTATGTTCTTGATTCGAAACACCTATCGCGATTCGTTTCGGCGAGTCAAGCATATCAGAAGCAATACCATTCACTTCTGCATGATCAAGGGTGGCAGAGAACATCAATGTCTGTCTGCGGCGATGATGAGCCAATTTATGAATTTTTCTGAGCTCTGCCTCAAAGCCAAGATCCAGCATTCTATCAGCTTCATCCAAGATCAATGTTTCTAGGCCATCAAGGTACAAAGAACGATGTTCAAGATGGTCGGCTAATCGTCCCGGTGTCGCAACGATAAACCTTGGATAACGTCTCAACGCTTTAACCTGATCGTTAAAGTTTTCACCACCGACAATCAACGCTGCATCATAAGATAGTCCACCAAGCATGGTACGGAGCTCACCATAAACTTGTTTAGCTAGCTCGCGCGTTGGGGCTAATATTAAGCCACGAGGATCTTTTGCCGAAAAAGCCTTGCTCTTTAAAGATTTATGAAGCATCGGTAGAACAAACGCCAACGTCTTACCTGATCCAGTTTTTGATGAGGCAAGTAAATCTTTTCCAGCAATCGCAACAGGAATCGCTTGTTGCTGAATGTCAGTGGCCTTACTAAAGGCATAGTGATTGAGATTTTTTAATAAGCGGTTGTCTAAACCTAACTCTTTAAATTGCAAAAGATACTCCGGTAACAAAGTTTCACTCTAACATGTCCAATCTTTTCGACTTCGGAAAATCAGAGATAAATAAAAAACAGCGCATGATACAACAATTGACCAAAGAAGGCCAAAGTCTAAAGAGCTAAATAATGCCACGATGAAGCTCTAGAGGCAGTTTTCAGTACGTAATTCAAAAGCTAGCGTTATAAGTCTTTAAGAGCTTATTTCATCGCAGCAATGAGACTTCAATCAATTATTCGAGGAATGAACTGAATACTTAAGGTATTTTGCCTTTTCAAAGGTGGGTCATTTGTAGGATAGTGTCTACACTTTATTTCGTCACTATATAACGAAGAATGTGTAGGGCGACTTTTGATACTTAGTTAATACAAAGGAACAGTATATGAACAAAATCATTCTGGCAGCTGCAGCTTCTTCTGTACTTCTACTCGCTGGTTGTGCGACAACAGATACAGAAACAGCGTCTAAAGTAGACGCTTTAACAAACAAAGTTGATGAATTAAGCCAAAAAGTTGATGCGTTGTCCTCTGAGGTTCAAAAGAATCAAACAGCATCTCAATCTGCTCAAGAAGAAGCATCTCGTGCAAACGAAAGAATCAACAACATTGCTCAATCCTACACGAAATAACAATTACTGCAGTGGGCCTATGTTCGATAGGCTCACCTAATCACTTTCTGATACCCCATTTACCCGCTTGCCGCTTCAAATCGCACCACGTTAATGAATGTTCACGACAAACCGCGTTAATGTGTAGATTCACTTCGATAATATAATGAAGTTTTAAATAACATTATAAGTGTGATTTAGACTTCACCATAAATTTATGTTTCAAATCTACTATGGCAGCTTCGACCGTGCGGATTGGTTGGTTATTCTGGAAATGTTTTTGAGTCTATTTCTAGCTCAATAAGTTTTAGATAATCTAATTGTATAGGCGTAAAAGAAAGCCGATTTTTCAAAACATCAAAAGGAGAAAATACTGCCTACTTTATTCTTGAGCTTCTATGCCTTTAATAAGTTCCGATATAAAGAAAAACTCTAGCTGACCTTGGTCAAACGTTTTATAAAAATAAAGGCAAAGGCTATGAAACATACCAAAGTAAGAACTTAGCGGAGTACCCTTGTCCTCCTTGAATAACAAATAAAATGTATCTTTCTTCCCTCGACCTAGATCATATTCCAACACGATGTTTTTGAGGCCACTTTCGACCTCCAGCTCTCTTTTATAATAATTCAATATTTCAGGGAGAAGCTCTGAAATAATATTGTAAATTGGCCTAACGGAAGATAGATTCAGTGCAGGTTCACTTGAGAAAAAGCCTGAATTATATAAACCGCTTCGCGATGGTAGCGTTTGCTAGCAGGCTTCTGTACCTTTAAGCATTCGTAGGTGACGATAAATAGTGTGAATAGAAATATCGAGGCCTTTAGCTGCAATTTGAGCGCTGTCTTTTAACTCAAACAACCCTTGCTCATAAAGCTTTTCGACAATCTCTCGACTTCTTTTCGACGGTGGTATAGTTGGATCTTCCAGTACTTCCGTTTGCACACCTTCAATTGTTTGCAACAACATTTCTTCATTGCTACGGGCAAACAGCTCGTTAGTCACATTTGCTGGAGCAGCAGTATATTCTGGAATTAATGAACGCACTAAGGACTGAAAGGGTGCGTCTAGATTTGAGTTAATGCAGAGTAACCCAATAGGCTGGTTATATCGATTGCGAATAACAGTAGTAACAGAACGAAGGGTTTTCCCATCAGGGCTTCGAGTAATATAGGCCTCGGATACATCCTTCCCTTGATTAAGCTTCTCTATCGCAATGTTGGTGATCGGCGCACCGACATCTCTACCAGTGATATGACCATTTTGAATTTTGATGACAGAAGGGTTGTTCGTATCCAAGCTATGCAATAGAACTTCGGTATGTTCCCCCCACATCGCGGCGATTCCATCTACAACATTTTTAATTGCTTCTAATATTTCCAAATCAGAATCAGTTAGTTCGTACACGTATCACCTCTAATTTTTAGTCTCAACCATCCTAGGATGGTTGAGACCATAACACAAAACTATGCTGCCATAATATCAATAATCGTCTCATCAGTTCGAGTCATACCCGCTGAAACCATTTTACCGATATTAGATATGCTTTGTTCTACTGTCGTTGCAACGATACCTTGCTCTTTCGCTTCACTGTCTCTCATTGCCATGATGAAACCTACTACAGCTGCGTTTGTAGACGTTTTCACTTTCATCGCACATGTTGATTTTGCACCGTCACAAATCATACCAGAGCAGTCACTCAATACGTTTTGAATTGCAGCACATGCTTGAGCAAAGCTACCACCAGCTAAATAAACCATTGCCATTGACGTCGCTGCACTTGTCACTGTGTTACCACAAAATGCTGACAACGGAGGATAGTGAGACTTAATGTAGATCGCTCCTAAGTGACTTAGGATAAGAGCGCGAGCTAGTTGTTCTTCACTTGATTTAAAGTGTTCTGCTGCCACAACTACTGGCATAGTCGCCGCAATACCTTGGTTACCGCTACCAAAGTTACTCATTGCTGGGAGTGTCGCACCGCCCATACGAGCATCCGACGCTGCAGCCGTACGCATAACAATGTTATTTGCAAGACCGTCACCTAAAAGGCCGCTTGCTACGCTTTGACTAATTGCACGACCAACTTGCAAACCGTAAATATTGTTCAGACCTTCTTGAGATAGCGCTTCATTCAGCTCAGCAGCTTTAAGAATGAACTTAATGTCTTCAAATTCGGCATTTAGAGCATAGTCGTAGATTTTCTCTACGCTAATATCAACACCATCGCAGATATTGCCCGTAGATTTCGCTGTTTGTGCGTCTTGCGAGAATACAACTTCACCATTCAACTCTTTCTTAATGATTTGAGTATGGCCGCCGCTGATCTCGACAACTGCGCATTTTGAACCCGCCGTTGCTTCAACTCGGCAGTAGATAAACTCTTCTACTTGTTTACGCTTAACGTGTACTTTTTTTGCTTGGATAAAAGCGTCTGCTTCTTTCACTTGCTCTTGATTGATTTGAGCTAGAACTTCCAGTCCAGCATCAGGGTTACCACCAATGGCGCCTACTGCAGCAGCAATCGGTAGTCCAATTTCACCCGTACCTGGAACATAAACTCCCATAGAGTTTTTATACAAGTTATCAGACACCTGTACTCGTAGCTCTTCAGGCTTTTCACCTAGTAGCTCCGCAGCTACAGAAGAAGCATAAGCCGCAGCAATTGGCTCTGTACAGCCTAGTGCTGGTTTCACTACGGAATTCAAAATATCTTGGTACTGCTGCCATTGCGTATTCATCATTGGCCCTCTTTTTATTTTAATTGAGTAGTACCCGAACCATCGAAGTTGAGAGGTATTGGATAATTCGGGTACTAATTATTTATTTGCGAAATGCGATTGCTTCAATTTCTACCAACGCGCCCAAAGGCAATTGCTTAACTGCAAAACAGCTGCGAGCAGGGAAGTCTGCACCGAAGAATTCTTTGTATACTTCGTTGAATGCAGCAAAATCAGCAATGTCTGACAGGTAACAAGTTGTCTTCAGTACTGTCGTCAAATCACCCTCACCAGCTTCAAGTACTGATTTCAGGTTTTCCAGTGCCATATAAGACTGCGCTGTGATACCGCCTTCCACGATACTTGATGTGCTCGGGTCTACTGGTAGTTGGCCAGAAGTAAAGATCAATCCTTCAAAACGATTCGCGTGAGCGTATGGACCGATTGCTTTTGGAGCCTTCTCTGAAGTAATCACACTTTTCATTGTCTATGTCTCTTGGTTGTTGAATTTTGCAAAACTATTTTAACCACCAAACACCACACACATGCAAATATTTTTGCATTTCACAAATGGCATTATAATTTTTTGTTTTTGAAACGAATATTTATAATCTTAAATATCAACTATATAGACTTATAAAACCGATTTAGTTCCCATTTTTTTGATCAAAAAGTTTTGAAAGTGCAATTGTTCATGAATATATTTAGTCACGAAAAGTCATCAGACGAATGATTTGTATAATTTTTGCAAATATATTTTATTTTATGCACATGTAGGCATCATATGAAAAAACAACAATTAGCCCTATCTGGTATGAAAGCGATCTTTCCTTTATGCGTAGGAAATTTTCCTTTCTCTTTTATAGTTGGAACCATCAGCGTTCATGCAGGTATGAGCGTTTTTCAAAGTACCATGTGGTCTTTAACGGTGTTTGCAGGCTCTGCACAAATGGTTGCCTTGGGGCTAGTCCAAGCTTCTGCGGCCATGCTAGTCATCATGTTGACGACTTTTATTATCAACTTAAGACATATTCTTTATAGTGCTGCGCAATCTGAACACATGAAAGACTATCCAATTTGGATGCGAGCGTTGATGGCTTATGGCCTGACTGACGAAGTATTTGCGAGCACTATTGGTGAAATGAAGAAACAAGAGAAGAACCGTCATTGGTTTTATCTGGGTGCAATGTTCACTTTCTGGGGAAGCTGGGTTCTCGCTGACTTCCTAGGCGCTTGGATTGGTGCTTCGTTCCCTGAAATCGCGAATTACGGGTTAGATTTCGCCATGATCGCTGCATTTATTGCGATAGTAATACCGCAAGTGAAAAGCCGCGAATGTATCGTTGCTGCTGTTGTTGCAACTGTAACAGCAATCCTACTAGCAAACTTACCTTACTCGCTAGCATACGTTATTGCCGCTGCAACTGGTGTATACGCTGGCTACAGAATGGATCTTGCTACTGAGGCAGAGCAAATTAAACAAACTAAAGAAGCTGAAGAAACACAGCTAGTCGAAGAAGCAAAGCCAAGCAAAGTTGAACAGAGAGTTGCAAGCCCAAAGAGTGAAGAGCCTTGCGTAGAACCAAACTCACTATGCGCAAGCTAATCTGGTCCTAGTGCATCAACGAACGAATTAAACAAATTTAAGAGAGATTCATTATGGATACTACCGCACATTTTTCATTGAGCAGCCACTATGTGATTTTACTATCACTATCAATGGCGT
The DNA here is from genome assembly GCF_921294215.1 of Vibrio marisflavi CECT 7928. Classification (GTDB taxonomy): domain Bacteria; phylum Pseudomonadota; class Gammaproteobacteria; order Enterobacterales; family Vibrionaceae; genus Vibrio; species Vibrio marisflavi. The sequence continues at coordinate 1,299,391 of NZ_CAKLDM010000001.1, forward strand.
TAGCAACCTTCGTCATTCGCTTTGCCATCATCGGCTTGGCTGGCAGATTCACAATGTCTGAGAGATTTAAAAAGACATTGAGATTTGTTCCTGTGACTGTATTACCAGCTATCATCGCTGTAGGCATTCTAGGAAAAGGCGCAAACTTTGCGTTCAACATGGAAAACCCAAAAGTAATGGCTGCGATAATCTGTACGCTAGTCAGCTTTAGATTCGGCTTAATCTGGGTGGTAATTAGCGGGTTGGCATCACTAATCTTGCTGCAGCATTATATCGATCCACTACTCTACTCATTACACATATTTTCATAATAGGGTTATTACCCAAGAAATTGCTCCACGATTTCTGTATGAAAAAAGGCCAAATGTACCCCGACATTTGGCCTTACTTTTTAGCCTAATTTATAATTTTTGGCTTAGCTCAGGATTAGCAACTTCTACAGGCACACCATTTTGAGCAAGAATTACTGCTTTAACCTTATCATCCGAGATATGAAACTCATCTAACCACCAACGCAGCTCTTGTGGTATACGGAGGATCTTCTTGCTTCCATCACTGCGCGTTAAAGGCTCATGAGCCTCAACAAACACACTTCTATCAGGTTCTAAAGTCATTTTTACTGGCTCATCAATAATTGTCACTTTCTCTCCAACTACTGAATGATCAAAAAGCCATTTAATGTCTTTAGGCTCCATGCGGATACACCCAGAACTAACACGAAGGCCAATACCAAAATTCTTGTTTGTACCGTGTATCAAATAATCTCCAACACCATAGGCTAAGCGAAGAGCATAGTCTCCAAGAGGGTTATCTGGCCCAGATGGTACTATCTTGGGCAATGTAACGCCTTTTGCTAAGTACTCTTTACGAATGGACTCTGGAGGCGTCCAGGTAGGGTTGGCTCTCTTTTGGCTAATTGTCGTTTCCATCTCTGGTGTATCCCGACCTATGCGACCAATTCCCACTGGAAAGATATGTACAATTTGCTTGTCAGGCTCAAAGTAGTAAAGCCTAAGCTCAGCAAGGTTGATGACTACGCCTTCTCTAGGCACGTTGGGCAAAATAATTCTTGTCGGTATGGTGAGAACATATCCGGGCTTAGGTAAAAAAGGATCCACGCCCTTATTAGCAGCCATTAATGACAAAAAGCCCACATCATATTGCTTGGCAATGCCCGCTAAACTTTCGCCTTTTTTAACAACATGATATTGAATTCTCCCAACAATTTGACTCCCTTCTATTGGGAATTGATAAGTTGCTGCTAGTGCTACCGTCGTCGGTATAGTTAAGAATACAATTGCAACCACTCTTACCAACCTGCTCCACATCTGATACTGCCTCACCCACTAATTCCTTTTGGTTATTGTAAGGTTAGCGTTAATTTCCCCCAATAATCAACTGTTCCTATACCAGACCAACCGTAACTGCTTATTTACTGCCTCTTAACAGTGCTTTGACCTTAAATAAGGTTGTTAGACACAAAAAGTGATTTTCAATGCTATTGTTATGTTATAACATTCACGCAAATTTCAATACGCACGCTTTTCAGAATTAAGCGTTAACGATAAATATGGAGAAACTCATGAAACTTCGGTTTTCACCTTTCGCTTTGCTTGCTGCATTGCTCAGCCTAGTTGCTTTTCAGTCTTTTGCTAAAGCGCAGCCTATGCAAGTGACTGTAAGCATCGTGCCACAAAAATACTTCGTCAACGAAATCGGCGGCAAGTATGTAGACGTTAACGTGATGGTTCCACCAGGAGCTGAGCCAGAAGACTACGACCCAACACCACTTCAAGTGACTAAGCTTCATGAAAGCAAACTATATTTCGCTGTTGGTGTACCTTTTGAAACAACTTGGCTAGAAAGATTCCACAGTGCAAACCCTAAAATGACTATTGTTAAGACTCAAAAAGGTATTGAAAAAATGCCAATGGAGTTTGATGACCACGGTCACCACATGCACAACCACTCTGGAATTAAAGACCCACACATTTGGTTGTCACCTGCGCTAGTTCGTATCCAAGCGATGAACATCCGTGATGCTCTAACTAAAGCTGACCCAGCTCACGCACAATACTACCGTGAGAACTACTTGAAATTCGCTAAGAAAATCAACTCTATCGATGAAGAAGTAATTAAAATTGCTGCAAAAATCCCAGCGAAAGACAACCAGTTTATGACATTCCACCCAGCATGGGGTTACTTCGCTGCTGACTATGGTCTACGTCAATTCCCAATTGAACAAGAAGGCAAAGAAGCAAGCGCAAAACGCCTAAAGCATCTGATTGATACTGCTAAGAAAGAGCACATTAAAGTTGTGTTTATTGAGCCACAATTCTCTAAACAGCAAGCGAAGGTGATCGCGAATGAAATCGGTGGTAAAGTTGTCGCTATCGATCCTCTAGCAGAAGATTGGGGACAAAACCTTGTCTCTATTGCTAAAGCTTTTAAAGCTGCTGCGATGTAACTAATAATTAATGAGATAAAATGGAAAGTATTGTCGACGTCCAAGGCCTGAGCTTTGCGTACAAAGGAAACTTGGTACTAAAGGACGTCAGTTTCAAACTTAAGAAGGGCGACAGGTGCGCCCTTCTTGGCCCCAACGGGGGCGGAAAAACCACCTTAGTAAAACTGCTTTTAGGCCTAGAAAAAGGCTATCAAGGAAATATCAACTTATTTGATCGTCGCCCAGGCAAATCGCCTGATTTGGTTGGCTACGTTCCTCAGCAACATCACGTAAAGCCTATTTTACCCATTCGCGTGAATGACGTGATTTTAATGGGCGCAACGAAAGCTCAACTCAAAGACAAAAAAGCACTGAAAGAATGGCTCAAAGAGGTCGTGGAAGTGCTGGAAATTGAACATATTCAAGACAGAATGTTCTCCGAGCTTTCCGGCGGGCAGCGCCAACGTGTACTTGTTGCAAGAGCACTTATGGGACATCCAAGACTACTCATCTTAGATGAACCGACCAGCAATGTGGACCCAAACATGACCGCTTGCTTTTTCCAGGTGTTAGCGAAGTTGCCAGAAGACATTGCCGTATTAGTTGTCAGTCATGATTTAAGTATTTTAAGCCACAATATTACTCGTGTATTTGGGCTAAATCAGACAATGCGTATGCAAGAATCCGCTGAGCTTACCCCTGATATGCTTGACCACCTCTACGGAATGAATTGCCACCACCTTCATATACATAATCACGCCATTACTCAGTGTGAGACTGACCATTGCGAGGAACATTCATGATTGAATTACTCCAATACAATTTCATCCAGCATGCTCTAATGGCGGCGCTGCTAGTCAGTATATCTGCGGGTATTATTGGCGTATTAGTTGTGGTAAATCGCCTAGTGTTTCTATCCGGTGGCGTTGTTCACACTGCATATGGTGGCGTTGGACTTGCTATCTTCACAGGCAGCTCAACAATCATGCCTGCAACACTCGCTTTTACAAGCTTAAATGCTCTGTTGCTAGGTGTAATAAGCCTGAAAAAGAACGAACACATAGAAATTTTTGTTGGCTTGATATGGTCATTTGGCATGGCTCTAGGTGTCATTCTTATGGCTCTCACACCAGGCTATGGGGCGAATCTAGCTAGTTACCTATTCGGTAGTATTCTGACTGTTCCTATCGATACGATTTATCTAATGTTCGCTATCACCGCGATTGTTGTCTGCTACACCATATACAACTACCGATCACTAGTATTAATGGCATTTGACTCCGAGTTTGCACAAAGTAAAGGGGTGAAGATTAAGCAAATATACCTATCCTTGCTTGTGCTTGTCGCTATTACCAGTGTGGTCATGGTTCAAGTAGTGGGTATTATCATGGTCATTGCCCTATTGACGATGCCAGCATACCTTGCCTCTCAATATGTAAAATCAACCGCCGCGATGATGGTCCACAGTATTTTGTGGTGTTTGGTATTTACTTTAGTGGGATTGATCGTGTCCTTCTACACAAACCTGCCTTCTGGAGCGACCATTGTTACCACAGCATCAGCATTTTTGGCCTTAAGCTTTGTAGTAAAAGGCGTCAAGAAGCTGGTGTCAAAACCCGCAATATCAGCAGCATAATACCGATACCAAAGGGGCTTATTATTAGCCCCTTTACTCTAATGTATATCTCTTCCCAGCCTTTGTAGAACAAAGTATTTGCCACTATTCTTAATGTAGTTTTTCTCTAAGGATGGAGGCGACTATGACAAGGCAAGTAATGCTTCGCTTCGTGCTACTAGTAATTGCAACAATCCCCTTCTATGGCTATGCGACGGATAAGATATTAATTATTAACAGCTATCACTCAGATCTCGATTGGGTGAGCGGTGCCTCAAACAAGATCCAAGAGGTATTGGGGGACGAGTATGAGTACCATATATATGATATGGACACGAAAAGGATACCGCGAGAAGAATTCCAATCTCGAGCAGATATCGCTTTCGAGAAAGTAAAAGAACTCAAACCCGCGATTGTTTTCTTGGGTGACGACAACGCTCTCAGGCTACTTGGCAAGAAGCTCAATGACAATCAAGTTTATACTGTGTTCTACGGTATAAATAGCAATCCGAGAAACTACTTTGATGGAAAAAATGTCGGCAAGCTCAAGTACGTTGATGGAGTTTTGGAAAGGCCACTCTTAAAGCGTTCAATTTTATACCTCAAAAAGATCAACAAGAATTTAGAGCAGATTAGAATTCTTTTCGATAAAAGCCCGACCTCAGAAATCATTTTTCTGGATGTTTTCAACGGCAAAGAAACTAATATATTCAATGGCGTAAAAGTTCATGTAAACCTGATCAGCAATTTTGATACTTGGAAAGAAGAAGTAGGCAAACTTTCAAACCAAGAAAATACGATTCTAATAATGTCTATGATGCACAGAATAAAAGCTGAATCCGGAGACGGTTTTGTGGGCTATGAATCCGTGGCTGAATGGACCTCAGAGAATACACCTATTCCACTATATGGTTTTTGGAACGTAGCAGTTGGAAAGAAGAAAGCGATTGGTGGCTTTGTTTTGTTCGGTGAGGCACAAGGAGAGGCTGCAGGTCAAATCGCTAAAAAAATATTAGAAGGTGACACAAAAGGAAATTTGATTCCCGTTACAGCGGAGAAAGGTAGACTACTGTTTAGCAAAACTCAGCTTGAAAAGTGGAACATTTCTTTGCCAGAGAACATCGAAACTAAAGCAACTCTTGTTGACTAGCAAAGCCATATCAAAAATTCCTTATGGATATAGCCTCCTGAGCTTATCCATAAGGATGAACAATTCAATACACCATTCAGTAACTTTTATAGCCCATACCTTAACCTCAATTCTTGTGGATAAGGATCAAAATACGCTTGGCTCGAGAGGTAATCATTCGGATATGAAGACAAGTAGTGTTTCAATAACACCAAAGGCGCGACTAACGGTAACTCCCCTTTTCTATAATCCTCAATAAGACGACCTATTTCCTGCTTTTGGGTTTTGCTTAAGGAGCGCTTAAAGTAACCTCTTACATGCATTAAGACATTAGTATTATTTTTTCGACTTGCTTGCTGCTGCAAAGCTTTCATCAATGCCAGTCGGTAAATGGTGAAGAACTTATCAATCGGATACGATTTTACATCTGCTACCAACCGCCCCATTTCTTTGTACGCTTCTGGGTGGTGTGCCATTAGTGTCAGCTTATATCGTGAGTGAAACTCAATTATCTTCCTAACTGTCGGTTCTTCGCCCATTGAGCAGTAAAAGTCATGCAAACTAAACACTCTATTGACGAAGTTCTCCTTTAATGCAGGATCATTCAACCGACCATCCTCTTCGATCGGTAGCCATGGCATTGCTTCCATTAAATTGGACGTATACAGACCAACACCTTCTTTTCGGGCACTGTTTTCCTTGTAAACTTTTACTCGTTCCATACCACAAGTTGGCGAGTTGGCACATACTACATAACCACAGAGTTTTTTCTGTGAGAGCTGCGATGCTGTCTCTTTTGAATACCGTGCCATCGCGCCAGTGTAATCCTTACTACTATCTTTACTCTCGACCAAAACTATCTCGTTATCACTCTGTACAAGGCGAATAGTTGGCCTAGGAACTGTCATTCCAATAGCAACCTCGGGGCAAATGGGTAAGAAGGAAAAATGCTGCCCCAATTCGTTCACAACAAACTTATTCTTCTTGTGACCAGAATCAAATCTGACTTTGTTGCCCAAAACACAAGCGCTGATACCAACTAAGGCCTTATCTTTCTCACTCATTATTCTCTCCCTGTTTAAACCCACTAATCGAAACGTCTTAATGTTGATATACAGTTTGCTGCCTAGATAGGATCAAACAGAGAGCACTTTTTCATCGGCTGGGGGAAAGAGTTCAACATATTTGGTTATATGGTGCTAAAATTGTCTGAAATTCTCAACATAATGTGACATCAATCGTTGGGTGATGGGTAATTTATTAATAGTATTCCCTCAAATCATCGCAACATGATCAACATTTGTGGTGATATGCTCGCGCTGATCAGACATGTTCTGTTTTAGAGTGACGGTATATCGCCAAATATTAGTCTTTTATTGGAGTTCTACGCTATGACTACCCCTCATATTAATGCCCAAATGGGTGACTTTGCCGAAACTGTTCTTATGCCAGGCGACCCATTACGTGCAAAATACATCGCGGAAACATTTTTAGAAGACGTTAAACAAGTCTGTGACGTTCGCAACATGTTCGGTTACACAGGCACTTACAAAGGTAAGAAAGTGTCCGTTATGGGCCATGGCATGGGTATCCCTTCTTGCTGCATCTACGTACACGAGTTGATTGCTGAGTACGGTGTAAAAAACGTTATTCGTGTTGGTAGCTGTGGCGCCGTTCGTAAAGACGTTAAATTGATGGATGTTGTAATCGCAATGGGTGCATCTACAGACTCTAAAGCAAACCGCATGCGTTTCATGGACCACGATTTCTCAGCTATCGCTGATTATGAATTGCTAGAAACTGCTGTAGAGCAAGCAAGAAAGCAAGAAGTGTCAGTAAAAGTAGGTAATGTTTTCTCTACAGATATTTTCTACCACCCACAGCCAGAAATTTATGAAAGAATGGAAAAACTTGGTATGCTTGGCGTGGACATGGAAGCTGCAGGTATCTACGGTGTGGCTGCAGAGTTGGGTGCTAAAGCACTGACAATTCTAACAGTATCTGACCACATCGTAAGCGGTGAAAACCTTAGCTCGGAGAAACGTCAAAAATCGTTCAACGAAATGATGACTGTAGCGCTAGAAACCGCCATTAACATGTAATTGTGTATTGCCTTCGCAATGTCATTGCGAAGGCAAACTTTTTATAAAGGGGTGAACTAGTGCCAAACGAAGGGCTACCAGAGGAAGCAGACGGGTTACAACTCAATTTTTGTAAAACATTGGCGTGTGACAATTTTGGATTAAGTGATGCAAAACACTATATTTTGCAACATTCTGACCCGAGCCGCCCAACTATGGTTTGCCGTAACTGCGGCGCTTTTCCCCCCTTACTTAATAACTTAGATGTCATCAACGAGTTGAGGCGACTTCGCAATCAACACAGCGATGGCTTACCTACCTGCAAAAACGAGAAGTGCGAAAACTGTGGCCTTTCGGTCCAGCTACATAAGCACCTCTACCAATCATTCGGCTTTAGTGGCGACAGACAAAGATATCGCTGTAAATCCTGTCATTCGACCTTTGTTGACAAATGGTCAGGCGAAAATAAAAAATGCAGCTTTCAAGAAGCGCTTTTAGGACTACTGTTTACCGGTTATTCGGTGCGCGAGATATGTCGTAAGCTCGATATAAACCCGAAAACGTTTTACGATCATTTAAGACAGATCGCCAGCCGTTGCAGGCGAAAACTTGCATACTTCGACACTCTTTGGACAAGCAGCGCAAATAGTTTTGAATTGTGCTCACACTACAGAGCTCTACAGCCAAATAGCGACAATGGGGTTTTATGGATAGCCACAGGTGAGGTGAATAGCGGGTATATTCTCTGCCAAAATGTAAACTATTCTCTCGATACCCCTCCAACGGGTATTCCTGATCACAACCCATACCAAGATGATGCTAGGCTGCTACCGATCAACTATACGCCTTCGGGCAAGCCGTCAAAAACTAGCAAAAAAAAGCCAGCGCACTTCCGTGAGTATATCGACAACCAATACAAACTAATTTTGTCACGCAATAATGTGGAAGATCCTATTGCTGATTTCGCATATTTAAACTATCCAACCAAAGGCACATTGATTCGTGCTCAGTACACGTCATATGCACACTACTTACATGTCAATAACTTGTGCAATGAGCAAAGTAGAGTCACCATTTATATGCCACAAGATCCATTTCTTCGCTCTGCAGCAATTACAGTCAATGTCGATAGAATTCGACAAAAGAATATCGATTTGCTTTACGTCGAAGAAGAGAGAAACTGGGACAATAGTGAAGAATTCTATAAAATCGATATTACCCATATGGGTTGGTGGCGTGATAGATGGGCCATAGCTAGCCAAACTAACAACGAAGAAAGGGATATGAGCTTCGTTTCTAAAGGTATTTGCTACCTAGCAGGAGATCGTCCGACACCGGAACCTTGGTTTAAAAAAGCTTCCGTTGAAAAAGCCCATTTTTATCAAGATAGATTCCAGCTTCTTTTTCGCTCTTTCATTGACGAGCCGCGCCGCAAGTTTAGACCTGCAGGGATACTTCCGCTATTGGATATTTTCCGTGCATGGCACAACCTATGCTATCAAGATAAAACTGGTTTAACGGCTGCACAACGCTTACAGATTTCAGAGCGCCCCCTCACACTACACGAACTTTTACTATAAGTTCAATTGATACAATTACTAATACTGTGAGCTACTTCTTCTTTATACTTCAAGTACCAAAACGAATTGGTCAATCCGTGAATATAATTAATATGAACAATTAGCGCTGGTTTGACTCTAGAAGTCTATCGACGCTAGTAATGGATGCAGACCTAGCGAAAGGACTTCTAATTTGGATAAAAAGAGGCATCTACTTGAAGCTGAAATTCAAAGACTGAAGGCTCGGATTGGAACTGAGCCAGAAGCAGTACTTGAACTAGCTCAACAGTATGTTGACCACTCTTTGCGCTTAAGGTTTCCCGAAGGTTCAATACTAAGCTTGATGATCATGGCACGTTGCGCTTGGTGTTTGATGGATTATCGCAATGGTCTGAAATACATAAAAAGAGCCAACTCCGAGCTTAACTCCTTAGATACCGACGACTATCGTTCAGAAATCCTTCATATTCACGCACTACACTACTGGGGGCAAGCAAAGTACTATTCAGCTCAAAAATATTGGGTCAGTGCCTTAGAACATTCTTCGCTAACTGGTGATGTTGAAATTCAAGTTGAATGTTTAATTGGCCTTGGCAATGTGTGGCGAATAACGCAAGAGTACCAACTAGCCAAATCTACTCATGAGCTGGCTGTCACCGTATCCAATAATATGCGCTTTGAAAGTCTCGAAGGGAAAGCAAGAATTTTACTCAGCTGGGACTTTTACTTACTAGAAAACTACGTCGAAATGCTCAGTGTGTTAGATGGCGCAGAGGAAGTATTAAGTGCAGCTCCAGATACCACTTGGCAAGCGGAAGTTTGGGACTTTAGAAGCCTTGCTTTACTCGCTTTAGAGAGAAGTAAAGATGCAAAAGTTGCTGCTGCCAATGCACATGAGTTAGCCAGAAAGCACAATTTAGTTTGGATAATGGCGCGATCGTTTGTCAACCTCGCTCAAATAGCACTGTTAGAAAACCAACCAGATAAAGCAGCGGAAATGCTTGGTTGTGCAGAGTCAACTGCAAAAACTTTCAAAGACAACGAGCTACTTTCACAAATCTACTTCCAGCAATCTCAAGTCGCAAAAAATCGCCAAGATTACCAAGCCTCTTTAAAAGCCTTTAAAACCTATAGAAAATACTCCGTCGCAATTGCCAAAGAACAAACCTCAAGGGCAAGTCTTGATACAGCTATTGAATCCAAAAACAAATTTGCTCAAAAAGCGAGACAGCTCACCCACAGGATTCGTGAACAGCACGAGTACGATCCAGAAAGGCGATTCAATCAAATGGTGTCCGAAACGTTTTGGTGGGAACAGCTTATCTTGTTCAAAACAGAGCTTAGACATTCAAAGCACTCAATCCTATTGATACGTCACCCAGATCCAAATTACCTAACGATTTGTGCTGAATTGGCACATTGCCTGTGCGGTCCTCATGACTTTCTATCGCTGCTTGGTAAAGAGCGAATTGGACTATTATTGTCTGAGAAAGAACCAGAGGCACAAGAGATATTCAAAGTTCTATCCAAAATGATCGAACTTCACCCATGGGCAAGAAAAGGACTATATGGAGAGCTGCCCTCCTTGTCATTACAAAACATATTGACGTTCCCATTTACCCTTGAACAGCTGGAGGAGTTACCCATTGATGCAACTACAAATGGATACCTTGCTTGAAAAGGTTTCTGATTCCGGGCTTGATGCAACTTCCGTCGACGGCGAAGATGCAGTTTCATTCTGGGAACATGTACGCAATCACATTGTCACTACGCCTTCAGAAAGAGCTCTTTGCTACGCAATCAGCGCAAAATATCGACACGAATTAAAACAGCATCAGGAAACAATTGAAGAATTGTTGTTGGCGTTAAATCTTCTCGAGCAGCCAGATAACACTGAGTTTGTTCTGTTTGTAAAGCATTGGCTTAGCAAAGCTTTCGTCGAACAAGGAAATTATCAGCTAGCTTTAAATGAGTATATTTCCAGCTCCATTATTGCTGTCGAAAAAGGTTTCATAGACCAATATGTACAAGCAGTGATGGGAATGGGCAATTTGTGCTTTTTCTACGGAGACTATTCCCGAGCTTTGAGCTACTACCAAAAGATTGATGGCATCGACCATGCAATAAAAAGCCGGACATTGCGCCTAAAATACAAAATCTATCAGCTATCTTGTTACATAGAACTAAAGAAAACCAAACTAGCAAAGCAACTTCTTCTCGAATGTATTGACTTGAGCATACTTATTAGCAATAAAAGCTTGTCTGTACGAGTGTGTATACTACAAGCCCGCTTGTATCGCCACGAGAAAGAATATCGCAAATCTCTACTGTCTCTGGCTGAAGCGAGAAAAAACGTCCACGAAGGCGAAACGAATAACATCGCTAGCCTGCTTCAAATGGAGATTGCCCTCAGCCTGTACCAAATAAACAAAGTACAAGTTGCGAAACTACTGATGAACAACGTCAGTAAAAAGATCGACAGCGTTGATTCTCCGGTTCTACAGAAAACGTTAAGTGCTTCTCTTAGCTACCTCTACGAACAACTAGACAGCTATCAACAAGCCCTACATTACGAAGAAAAGGGATATCAAACAGAAATCGCTTTAATTCGAAATATTCCAATTGGCGACCTTGGAGCGACACAACTCAGACGATTGTCTCGGTACGAGCTGCAACTAAAGCTCATCCTATCAGAGATAGAAAATCGTGAGCTGAAAGAGACAACTGAGACACAAAAAACTGAAGTAGCGCAGCTCCAACAAGATGTCTTTACTGATCCTCTGACTGGTTTACACAATCGCCGCTGGTTAGATGTGAAGCTAAAAGATCTTTTGCTGCACGACACACCATTTATTCTACTCGTCATCGATATCGACCATTTCAAGTCAATTAACGATGAGCTCAGTCACCTTGTAGGTGACAAAGCAATTGTGGCGGTATCACATGAATTGTCTCTACACTTTCGCTCACGTAACGCTTCTTGTATTCGGTTTGGTGGAGAAGAGTTCTTGATCATTTTAGAGAATGTGAGCTTGAAGAAAGCCGTTGCTGAAGGAGAAGAGTACCGAGAACGAATTTATCAATTTCATTGGCAAGATATTCTAGGCGAGCGCGGATTGACAGTCAGCATTGGCGTCACCGAGCATATCTCTGGCGAAAACACGCAGAAAACATTTTACCGAGCTGACAAAGCGCTCTATCAAGCAAAGGCCAATGGACGAAATCAGCTCTGCCTAGAAAAATAGTACCTATTTAAGCTAACTAAAACAGGCACTAAACTGACTCATCCCCGTTAGCATCGGGCAAGATTATCACAAGGCAAGCTAACTCCATCGCAGCACATTCACTTCATTTCCATCTGCTGGCTTTCTTGGAATATTAAATGAAAGCAGCAACGAAACCACTGCCATTCCAGCGCCAATAAAAAATACTGACGATGGCGAAACAAGCCATATCAGACCAAACGATACCGGTATTACTACCGCTGCAATGTGATTGATAGTAAAAGCGACACCTGCTGTTGACGCCATATCCGCTGGATCTGCAATCTTTTGGAAGTAAGTTTTTATAGCAAGAGCAAGAGCGAAAAATAGGTGATCGACAACATAAAGGATTGCTGCCCAATGCGCCGTCTGCACTAATCCGTACCCGACAAACACGAATACGAGTCCCACGTACTCAAACACCAATGCTTTTCGCTCACCAACAATGCCAATGATTTTGCCAATTTTCTTAGCAAACAAGAAGTTAAATAAGTAGTTAATCAAAAAGAGTAACGTAATATCTGCAGCTGTATAGCCAAATTTCTCAACCATCAAAAAACCAGCGAAAACCACGAAGATTTGTCGGCGTGCACCACTCATAAATGTGAGAGCGTAGTAGAGCCAGTAACGCTTTCGCAATATCAGTTTTTTGGTCTGCTGCGTTTCAGACTTAAAATCCGGAAAGACAAAAAACAGCCAAGCCACCAGCGCAAAGGCTATCCCACCACTTATCATATATACCCACTTAAAATCGAGCTCAAACTGTTTCAGCAACACCCACAAAGCTCCATAGGTAACAAGAGAGGCTAAAGCGCCAACAGAGATCATCTTCCCCAGCATCTCCGGCGCTTCTTCTTTGCTTAGCCACTGCAGGGAAAGTGACTGCTTGAGTGTTTCAAAATAGTGAAAACCAGTAGACATCAAGAGGGTTGTAAGCAGTAGACCGAATAGTGAGGGAAAAAAGCCTGTTATTGCAGTACCTATCGTCAGCATCGCTAAAGAAAGAATGAGGAAGCGCTGCTCACGAATAAATAGCAGAACAAACACAGCCGTAAACGCTAAGAAACCGGGAATTTCACGAACACTTTGTAGCAAACCAATATCCGCTCCGTCAAAGTTCGCTCTCTCAACGACGAAATTGTTGAGTAGTGCCATCCAACTAGAAAACGCAATAGGCACAACTACAGAAATGATCAGTAAAAAGTTCTGTGGCGTTTTCCATGTTCCTTCATTTCGACTCATTGGGCTCCCTCACCGGCTACTTTGCAAGCAACCAACATACCTTTAATCTGGGCGAAATATAAGGAAAAGTTCTAATAAATATGCCAAATTAACACTATAGAAAATGAATGGAATAAAAAGTGTCAGAAGAAAAAGCCAGCCTAAATGCGAAAGAAGTGACTGTAACGACGCTTAATTTATATAACTATTTAGCGCCGCCGAATGCCTTCTATAGCCAAGACAATATCTACACAGAAAGCCAGTGGCAACAAAAACAAAGCTGGTTGAGAGCACATTTAAGCCAGCTAAATTCAGACATTGTCGCTTTCCAAGAAGTATTTAGCATTGAAGAACTCAAACATCAGATGAAAGAGCTCGGCTATAGTCATTTTGTCACTGTTGATTCACCAAATATCGAAGACAAGTTTATATATAGCCAGCCTGTTTTAGCTCTTGCCTCACGTTTTCCTATCACTAGCTGCAGTCCAGTTACTCTATCCCAACAATACTTACCTTATGACGCTTTCGAGTTCAGCAGAAAGCCCATTCATGCGGTTATAGAGATACCAAGCTTGGGGCCAATTGATATCTACGTTATACACTTTAAGTCCAAGCGGTTAGAACTAGAAAGTGAGGCTAGCCAAATCGAAGTCAGTCGCTGGAATGACAGTACCTATGGCCTTTGGATGTCCAAGGTACAAAGAGGCTTTGAAGCGCATCTATTGCATCGCTATATCGTCGACAACAAACTGCAAACCAATCGACCGCTAATGTTAATGGGGGATTTCAACAACTCTATTCAAGGAGACGAGTTTTCCTGTCTGACCTTTTCTAACTCTGATAAAAACCCAACCCTAGCAAACTACGTACTGCATGATGGCTGGGAATTGAAAAAACCAACTTCCTCTAGACCTCCTACCCACTTTTACGGCGCTCATTCTCAAGTGCTTGATTACATCTTGCTCTCGGATGAGTTTTGCAACCAATCAGCAAATCGCTTAGCGACAATCAGTGACTATTCTGTCAATGATCAACATATCGTTGATCCTAGACTTGAAAAAGATCTATACAGCAGCGATCACGCCTCCGTCACTGTAAGAATTTCTTTAGATTAACCTTAGGTTTGGATAAGCGAAACTGAGGTTAAAAAGTGTTTATCTGTTTGTTGTTGACATGATAGATTCATTGAGTACATCTGTGAAATAGTACCAAGTTATACTAATTGACTAGAGAAAAGGATGAATATGGAAATAATTATACGCCCAACTCAAGTGAGCGATGCGAAAGCTCTATGCGAGATTTATAGCCAGCCAACTGCTCAAAGTGAAACACTGCAACTCCCAAAACCTTCTATCGAAAATTGGGCAACTAGGCTGAACAACCTCCCCGCGGGTGTATATACTTATGTCGCTGAAGTCGATGGCAAAGTCGTTGGTAATATTGGCTTCGAGCACAATCAGCGCCCTAGAAAGTTACACATCGCAACCTTTGGAATTGGCGTGCACGATGACTATCACGGAATGGGAATCGGCACCAAACTCATACAAACCGTTATCGATCTTGCGGATAATTGGCTACAAGTAAAACGCATCGAGATCGACGTAAACTGTGACAATGATCGCGCAATACAGTGTTACAAAAACTTAGGCTTTGTGGTGGAAGGGGAAGCTAAAAACGCATCTTTTAGAAATGGTGAGTACATCAATACTTACTATATGGCCCGAGTGATTGGTTAATATTTTCAATTAGTTAAAGGTGGAGAAGTTCCTTCATCAGCATTTTAAGTGAACATTTGGACAAATAGTTATGACAGTTGATGCGCATAATTATATGTGCTAGAAAACTTGAGACAGTTTTGCATACTGCTGTATATAACAACGATTCACATCATCCAACAACAGGAGGTTAATATGGAACGTTTTTGTCCAAATTGTCACACTCAATTGGTTGAAAGAAGTACGGCATACATCTGCCCAAGACATGAAATCGGCGAATGTACTTACGAGCCAGCCTACCCAGAGAAAGTGCAGCACCAGTGTCAGAAAAAGAGAGCAACTGCGCAGCACCAAAGAGAAGCCGAAGCAGTATTTTAGACTCCAGCGACATTTGATACATTAGTATGCTTGAAAGCGCTCATAGTCCTCTATGGGCGCTTCTTATTTTCAAGTAATACCTAACCTTGTGAACAATCATCAAACTCATTGAGATAGAGCCCCACTTCTAAGTAAAGCGAATGCTATTGTGCTTAGGCTAGTTAGACCGCCACCACTCAATCAAATGCAATAACCCAAATAGACCATGAGCATAAAAGTAGGTTTCAATTAACCCGACACTTGATTTATGTATCTCTAGTAATAAAGCGCTCATATGCCCTGTAACGGCATCTGCATACCACAAACACCCAGTAAAAATAGCTAGCAACAATGCTAACAGCCCTAAACCTTCAATAGTTGCAGACAAACCAGCAGGACGAGCCTTCGGTAAGCGGAAAGTAAAGAGCGTTTTGATATCTTCCGCTATTACCGCAAAATTTTTGTATAGCCAAGGGTAGAGATCCGCAAACGTTCTACGACGAATAACTACTGTCATGAAGATTAAGGAAATAGGAAGCAGCGCTAACCCACTATACATATGCACTTGGCTAATCATGTTGATATTGCTCCATGCTGTATCTGGGTGCACATGCATAAAAGATGAAGATAGTATCTGTACTAAAACCCATGTAAGTACAAGTAAATGTAGTATTTTTTCTGATCTTGGGAGATTTTCAAAAAGGGCATTAAACCCTTCATTTATGCGCGAGGCCATAGTTCACACTTTATCCTGTTAGTCGTTACTAAAAATATACCAGAGTTAAATTCGATTGTGGCTCCTCAAACTTTACTTTGCATTCTCGCACCACCAGGCAAGACCCCTATGAGGTCTACGTACAAATCATATTGCTCAAGCAATCGTGCAAATTTTACACTCTATATATCAACAAAATGAGATCGATATTAATTTCTAACCAAATGACAAATAACTCGTTAGCTTATTGATAATATTGTTCATTTTTTTGAACTATAGATTTGGAGGTTCAGTTAAAACTTTACAGGGAGAAAAGTGAATGCCGAAAATCCAAGCCGTAAAAAATAAACCAAAAGTATGTCTTGTTTTACAAGGTGGTGGTGCTTTGGGTGCTTACCACATTGGTGCGTATCAAGCGATGGAAGAAGCGGGGTACACACCAGATTGGTTCGCGGGTATTTCCATTGGCGCATTAAACTCCGCCATACTTGCTGGGAATCCACCGGAAAAACGTTTAGAAAAGCTGGAAGAGTTTTGGCAGAAAATCTCGTGGCCAGGAACTGATGCAAACATTCCAAGCGAGTATGCTTCTATCTTCAACACTGCCAGTGCTTCTACTGCTTTGATGTTTGGTCAACCCAACTTTTTTAATCCGCGTCTGATCAACCCTTGGCTCGCCAGCCCCGGTGAAGGAGCCACCAGCTTCTATGATACAGCACCAGTTTTCAGAACCCTAAATGAACTGGCTGACTTTGATCTGATTAACAAAGGCGATACGCGTCTAACGGTTGGTGCCACCCGAGTCACTGACGGAGAGCTCGTGTTTTTCGATAGCGATACCGATACTATGAATCCTGCGCATGCTGTTGCTAGTGGATCTTTGCCTCCGGGCTTTCCTCCAACACAAGTTGGCGAAGATTTCTATTGGGATGGTGGCGTGGTATCGAATACGCCGTTGAATGGAATACTCGATCTTGCTGGAGATCAGAGCCTGCTGATTTTTGTCGTCGACTTATGGAATGCCAATGGAGAGATGCCAAAAACCATGAGTGAAGTCCTTTGGCGAGAGAAAGAAATTCAATACGCCAGTCGCAGCAACCACAATGTCGAAGCTCTAATTGCGCAACGGAACCTTGCTCATGTCGCAACTAAATCGCCAGATTTGGTAGACAGTAGCCAAGTACCCGATGTTCCCGCGCTGACGGACGGAACCAAGATCGACATTGTTCATATTACTTTCGATCCTCTACCGGGGCACATCCCGTTGAGTGATGCAGAGTTTTCGCGACGTTCAATTCGGTTAAGACGAGAGCTTGGATATAAGGATATGAAACAGGCGATTTCCGAGACGCCTTGGACACAACACACAAAAGGACTGCCAACACATTTCTATCGCCGACACAAAAACGGATCATGGCTTGAGAACCAACCAGAAAGCAATGTAAAACCCATGCCAAGAACAAGAAGAAAAAAAGCCTCGTAGTACTTCCCCCCCTGCCCTAAGGTGTGCATTTTCTGCACACCTTATTAATTTCATTAATCAACGACTAACCCTCCAATTTGCAATTAGATTAATCAATGGGGCCAATAGAGCATATAAAATAACACGCTCGATTAATTACACTAATCTTGAGTCAGCCTCTCATTTTTGATTTAACGGTATTAAAGAATATTACAACGAGTTCATAATGTGCACTCAGACCCGTATTAATACCAACAAAAATAAAGGAAGCGAACAACATGATGTCTCGGTTAGTTCAAAAAGGAATGGTTTCACTCTGCTTAGCAGTAACCCTATTATTTTCTCACCTCTCCTTAGCTGACAGTTATACCATTGGTACAGGCAGTCAAAGTGGTACGTATTATCCTCTTGGTGGGATGCTTGCCACTGTGTGGAGTGACAATATCCCAGACTTTGATATGCGAGCAGAAGTGACTGCGGCGTCAGTAGAAAATGTCATTAAAGTAGCCCTACACAAACAGCTTGTTGGTATTGCCATGGAAAATGTTGTCCTTCAAGCACATGAAGGCCACAAGCCTTTCCCTAAGCCTATGGACGTTTCCGTTCTATTTGCTCTTTACCCCAACGTCGTACAATTTATTGTTCCTGCAGACTCCGACATTACTTCCATAAAACAATTGAAAGGAAAAAAAGTATCTTTGGGTGCTGCAGGTTCCGGTACACGAGTAAGCTCTATAAATATACTCAAAGCATTAGGCATATCTGAGTCAGACGTTGACGGCCAAGCCCTAAATTACTCAGCAACGACCAGTGCTCTTGCCAATGGCCAAATTGATGCTGGAGTCATTGTAGGCAGCTTAAAAGTTGGAGCAATTACCGAGCTAGCACTAACCCGCGATATTCGTATTTTGTCTTTTACTCCTGAAGAGCTTGCCGAGATTTCAGCAGCTTACCCATATTATGAGAGAATTGACGCCCCCACCGGAATCTACAAAAACGTCAAGGCATTTTCTGCACCAGCTGTATGGAATGTACTTGTAGTAAACAAAGACATGGATGACGAAATGGCCTATGAGCTAACTAAAGTAGCGTTTGAAAATATTAATAAGATTCGTGCAAATATAGGCTTGGCTGAAATTTCCGATAGTGAAGAGATACATCAACTGACTGCATTCCCACTCCACCCTGGCACGAAAAAATTTGTAGACGAGTACACCAAATCTCACCCCAACACACAGACAATGTAATTAAGTAGACTCAACCACCCACTTGCGGTGGTTGAGTCTTTCTTGTACGTCGACATTGAACGATGGAGAGAGTCCATGGATAACTTGAACTACAGCACTAGTGATAAAATAGCCGATAAACTAACGCTAGTCGCGAGCTTCCTCGCTGTATCTCTTACCACTTTTGAGATCTGGCAAAGTATCACCGCAAACTTATCTGCACCGATATTTAGACCACTTTATTTGAGCTGGGTACTTGCACTCGTTTTCTTAGTTTATCCGCTGGTTAAGCCCAGTAAAAGCAACACCTTGTATATCTTAGCGCGTGCTGTTGATATTGCTCTTATCGCGGCGGTTTGCTGGGCAGCGAACCGACTGTTGCACTTTGATTATGATGACATTAGCTTCTTGCTTGATGGCCTTCAGCCAGCAGATCAGCTAGCGGGTATTGTAATTATTGCCGCTCTATTAGAAGCCACACGAAGAACCGTTGGCCTGACAATGTTGCTTATCGCTGCTTTATTTCTTAGCTATGCGCTTTTTGGCGATATCCTTCCTGCTGGCTTCTCAAGCAAAGGGTTTTCTCTCGAAGAAATCATCCGCTTTCATATATTTTCAACCAATGGTGTGTTTGGCGCACCACTAGCGATTGCAGCGGGCGTGGTGTTTATTTTTGTTCTCTTTGGTGCCTTCTTACAAGTCACAGGAGCTGGGCAGTTCTTTATTGATAGCGCTTTTGCGTTAGCCGGTAAATATCGTGGCGGCCCTGCTAAAGCCAGTGTTGTCGCATCGGCAGCTCTTGGCTCAATTACTGGCTCAGCAATCGCCAATACCGTAACGACTGGCGCTCTCACGATCCCAATGATGAAAAAGCTGGGGTACAAGCCGGAGCAAGCAGCCGGCATCGAAGCGGCTGCTTCTACGGGTGGACAGATAATGCCACCAGTTATGGGCGCTGGCGCATTTGTCATGGCTCAATTTACAGGTATTCCTTACAGTGAGATTTTAATCGTTTCGATTGCCCCGGCGATTTTGTACTTCATGTGCACTCTTTTATATGTACATTTGATGGCCTGCAAGTTGGGCATCGACGGCATGTCAAAAACGGAACAAATACTAACGATACTCAAACAAGGGTGGCATTTTCTTTTGCCTCTCGTGTTTATTACCATGTTACTGTTAATGGCCTATACACCTGTACTTGTAGGTGTCGCTGGGTGCGTAGCCATCGTCCTAGCCGCAATGTGTCGTAAACACAGTCGCATCTCATTTGCTTTAATCCTCGAAGGAATGAAAGCTGGGGCACTTCTTTCTCTGCCTATTTCGATTGCGTGCGCAACGGCAGGAATAGTTGTCGGCGTGGTAGGTCAAACTGGTATAGGCCTGCAGTTTACTCAGTTTTTAATTTCCTTATCTGGCGGGCATTTATGGTCAGTGTTAGCACTGATCACTGTCGCTGCAATCATTTTAGGTATGGGCCTTCCGGTTACTGCAGCCTACATAGTATTGTCGGTAATGGCCGTACCAGCACTGACTAACCTTGGGATCGGCTTGCTCGCAGCGCATATGATTGTCTTCTGGCTTTCTCAAACATCCAATGTCACTCCTCCTATCGCTCTCGCAGCGTTTGCAGGTGCTGGGGTCGCCAAAGCTCCGCCGATGGCATCAGCTATTCAAGCATTCAAACTTGCACAAGGCTTTTTCCTAATACCAATCATGATGGCATTTTCTGGGCTAATTTGGGCCAACAATCCTGTCGATTTTTTGGTTTCAATCTTGGCAACTATTGGCCTAATTGTCGCGTTTGCAGGGGGAATTGAGGGAAGACTTTTCAACCAGCTAAACATGGCCCAGCGCGCTGTGTTGCTGACACTCGCACTGGTCATAATCTTCAGTTCAGACTGGATCAGGATGGGGGCACTAATTTTGATAGGGTTGATTGGCTTGTTTAATATAAAAAAGCCTAACAGCTTAAAAATAAAAGCTAGCTAGACCACTAAAAATACATACCTGCTGAAATTAGCAGGTATGTACGGCAGTAATTGCTACTCATTGCCCTGATAGCTATGTTGTAGCTGCTCATGTTTATTTCGACTGCTGTGCTTGCAGCATAGATTTTATCTCGGCTAACTCTTGTTTGAGTTCCACCATCGTTGGCTCGTTGTCGGCTTTACTCTTTTCCTCTCTCAATGCTGCGTGCTCTTGCTCAAGGACATTGACCACAATCCCTATAACCATGTTTAAAAAAGCAAAAGCGGTGAAGAAAATAAACGACAGGTAATACAACCAGCTAAGTTTATACACCGTCATCGTTTCATACATAACGTCAGTCCAGTCTTCGAAAGTCATTACCCTAAACAAGGTAAGAAGGCTGATTGAAATATCACCCCACAGGTTAGGGTTAATTTCACTGAAAAAGGTGCTGCCAATCGCTGCATAGATATAGAAGATGATAAACATCAGTAACATGACATAGCCTAACTGAGGCAACGCTTTGATAAGCGAGTTAAGCAACATTCTGAGCTCAGGAATAATGGATACCATCCGCAACACACGGAAAATCCGAACTAAGCGACCAATAAGAGCGAGCTCACTATCTGAAATCGGAATTAAGCTCACCACTACAATCAAAGTATCGAAGACATTCCAACCATTCTTGAAAAAGCGCTTCTTATCCTTTTCTCCAATGAATCTAATAATGATTTCAAATAAAAAGATAAACGTGATAAACCAATCTAAAACGTGGATTAGCTTAACCACAAAGTCAGGCAGCTCATAGGTCTTCGCACCTATGACTAAAGCTGAAAAAATAATGACACCAACAACAAACAACTCGAATATTTTATTGCTTCTCAGTCGTTCGAATCTAGTTTGCCATGTATACGACTGCTCCGTCATTTAGCCTCCTTTGCTAAACCATTTTCCATTGCTGCATGAGTCTTCCATTAAATCATGCAATGCAGCAAATGTACGTATCCATTAACCTCATATAGTTACAAGGTGTGTTATTCAAATTGAGATGGTTTGGCTATACATAATCCTAAAATAAACATTTGGCATCAAGAACTCACTAAAGTTGTTTTTCTAAGGACTGTTAAACATTGACTTGCATCACCTATCGACATTCATTAGCTCTAGCACAAAACAGTCGACGCTCTAAGTTGCTAAAAAAGTTACTAAAAAGTTGCTAAAAAATAATCCCACAACGCGAACACGTGTGGGATTGTAAAACATAGTGAGGTGGACTGAACTTTCTATGGCACACCGTGCCCTTTAGATGCAACCCACACTCTAAACCACTGCTCTCTGGTTAACTCAATATCCAACGCTGAAACCGCTGTTTTTACTCGTTCAATTTTTCCTGAGCCTATGATTGGCAAAGGTTTACATGGCAAGCTGCGCACCCATGCATAGATGACTTGATCGATAGATTCAGCGCCAACTTCTTCTTTGATGGCTTCAAGCTCAGCTCGAACTCTCTTAGATTGAGCAGTGGTTGCATTAAAAAGCTCACCACCAGCGAGGCATGACCATGCCATTGGTCGAGTTCGTAGCAATTGAAGTTGGTCCAGAGTGCCATCATGAACAACATCAAAATTAAGCGGATTGATTTCTACTTGGTTGGTTACTAATGGCTTACCCAATCGTGATTGCAATAATTCAAATTGGCGTGGAGAGAAGTTGGATACGCCAAAGTGCTTCACTTTACCCACTTTATGAAGTTCTGCGAATGCGCCAGCTACCTCATCAGCATCCATCAATGCATCAGGACGATGGATCAGAAGCACATCTATTTCACTAATCCCCAAGCGCTCTAATGAATTGTCTACCGACTGATAGATATGTTTGGCACTAGTGTCATAGTGGTTTATCTTCTGATCTGGATTTTTATTTCCACAAAGCTTGATATCACATTTGGTCACGATCTCAATTTCATCACGCACACTGCTATCGAGGGCAAGTGCTTCACCAAACAGCTTTTCACATTCGTAATTGCCGTAAATATCAGCGTGATCGACTGTGGTGATTCCAAGCTCAATATGCTGTTTTAAGAAACTTAAACGCTGTTGAGGCGTCATTTTCCAATCAGCGAGTCGCCAATATCCCTGTACCAACTCTGACAGTTCTGGGCCTTGTTGCGCTACAACTACCTTTGCAACCATGAGTATCTCCTTTTATTAAACTCACATGAGGGTATGCCCTGCCAAAGATTTTCTCAATAGATTCTTTTACCAAACAAACCTTTTATTATTGATAGTTACGTTATTTTTATATCAACGTGACACTGCACATCAATCTTCAAACTAATCTTTTATTTATTAAATAGTTACACCCATATTTGCAGAGTTCGCAAAAGTGCTTTGCACCTATCAAGTTGTGACTCAAGTCACCTCAAAATACACTTCTCATCATTGAATATTTGACTAAATTGAGAACAGACATGGCAAAGCATCACTGGGTATATACCCTACTAGCCTGCATTATCCTTTATGCCGCTTATTACACCTCTGGCTATTATTTTGTATATAACAATGATGCTTACGTGAATTCCGATTGGGTCAACGTGCCAAGTCAATTGGACGGACAAATTACCAAGGTGATGATTAATAATCATCAAAAAGTGGAAGCTGGCCAACCATTGATACAGTTAGACGATACTAGTTACAAACTAACGCTTAAGCAGGACATGTCTGCGCTAAGCGCGGCAAAAAGCAAAATCAAGATCGATCAATCAAATATCGATGCCGCGAAAATTCGCCATACTCAAGACCAGTTTCAATCTACTTTGAATGCCAAAAACCTAGCACGTGATAAAAAATTGGAAGCCAAGCATTTGATTGCTAAGAAAGCGCTAGATACCGAGTACACTTCCGCTACAGTGTCTAAATTGCAACTCAAAGCTGATAAGGTCTTGTTAGAAAAAGCTAAGCAGCAACGTACTCTTGACCAAAAGAACATTCAAAAACTCAGTGATATGGTGAGCAATGATCAATGGCAATTGAGTAATACCACTATCAAAGCAAGCACTACTGGCTATATCAGCAATATGTTTCTCCAACCTGGCGACTATGTTCAAAAAGCAGATAACCTATTTAGTATTGTCAGAAACAATTGGTGGATTACTGCAAATATCAAAGAAAGCAATCTCGTAAAAATTAAACCGGGTCAAACCGCATGGGTTTACCTAACCAGTAAACCGGGTCGCCTATACAAAGGACATGTAGTGAGTATCGAACGAGGTGTAGCACGTTCAACAAATAATGATCGAGGCGGCTTGCCATATATCACACCAGAAACTAGCCTAATTCGTTATGAGTACCGAGTGCCAGTGAAAATCCAATTAGATCAGAAAATACCTGGATTGGTAAAAGGTTTGAGCGCCAAAGCATTTATCTTCCCAGCCTAAATATTACGACTAAAATATTAATCAGACATAACAACTAGATGGCAATGAACAGTATTAATAACGCTAGATATCAATTTGCAGCAAGGATCGCGCTCGCTGTCGCAGTTAGCATGACTCTCACACAATGGCTACACCTAGAAGAAGTCTATTGGGCGGGAATCAGTGCAGCCGTAGTTGCATCATTTAACGAAGTCGGTCATGTTGCTAGCAAAGCAAAACAGCGTATTGCAGGCACTATATGCGGCTGTTTGATTTGGGGTGTCATCTCTTTTTTCTTTCCTTCATATGGCTCTATCTACTTATTAACTCTCGTGCTTATTGCTTCACTCGGTTTTAGTAACGCTAAGCTAGATTTAAGATACAGCTACTTTTGGCTATATGGCTCTTTTACGTTCTTAGTATTTAGTACTCCACTAGGTATACCCAATAATCTCATCGTGCCGCTACATATTGCTCGAATCTACGAAATAGTGATTGGTTCTGTCATCGGCTTAGCCACGCATTGGCTTAGCTTCAGTTACCGCGCGTCCAAGGAGCTTGATACACTTTGGAAAAATTACCAACATCAGTTTGAAGACTTCATATGCAGCACGTATTCTGACTTGAAAGCGAAAAATTATGGCAATCAAAATTCGTTGCTTATCGAAGTAAGCCAAATGCTTGCCAGTGCGAAAAAGTTAGAAAACAAAATCGCCTCCGCAAATTTAGAGAAAAAGCACCCTCATTACCTAATCAAGATAAGGCTCTGTCGTCATGTCGAGCACTACCTTTATGGGCTAAATCATCTACTTAATAGCCTACCAGAACCAAATAGTAGCCAACAAATCTCAGGCTCAGAGATAAGCGCACATGAAAAAGCGATTTTGAAAACAATAATTCAATCTCTTTTTGCTAATAACACATTATCTAAGTCGAAGACTGCAGAAATATCGAAGGCTATTAAGGAAGAGCTATCCAACGGGAACCCACAGTTAGAACAGTTTTGGCATCAAACATTGGGCTTTTTTCACAATGTCACTCACAGCAATGAACCGGAAAAATTCCATCAGAGGAAATGGACTAAAGAGATCACTCGATTTGAGTATATTAATGCTCTTCGCTGGTCACTAATTGTCGTTTCTTTACCATTGCTTTGGCTGTTTCTCGGCTATCAACCAAACCTGCAGTTGGCGGTGACCGCAATGTTGGTGCTGATGTATAGCGAATCCAACAACATTGTAAAAACAAAACATAGGCTTGTGGGAGCGGCAGCCGGATTTTTATTAGCAATTCCCGCCTTGGCAATGATTCATGGCAACACATTTGTCTACTTTGTCATGATTCTAGTAGTGAGCTTTGCCCTCGAAAGCATTTTTTATGAAGCCAAACGCAACTACATTGCGCTACAAGGTGTCATTTGCTTCATCATTGGCTTAGGTTCTGACTCCCACCTCGATGCATCTATGTCCAGAGTTATCGGTATATTTTTTGGAATCGTGTTGACGTTAATAATAATTAAATGGATCTGGCCAAAAAATATCAATCGAGAAAAAGAAGTGATTCAAGGTCAGGTGAAGTATGTTTTAAGTCAGTATCTCTATGCTGTAAAACAAAACCTGATCGAAAACTATCTATTTAGCCACAATAAAACTTTAACTAGCTATTGGCACTGGCAAATAGAGCATGATTTAAACCAGCTAAAGAAAGTGGATGCAAAGCAAGCATCAGCATACATCAACCTATATAACCAGTTGAGTCACAGCGCATTTACCCACTCGTCACCGTTGCAACAGCAACACGTATCTAAAGGCGAATTCTGGAAACATTTACACGATTTGTACGAGATTCAGAAGACGCTTTGTTAATTTAACTGCAATGATTTAAAAGAGGCTAGTTTTATTTAAAATGCAATAGGACAAATTCAATGAACAGACGTACTCGCATTGGTAAGTTATCGCGATCGCGATACAGCATATACAATGTGTGGGCTTTACTACTCCAGTCGGGCAAGACATGATTCATTTCCCCTTGAGAGATCATTGGTAGCGCAAAATAATCAGGTACGTAACCAATGCCTAACCCTGTTTTAATCGCGTGAGTTAGCATTCCGATTTCATCTAATTCCAGTCTTAAACCCTTAGTAGGCTGATAATCAAACTTTCCACCATTCTCTTTATGTACCAACCGCCACGGTATCATAGGACGACAAATGACTGTCGGATGACCGCACAACATGTCAGGTGTAGTTATGCCGGAAATATCATAGTCGGGGTGAGAGCACAAAATGAAATGAATGTCCTTTAGCGGCCTCGCAATCCAATTGTCGACCACTGTATTCCCAACTCTAAACACCACGTCCATGCCTTCCGCTTCAATATCAATCAAAGCATTGGAAAAACTTAGGTCTAGTTGGATATCTGGGTATTTCAGCAAGAACTCATAAAAAATTGCGCGCAGAAATTGAGTACCCACGTTGATAGGAGCGGAAATGCGAATTTTTCCTTGAGGCTGATACTTATCCCGATGCAGATCTTCATCAATATCGTTGAGTTCATAAAACAGAGCGGCCGAACGTTGAAAATATTGCTCTCCGATACTGGTCAAGGCTACACGATGAGCGTCTCGATTGAGAAGACGCAGTTGTAAATCGGTTTCTAATTGGCGGATACGGCGACTCAAGGTTGAAAGAGGCATACCCAAAGATTGAGCAGCATCTTTAAAACTGCTCAAACGCGCTACAGCACAAAAACAGCGCAGATCGTCTAACGAATATCTAGATTTCATTATTGGTATTTACCGTCCTATTTTTGCTTGTTTATCTAATTATTGAAATAAATACACTACGGAATACTTTTTGACAAGTCATCTGGAATGGCCATGAAATCTGATTCAACAATCAAAGCAGTTATCCTCCTTATTATATGCACCTTCTTTTGGGGTAGTTGCTTTCCAATTGGCAAAAACGCTTTAAACCAAATTCATGCTCTTACTTTGGTGTTCTGGCGCTTCGTCATTGCGGCTCTGTGTCTTGCTGTATACCTCAAGGCTGGACGCATATCCAAATTGAGCTTGAGTTCAAAGCAATGGGTGTGGGTTGTATTGGTCAGCGCAGTAGGGATAGGTGGACTGAATCTTTGTTTGTTTACAGGCTTAGCCTCCACCAGCGCAACTAATGGGGCATTAATTATGGCACTTAGCCCTTTGATGACTTCTTTCATAGCCTGTGTTGCGCTGCGAACTCTACCGTCTGGTGCCCAGTGCTTTAGCCTACTGGTAAGCCTGACAGGGGTGCTAATGGTGATAACTAACGGGCATTTTGAAGCGCTATTTTCTATGCAAATCAACCATGGTGATAAGCTGATATTTTTCGGTATGCTGGCTTGGAGTCTCTATACATACTTTAGCCAAGGTATCAGCCGCTGGATGCCGGTGCTCCCTTATACCTTTGTTGGAATGTTAAGTGGAGCCACTGTTATTAGCGTCATGTGTTTGGTATCGCCAGAGGTACATCCATTTGCTGAGTTATGGAATAGCTCCATGTTGGGTATATCGGAAGTATTATATATCGGAGTATTTGGAACCGTTGCTGGTTATTTGTTGTGGCTCAACGGTGTGCGACACTTAGGTTCAGCCAACGCGGCCCTGTTTTTCAACTTTGTGCCCATCTTCTCTGTATTGACCTCATATATGCTTGGTCAAGCGGTTACTGAGTTACAACTACTAGGTATTGCAGTTGTTATTGCAGGTTTATTGCTACCTCGTATCTCACTGTTTAACCGCGAAACTAAAATTTGCTCTGAAGCCTAGTTAGGCTCTCAATTACTTAATAAGGATGACTGAGAACCTTTTAAATTCGGTATAAACATTTCGGCACTTACGAGCAATTATATCCATGAGTAATTGCTTTCTATATTGGCATTTTCTAGCTTAAAAGTGCCCCTTTTCTTCTCAGCGCGAATATCTACTCCAAACCTTAGACTGTACGTTTGCCTTAACTGTAGTTATTCGATGAAGTGCCGAATCAAGCTTTTTCAAAATTATGCGTTATTTGGCGGTCTAACACTCAATGCCTCTCATTAACCTATTGATTATTAATTAAACTTTGATTGGAAAGGCTGCATTATAGGACGACAAAAGACGGCCAAAAGCCGTATAGAAAGCGTTAGCCGACAACCAGAAATTTTAGTTATGGAGAACAAAGTGAACGTAAGGAAAGCGATCAAGCAAGACTCAGGTAAATTGCTAGAACTTATTGGACATAAAGCTGAGTTTGACCGAAGTATGAAAGGGTTCGACGGTGAAATCTCCACGACTAAAGAGAAGATTGAACGAACCTTATTTGGTGAGTATCCGTTTGCTCACGCTTTGCTATTAGAAGTCGATGGTGAAGTCCAGGGTTTCGCCTTGTTTCATTACCGTTATTCATCCTTTCGGGGAGAACCGTCTATTTGGCTGGATGATCTTCTAGTTGTTGGTAAGCATCGGTCAAAGGGATACGGTGCAGAACTTATGCATGCTTTGAAAACGGTAGCTCAAAAGTCATTAACTTCTCATATTTCATGGACAGCTAGCCCACACAACACCAAAGCACACGAGTTCTACAAAAAGTTAGGTGCAGAAGTTGAACGGATGGATGGCCAGCGTCCTTATTTCCGTTGGGCAATGTACGGCTAACAAACGTTTAAGGCTCAAGATACTTTCTCTAATGTCCACGAAACGAGTTAGAGCTTCGACTTTAACTCACTTTTGTCCAAAACTGAGCTACGTACAATCGAAATTTAACCTCCCAAACAGTAAAGGCTCCCATCGGGAGCCTTATGTAAATATATAAGCGCTGATTAAACGTTTCTTCTAGACTCTACTGCGTCTGCTAGCTGACGAAGTACTTTTTCAGTGTCTTCCCAGCCAATGCATGCATCAGTGATCGATTGACCGTAAACTTCGGCTTTGCCATCAATCAAATCTTGACGTCCTTCTACAAGATGAGACTCAATCATTACGCCAAACACTGCTTTCTCTCCACGAGCAACTTGAGCGGCTACATCTTCAGAAACGATCATTTGACGCTTAAACTGCTTTGAACTGTTCGCATGGCTAAAGTCGATCATAACCTTCTGAGGTAAACCAGACGCCTCGAGTTGATCTTTGATTTCAGCAACGTGCTCTGCGCTGTAGTTAGGCTCTTTACCACCGCGAAGAATGATATGACAATCTTCATTTCCAGCCGTTTCTACAATAGCAGAGTGGCCATATTTAGTTACCGATAAGAAATGGTGAGAAGCGCCCGCTGAACGAATCGCGTCAGTTGCAATTTTAATATTGCCATCTGTACCATTTTTAAAGCCGACTGGACATGACAAGCCAGAAGCCAATTCACGGTGAACCTGAGACTCAGTAGTACGTGCGCCAATTGCGCCCCAGCTAATTAGATCAGCGACATACTGTGGCGTGATCATATCAAGGAACTCACTCGCCGTTGGCATACCCATATCAGTTAGGTCCAACAGTAGCTTACGGCCAATTCGAAGGCCATCGTTCAACTTAAAGGTATCGTTGAGGTACGGGTCGTTTATTAGACCTTTCCAGCCAACTGTTGTTCTTGGTTTCTCGAAGTAGACTCGCATTACAATTTCAAGCCTATCTCCTAGCTCATCACGAAGAACTTTCAAACGCTTACCGTATTCGATAGCGGCTTCTGGATCATGGATAGAGCATGGACCAACGATTACTAACAGGCGATCGTCTTTATCACTTAAAATGTCATGAATAGCTTTTCTAGATTGAAAAGTCGTCGAAGACGCAACTTCAGTTGCTGGAAACTTTTCCAATACTGCAACAGGGGGTAATAGCTCTTTAACTTGTTTAATTCTTACGTCATCGGTTTGGAACATTGCTCAGTCTTTCCTATATTTCTAGCGCTGATGGCTGCACTGCAATCAGTATTTCTTCTTGGTAATGACTGTAACTTATCGGTTTAAACTCGACAGTGCAATCACTAATTTACAAAAAAGGCAAGATTCCCATTAACTTTACAAAATCAAAAGATCGTAAATAATGATGTACAGGAAAAATAAGTACTAAAATTCAAATAATTAAACCACTATAACGTCGAAAGTCTTCAGACTACAAACCGCATTTCACTTAAAACTGACCTAAATTCAACGTATTTAGCAAAAAACTGCTTAATTTATTGGCACTTTTTCCTTCAGCACTCTAGATCTTAGAGAGATTAGTTTATTAAATGAAGTAACCAACGGAAGGTGTAGCATGATTGGAAGAACGTACATCTGTCTTTTAACCGCGTGTTTATTGCTTAACGTCCCCTCAGCCTTCGCAGCTAAAATCCTCATTATCAACAGCTACCATCCAGAAAACATATGGACAATGAACTGCTTACAAGGTGTATCCGACACTTTGGGTAATCAGCACGACATAGAAATTCTGTACATGAATACCAAACGCAAGCCAAAGGCAGAATTCAACCAAATAGCGAAGGATACTCTAGAACAAGCGGAGAAGATTAACCCCGACCTAATCATGCTTGCGGATGACAACGCACTTAGCCTGCTAGGGCAAGATCTGAGCAAAAAAGATATTCCAATTGTTTTCTATGGAATTAATAACAACCCTAGAGTTTATTTTAAACCAGAGCGCCTACCGAATAACGTTTTTGGTGTGTTGGAGCGGCACCTCATCTTACCGTTGGTTAGGCACATCAAAAATATTGCCCCTATTAAACACAACCGGATTTTAGTTCTTTTAGATGACAGTACCACTTCACAGTCAATCAAAGCAGTCGGACTGAAAGGAGATGACCAGAATATTGTCGGAGATACTGAGGTCAATGCTCAAACCGTTCGGTATTTTGATGACTGGAAACAACATGTATTGCAGGCGGGAGAAAGTTATGACGCCATCATATTGCAGACTTGGTATACAGTCTTAGACAGGAAATCTGGACAAGTGATCAACGAAAAAGAGGTGCTTGACTGGACAGGAAAAAATACCACAGTTCCTCTTTTTTCTTCCGTCTCTTATGCCGTTGGCAATGACAAAGCAGTCGGAGCATTCGTGCTATCTGCTTATGGGCATGGAAAAGAGGCGGCAAACTCTGCAATAACACTTTTAAATGGCGACAAACCGAAAAAATTCAAAACCAGCAAATCGGGGATATTTTACCTCAATAAAAGGGGGCTAGATAAATTCAACCTGACTGTACCGCATAAAATAAGAAACCACGCTACCTACAAGTAAATGATATCCTTGCTGGGTTATTAAACTGTATAGTCAAAAAAGCCTACTGGCAAACCAGCAGGCTGTGGGTATGGTTCGAGCCCAATCTATCAGCTAGAGAGCTTGGTTAAAGTTAGACTAAGTCGTCAACTTTCACAATGTTGGCAATACGAGATAACATGTCAATGGAAGTCATGTGTTCCTGTTGGTCTGCCGCCGCACACGCATCTTCGATGATCGTCACTTTGTAATCTCTGTCATGCGCATCGCGAGTCACTGCTTGAATTGCCCATGCAGTGCTGACTCCACATACATAGAGTTCATCGACTTTGTTTGCGCGAAGAACTGGTTCTAGATTCGTTCCATAAAATGGGTTTACACGAGGTTTTTCGATGATGAAATCAGACGGCTGCACGTCCAGATCTTCATGAAAATCCGTTCCAAATGAGCCCAATTTTAACGCTTCAAACTGATTTGCTTTACCGAAGATTGGCGACTCTTTTGGCTGGGCATGATAGTTCTGTTCAAAGCCAACTTTAACCTGCACCGTTAGCCAACCTTGCTTTCGAGCAAATGCTAATGCTTTGTTAGCATTGTCAATTGCATTTTGCTCTTGCGTATGAGCTGCCGAAGAAGGAATTTTTCCGTCTGGGTGACAAATATCATTGATGAAATCGATAACTAGAAGCGCTTTACTCATTTTTCAACCTTTTTGTTTTAATGCTAGAGACCCAATGATGCTATGGGAGCCAGCTTTTATTGCACAGCTTTAGAATATGTACACAGTATATTCTGGTAGAATTTCGATAAAAATCGATATACATTAACCGATATGTAAGGTTTGCTAACAAATCGCCATGAGAGATCTTCCTCCTTTAAAAACATTGCCAGTATTTTTAAGTGTTTGCCACCACCTAAATTTTACCAAAGCAGCTGAAGAGCTTTGCATTACCCACTCTGCTGTAAGCCAAAACATTCAGAATCTAGAGTCATTTTTGGGTAAAAAACTTATCAACCGAACCACTCGTCACATGGAATTGACGGCAGAAGGGGAACGTTATAGGCAAAGCATTGAAGAAGGCATGAACCTTATTGTCAGAGCGACTCAGCGAGAAATGCAATCTGATAAACAGGTTTATCTCAACTCGATCCCAACGTTAGCTCTAAAATGGCTCATTCCCCGCCTGCCGAACTTTACAACCGCGCATCCAGATATCGAACTTAGGCTCTCGGCTATTTCTTTGTCTGATTTCGATATTGATGCAGATAATCTAGATCTAGCTATCGGCTATGGCAACAGCCCTGACTGGTGGCCAGATAGCGTAGCGAAAGAGTGGTGCCAAGATCAGCTCCTGCTGGTCGGTCGCCCAAGCGTGTTAGAAAAGTATCAATCTATTGAAGAAATCTTGCAGAACGAAACTCAGATCTGGGTGAAAGATAGATATCGAAGCAGCGATTGGAAACAGTGGGCAGACGCTAAAAACCTCCCTCTTGGCAGCAAAGCAAAAAAGCAGGTTTTTGAAAACTCTACTCAAGCTATCCAAGCCGCAATTGCTGGAGTCGGTATTTTCGTCACTCACAATATATTTGTAACCGACGAACTTTCGTCTGGCCTTTTGAAAAATCTAGCAGAGCCAGCTATCACTATCGACTCTTGGTACTACATACTTTGCCGCCCAGACAAAGTACGCAGTAAAAACGTAAAAACAGTGATTGATTGGTTGATGGAAGAAGTTAGTTAACCACCGCCTAAGCACTAAATCGTCAAGTAGTGATCGGCAAGTAAAGCAACAAACAACATCATCAAATGATAAATAGAAAATTTGAACGTGCTGATTGCCGATTTATCAGTTTGGTAGTATTTGAGCTGCCAAGCTGAGTAAATAAACCCAACACTCAACACCGTTGAAATAGCCAGATAAATCACCCCTGACATTCCTACCAATACTGGCAGCAAGCACACCATGGCAAGCAGCACTGTGTACAGCAATATCGAGGTCTTAGTGTATTCAATTCCATGCGTGACCGATAACATCGGGATTTTCGCTTTGGCGTAATCATTCTTCCTATGTATTGCCAAAGCCCAAAAGTGCGGTGGAGTCCAGACAAAAATGATCATCACCAGTAACCAAGCATGCGGATGAACCTCCCCTGTTACAGCAGTCCAGCCAAGCAATGGCGGCATAGCTCCAGCCAAGCCAGCAATCACGATGTTTTGTGGTGTTGCCCGCTTCAAATACAAGGTATAAACAACCGCATAACCCAATAGACTAAACAAGGTTAACCAAGCGGTAAGCGTATTGACACCGAAATACAAAAGAGCAAACCCGGTCAAACCAATTAGGCTAGCAAATAGAAATACTCGTGAAGCTTGAATATCCCCTGATGGCAGCGGCCGGTTAAAGGTCCGAGCCATCACCGCATCAATTTTTTGATCAATTAAATGGTTATACGCTGCAGCAGAGCCCGCCATTAAACCGATACCGATTAAACCCAGTATTGCCTGTTGGACAGGCAGAGCTCCGGGTAAAGCTAAGCACATCCCAACCACCGCAGTCAGCAACATTAATGCCACTACCTTCGGCTTGGTTAATGTTAAATACGTCCGCCAAGTAGACCTTGGATTTGGGATACTTTGCTCAACAGTCACTGCTTTACTCATTGAACACTCTCCTTACTCAGTTCAACTACTCGGCTTGGCTGCCACATCAAATAGTTCGCGTACAAAACTGTCACGAGCAATATTGCAGCACCAAGGTTATGCGCTACTGCCACCACTAACGGTAGTGCGAAAATTACATTGCTTACACCCAACGCTATTTGCAAAGCTAAAACGAGTAACAGTCGCCACCCAACCTTCTTAAGTAGTTCATCTTGTTGTATTAAACATTTCGCAGCCAAAGCTATCACTGCAATTGAGGCCAATATTGCTCCAATTCTATGAGCGACGTGAATAGTCATTCTTGCCTCATAGTCCAATACGCCAAATTCGTAATTGTCGAAACCCGAGTGGACCAAGGTAAAGGCGTTGATAACATCTAGCCTGTTAAACCAGTCTCCTTCGCAGATTGGTAGGCCTGTACACATCAGAGCGGCGTAATTTGACGACGTCCAACCGCCAAGCATGATCTGCAGTAAGACAAGTAAGGCAGCAATCGTTGCAAAGACGGGCAGAGATGGGGGAAGGGATTCATAACCTGTTGGCAGCCGCCGATCTGTGAGCTTCCAGTAGAGAATGAACAAGACGCAGAACAGCATAAAACCGCCAAGCAAATGCCCCATAACTACAGCAGGCATTAGCTTAAGAGTCACTGTCCACATACCCAGTAGCGCTTGAAAAACGATAAGAGAGCACATACCGACAGCAAAAGTAATGGGGATTCGCTTTTGTTTTGCAGCAACAAAAGCAATAGCGAAAACCAATACTCCAAGAGTGCCAGCGAAATAGCGGTGAATCATTTCAAGCCAAGCTTTATCCGCTTCTACGGTCAACCCCGGGTAGAGAATATTTGCTCTTAAGATATCTTTTCCATCGGTAGGAACGGCAAAGTGACCGTAACATCCGGGCCAGTCAGGGCAGCCTAAGCCCGCATCTGCTAGACGAGTGTATGCGCCAAGCATAATAACAATAAACGTTAAAACCAGACTCAACCTTACCAACATTTGCAACTTCATACGCTCTCCTTAGCTTTGCATCTAGGTTGTTTCTATTCGATTAACCCACTCTTGAAAGTTTTAGTAGTTTTTTTAGATCGGCCAGTAGCCCCTTAGATTGGGCCATCAGCTTGTTTGCAGTATCTACTTTGGGATAACGCATCACCAGCTGACCTAAAGGGTCGATAATGACGTATTCTGATTCATGCACTTCATTAGTGAACGCGTTACTCACATCAATGATTTGGTACGGATAGCCTTTTTTAACAGATGCATCGCTCTCTGCTGTGAAGTAAACAACTGGAGTCACCCTCCCTTGATACTTTCCGAGTGCCGTATGACTTTGGCCCAATAGGTGAAGTTGTTGGCTGCAAAACCTGTCACATTTTGGAGGCACCACAAAGCCTAGCTGCCAAGATTGACTTTGTAGCGGGTTTTTCAAACCAAGAGATTTATAACTCACAACAGGATCGAACAACTGACCATTGTTTGTGACGCCGGATTGGTACCAGTTGTTACTTAAAATAACCTTCGCTGCAATAACTGGCAAAGCAAACAACAAGACCAAACTAATCAATATGAGACGACCTCTAACCACACGATTTTTCACTACATTCTCCTAGAGTCGATTTGATAATTCTTATAAGTTCGATATAAAAGCCAACTAACAAGCACTAGTAACATCACTGCCATCGAAAACCACTGAAATGAATACCCAAAATGTTTTTTTGAACTCATTGGCAGTGGTTGCCAAGGCTGAGCGTAAGGCCAATTTTCTTCTACGGGTTGAAACAGATACGGCACTATTTCTACTCCAAATACAGATGAAAGCTGCTCAAGATTTAGGTTTTGAATGCGTTTTGGCTCGGTTAACTCAAGACCCAACTCATTACTCAATGGATTCATCATTCGCTGGTACAACTGACCGTTGAGATTTGCGGGCTCCTCAAGCCAATTTACCGCTGGCAATTCGCTGCGGATCTTTTTGCCAGCAACAAATCCCCTCTCTAACAAAAAATAATGACCTCTTTCACTTTTCACTAACTGGTATGCGAGATAGCCTACTTTCCCATTAAGTGTTTGGTTATCTAGCAGCACATAAGATCCTGATACTGGAGAGAACTCTGCAAAGACTTTTTGTCCGGTATAAGCCGCAGCATTGTGCTCTTCTTCACCATGAGCTTCTAGAAAGCTGTCAAACTCAACAGGATCCTTTGCAATATTTTGTGCAAGATGTGACTCCAACTGTTGTTTTTCATATCCTCTCGACAGTTGCCACAAACCTAATTTGACCAATAAAGAAAACACGACCAAAGTTATTAATACACAAACCCAAAAATTCTTTGATTTCAATAACATTAACAGAGGCTTTGCTATGGTTCTTGTATTTAAAATTGCGCTCGTTTTCATGCTACTTTTCATTTTCTTCAACCTTGCTAGGGCGCTTGTTCAAATGGTTAGAGAACCCTCTGAAGCCGATGAAAATACTCAACCAATGAGCCACTACTTAGGAAAACGTGTTTTATTCTCAGCAATTGTTGTTCTACTTCTCATCATTGCTCTAACCAGTGGCTGGCTAGAGCCTAACCCAAGGCCGTATTAACGGCCTTCTACTTTTTCACTACAGCACATA
This sequence comes from Vibrio marisflavi CECT 7928, assembly GCF_921294215.1. Lineage (GTDB taxonomy): Bacteria > Pseudomonadota > Gammaproteobacteria > Enterobacterales > Vibrionaceae > Vibrio > Vibrio marisflavi. Next base: position 1,336,086 of record NZ_CAKLDM010000001.1, read on the forward strand.
AACAAAGATAAATAGCGTCAACCAAACCACGTCTACAAAGTGCCAATACCAGCTACCCGCTTGAAAAGCGAAATGGTCTTTCGGCGTAAAATGATCTTTGGCTATTCGAGCGAGCAACACGATTAAAAAGATGGTACCCAAACACACGTGCAAGCCATGGAAACCCGTCAACAAGAAAAAGGTGTTACCATACACTCCTGACTGAAGGGTCAGGCCAAGTTCTTCATAAGCATGAATATATTCCGACGCTTGGTAATACAGGAAGAAACCCGCCAATATGATGGTAATTTCCAACCAAACAATTAAGGCAAAGCGTTTGTTTTTCTCCAAACTGACGTGTGCTAAGTGCAACGTAATTGATGAAGCCAGCAGAATAATAGTGTTCATCAATGGCAAACCTTGCCATGGCATCGCTTTGGTTAATTCTCCCGCTGGCGTTTCCAACAATGGCCACACCGCTTCAAAAGTCGGCCAAAGTAGCTCACCAGTCATTGCATTGTTGGACGCTCCTCCCAACCAAGGAACCGAAACCATACGTGCATAAAACAGTGCACCAAAAAAAGCGCCAAAGAACATCACTTCTGAGAAAATGAACCAGCTCATACCTTGTCGGAAAGAACGATTAATTTGAGCGGAGTAGTAACCAGACAACGACTCATTGACAACGTTAGTAAACCAGCCGGCGAGCATATAAAGCAGTACCACAAAACCAAGGCCCAACACGACTTTACCAAATACGCTACCTGCTCCACCTGTTTCCATGTGCTGCACAGTCAAACCTGCACCTACCGCCACCAAAAACAGTGCTATGGCACCTACGATTGGCCAACTACTTTGTGCCGGTACGTAATAGCGTTCAAACTTTGAACTCATAAGTTCGCTCCTTGTAATGAGCTAATTTCCATATTTTCTGAAGAGTTACTCTCCAGCGAAGCTGTATCTGTTTTTACCTTGTCACTGATATTGAATAGCGTATAGGACAGGGTCAGGGTGTGAATAGATTCGGGAATATTGGGTTCGATGTAAAAAATCAGAGGCATGCTCGCTTCTGACTGAGCATTTAGAGGTTGCTGATTGAAGCAAAAGCACTCAATTTTATTGAAATAGCTCGCGCCAAGGCCCGGTGAGACAGAAGGAACTGCTTGTCCCGTTGTAAAAGCACCTGATAAGTTTTTCGCAATATAGGCAGTTTGAATAACTTGACCCGGGTGCACTTCCATCACTTTTCGCTCAGGTTCGAACGTCCAAGGCATATCCGGGTTGATATGCGACATAAACTCGACTCGCACGATTCGAGAAGTATCCGGTACCATCCCTTTTGGTTGAATCGCTGAAACTGTATTGGTTTTACCGTTGATCCCTAACGCATCACACATCACGTCATAAAGAGGAACAAGCGCAAAACCAAAACCAAACATTCCCACCACCGCTACCAGCAGCTTGATGATTAACGTTTTATTTTTCTTTTCCACCTGTTCCATAACGACACCTTTAATCTACTTTTGGTGGCGTTTCAAAAGTGTGGTGTGGTGCCGGGCTTGGAACGGTCCACTCTAAGCCCTCAGCTCGTTCCCATGGTTTCGCAGGCGCTTTTTCGCCTCCGCGGATACATTTGATTACTAGCCATAGGAAGATTAGCTGCGATAGGCCAAAGGCAAAACCACCAATTGAAACGATTTGATTCACGTCAGCAAATTGAATCGCATAGTCAGGAATACGCCTTGGCATACCCGCCAAACCTAAGAAATGCATCGGGAAAAATAGAATATTAACTGAGATGATCGAGCACCAGAAATGCCATAAGCTCAGACGTTGATCATACATATGGCCAGTCCATTTAGGCAGCCAATAGTAGGCAGCCGCCATAATCGAGAACACAGCACCAGATACCAATACATAATGGAAGTGTGCAACCACAAAATACGTATCGTGGTATTGGAAATCAGCAGGTACTATCGCCAACATCAAGCCAGACAGCCCACCGATAGTAAATAGAACAATAAAGGCTATGGCGAACAACATGGGCGTCTCAAAGGTCAGAGCCCCCCGCCACATTGTCGCGACCCAGTTAAATACTTTCACCCCAGTTGGTACTGCAATAAGCATTGTACAGTACATAAAGAACAGTTCGGCAAACACTGGCATACCTGTTGTAAACATGTGGTGCGCCCAAACAATAAACGACAGCAACGCAATACTTGTTGTCGCATACACCATCGAATGATAACCAAACAACTTCTTGCCACTAAACGTCGGTATTATCGCGGAAATGATACCGAATGAAGGCAATATCATGATGTACACTTCCGGGTGACCAAAGAACCAGAAAATATGCTGGAACATTACAGGATCTCCACCACCAGCAGCATCGAAGAAGCTAGTACCGAAATATTTGTCCGTTAACACCATGGTGACAGCACCAGCTAACACTGGCATTACCGCAATAAGAAGGAAAGCTGTGATTAACCAAGTCCAGACAAACAATGGTAGCTTGAACCAAGTCATCCCTGGTGCGCGCATGTTAAAGATGGTTACGATCACGTTAATCGCACCCATAATCGAGCTGATACCCATGATATGCACAGAAAAGACAAACAATGCCGTGCTATCTGGGCCATAAGTAGTTGAAAGCGGAGCGTAGAATGTCCATCCAAAATCTGGACCACCGCCCTCAGTGAACAGAGATGCTAACAGAATCAAAAACGCAAATGGCAATATCCAGAAACTCAAGTTATTTAGTCTTGGGAGTGCCATATCTGGAGCACCAATCATCATCGGTATCATCCAGTTTGCAAGCCCAGTAAAAGCAGGCATTACAGCACCGAATACCATGACCAGGCCGTGAACTGTCGTCATTTGGTTGAAGAAGTCAGGGTCTACCAGCTGCATCCCCGGCTGGAACAATTCAGCACGAATGATCATCGCCATCGCTCCACCAACTAAGAACATGATGAAGCTAAACCACAAATAGAGCGTTCCTATATCCTTGTGGTTGGTTGAAAGCACCCAGCGAGCAATTCCAGATGGTGCATGATGTTCGTGATCAGAATGGTCATCTTCAACTGCGGTGGTACTCTGTACACGACCTAATTCAGCGTCAGCAGCTGGAGCAGATTTAATCTCATGTTCTTTAGACACTGTCATGGTCACTCCTTCGACTCTTGCTCGATTACCGCGTTAACATCCGAAGCTTGCACAATGTCACCAGTGTCATTGCCCCACGCGTTTCGTTGATACGTTGTTACCGCAGCGATTTCTTCTTCGGTGAGTTGGTTAGCAAATGCTTGCATCGCTGTTCCACTCTTACCATTGATAATAATATTAAGATGATCAGTGACAGCTCCTGTCGCAATGTTGCTTCCTTTAATTGCTGGGAATGCCCCGGGGACACCTAAGCCGTTCAACTGATGGCACACTGCACAGCGGTCGATATAAACTTGTTCACCAATGCTCATTAGTTCTTCTTTAGGCAATACATTTCCCAATGCCGCTTGAGCCGCTTTGCGAGCTTCCTCCATCTCGACTTTTTTGTTTGCCAGCCATTGGTCGTATTCGTCCTCTTCCATTGCATGAACGACAATTGGCATAAAGCCATGAGCACGACCACACAATTCAGCACATTGGCCTCTGTACATGCCCGGTTTATCTATCTTGGTCCATGCCTCATTAATAAATCCGGGGATCGTGTCTTTTTTAACGGCAAAATCTGGCACCCACCAAGAGTGGATAACATCATCGGAGGTAAGTAAAAAACGAACTTTACGGTTAATAGGCAGGACTAGAGGATTGTCTACTTCAAGAAGGTAATTAGCGCCTTTTGGTTCTTCATTATCGATCTGCTTTGCCGATGTAGATAACAAACTAAAGAATTCAACATCTTCGCCAAAGTAGCTGTAATGCCACTTCCATTGGGAACCCGTGACAATAACGGTTAAGTCAGACTTAGTGGTATCTTCCATCGCAACCAATGTCTTGGTCGCAGGTATCGCCATCGCAACCAAGATAATGATCGGAATAACCGTCCATATCACCTCGACCTTTGTGCTTTCATGGAAATGTGCAGCAACCGCCCCTTTGGATTTCCGGTGATTTATTATCGAGTAAAACATCACCCCAAAAACAACAACTGCAATCGCCACACAAATCCAAAATATCAGCATATGCAGTTCATAGACTTGGCCACTGATATCTGTGACACCTTTGGTCATATTAAATTTTTGTTCAGCGGAGATAGCAGGATGAGTCATACCCAAATAAAGTATACTGGCGCACAGCCCACGTATGGTTGTTGACCTTTTCAAAAGACGCTCTCCTCTACCCTGATTCAAAAATTGCCTGCCTGGCACAAGTCTTTCCGCGCAAAATCCCTAATACCTGCGACCAATATAGTCAGAGGGCATCAAGCACCCGTCGAGCTCAGCCATTGTTGATGATTGACCAAACGGTTACTTGAAGGGTTTTGTTATATTTATGTTAATAAACGTTAGTTAACGAAATTCAATAGTTCAAGAAAGTCCTAGCGCAAAAAATTTTTACATTCGTTTCTGATGCTTACTTCAACAAATCATAAAAAAGTGCTAGGAATAATGAGGTGTATATCACTGAACCAGATATATTGTTTTAATGACATATTAGTCACTATATTCAGTAGTAAAATAATAGTGATTCATGACATTAATTAAGGGGCCAAACATGACAATAGATGTGACCCGTTGGCTAGAAAGAGATCCAGATCCGAGGACAAGAGAAGAGTTGCAATTTCTCATTGAGGAAAACCTGGTAGATGAAATAGAAAAACGCTTCAAAAAACGCCTAGAATTTGGAACTGCAGGGCTGCGTGGCTTGATGGGTTGCGGCCCTAATCGTATGAACAGATTAGTCATACAAGAAACAGCAACTGGCCTTGGACACTATTTGATTCGTCATGTTGAGAACGCTTGTTCTCGAGGCATTGTTGTCGGATACGATGGAAGGTTTGACTCAAAACAATTTGCCCACGACACAGCAGCAGTTTTAGCCGCTCTCGGTATAAAGGTTTACTTATCCCGTCACGAAGTGCCAACCCCTGTTGTCGCTTTTGGTGTCAAACACCTAGATGCCGCTGGAGCCGTTGTTGTCACCGCAAGTCACAACCCTCCCAGATACAATGGCTTTAAAGTTTATTGGGAGAATGGCGCACAGATCATTCCTCCACACGATCAAGGGATTGCCGCTGAAATTGAACGTGCTGCAGTCAAACCTATCCCTTTGATGAGCTTAGACAACGCCAAAAAGAAAGGCTTACTTGAATGGCTATCGGATGAATATGTCAGTGCCTATAGACACGCAATGGTCAACAGCTCCCTACTTGCAAACCATACCAACCCAGCCTGCATGACAATTGCGTATACGGCTTTACATGGCGTTGGCGCAAGTATTGCCGAAGCGCTGCTACATGATATCGGCTTCACAAACGTACTCAGTGTTCCAGAGCAGCGGGATCCTGAACCCTCATTTCCGACCGTCGCCTTCCCTAACCCAGAAGAAAAAGGGGCAATGGATAAAGTGATTGAGATGGCAGAATCACTCAAAGCCCAAGTAGCGTGTGCAAATGACCCTGATGCCGATAGATTTGCCGTTGCGGTGCAACAATTAAATGGCCGATATAAAATGCTCACTGGAGACCAGCTTGGCGTACTATTGGGTCACTACCTTCTCACCAAAACCGATCCAAGCAAGCAACTTGTTGGTAACACCATAGTCTCCTCTAGGCTTCTCGAAAAGATTGCTATTGATATGGGTGCGGAGCACTACAAAACCCTAACGGGTTTCAAATGGCTAAGCAATATGGCCATGCAACTTGAAACAGAGCAACACCAGTTTCTATTTGCCTACGAAGAGGCCATTGGATACACCATTGGTAAGCAAGTATGGGATAAAGATGGTCTCTTTACCTTTGCCATATTTGCGCAACTTGCCGCCGAAACCTATACCCAAAACAAAACCATTTGGGATTACTTAGAGTTTATATATCGAAAATATGGCATTTACTTGAACGCGCAAAAAAGTATCCAGTTTGATCCTGAACTACCCGCGATTGGCGACAAGCTGAGAGCTAATCCACCAGAAAAGATCGCTGGTTTAAAAGTCGTTCAAATTGAAGACTTTAAAGCTTCACTTCGGTTCAATCTATCAGGGCCAACGCAACCACTACCTTATCCTGCAAGCGATGTGATCATTTATTACTTAGAGGATCAATCGCGTATCATCATTCGCCCTTCGGGTACTGAACCTAAAGTCAAATGTTACTATGAAGTGGTAGGGGAAATGAGCAAACAAGAAAGCTATTTAGATGCGATGAAGCGAATGGAAGAGAAGATGGACGCGCTGATAGAAGCACATCAGGAAAGCTTAGATTAGTAGCGCCTTATGGCACCATCATATTTTCTTGTGGGCCAACAAAGGCTTCAATGATCTTCTTGTAAGTCCCATCTTGCTTCATAGTTGTAAGTGCTTGATCAAATTTGTCGCGCATATCTTGGTGGTCGTTAAGCTTTGAAAACGCGATATAGCTAGCCGTTGATTGTATTGAAGGTGCAATAGTTTTCAGCTTGGATAACTGAGACTCGGAGTTGGCAATGGCCAAAGCACCAAAGTAGTTATTTACCCATATATCGACCCTACCTCTTAAAAGAAGTTGCAAACACTGATTCGCTGAGCGAGTCTCAAATATCTTGTCCAGCTTGCCTGACTTTACCGCTTTATCAAATATTTCGCCGTAGCTCACACCGATTACGACACAAAAAGAATAATCAGCCAACCCTTCAATATTTCCATCAAAGCTGATAGATCGATCTTTCGTTGTAAATAAGGCAATACTTTGTTGAAACAGTATTTGCTCACTGTAATCAGCAAATTGCATTCGCTCTTGGGTTTTAAAGATTGTGTAAATAGCGTCAGCTCTACCTGCTCTCAAGTAATGTATCGACCTCGCCCAAGGAAGAATCTCAATCTCGATAGGCTGATCAAGCCGACGAAATACCTCCTGAACGACTTTCGTCGCCATTCCATCAACTTTTCCTTTGTTATCAAAAATGTACGGAGGATACTCTAACGTTACAATCTTGAGAGGCTCAGCTTGTGTATGAATAGAGAAAAAGATAGAAATAGTCACCCACAACGCCAAGCTAGATTTTAAAAACAACTTACACATACCTTACATCCCGTCAGCTGTTTTAAATATAGAGCCTCTACTACTTATTGGCTAATTGCTAAACTCTACGAGTTCGTTGCCAGATTTGTCATCGCCTATAAACTTTTCGATACTAAGCAAAGTGGTCTCTGCGATATGCTGCAGCGCTTCTTTGGTTAAGAAAGCCTGATGTCCTGTAAATATCACGTTGTGGCAAGCGGAAAGGCGGCGAAATACATCATCAGTAATGACAACATTCGACTTATCTTGGAAGAACAAGTTCTTTTCATGATCATAAACATCTAAACCAAGTGAGCCAATTTTTCCTTGTTTTAGTGCTTCAATCGCTGCTACTGAATCAAGTAACCCACCTCGACTTGTGTTCACGATCATCACCCCATCTTTCATCTTTTTAAAGGCTTCATCTCCTAACAAGTGTTGATTTTCACTAGTTAGAGGGCAATGCAGAGTAATAACGTCGCTCTCTCTAAAGAGCTTGTCTAAAGAACAATAAGTGACTCCCAACTCAATAGCCTGCGGGTTTTTATACGGGTCGTAGCATAAGATAGTCATGCCTAGCCCTTTGAGAATCCTCATTGCTGCTATCCCGATCCTGCCGCTACCAACCACCCCAACGGTCTTGCCGTGAAAGTTAAAGCCTACCAGTCCTTCCAATTCGAAGTTGGCATCTCTAGTACGTTGGTATGCTTTGTGAAACTTACGGTTCAAACACATCATCAGCCCAACTGCATGTTCAGCAATTGCTTCAGGCGAGTAAGCAGGAACTCGAACAACTTGCAGCCCCAGCCTCTTGGCTTCTTCGAGATCAACATTGTCAAAACCAGCACAACGCAATGCTATTAGTCGAGTACCACTTTCAGCAAGCAGCTTCAGAGTATTCGCAGACAAGTCGTCGTTCACAAATGCACAAACGACCTCGCTACCATGTGCCATCTTTGCAGTTTTCGGTGTCAACCTAAAATCATTGAAATACAAACGAATATTCTTGCTGTGGTTGACGGATTGAAAAGAAGACTCGTCATAAGATTTAGCACTAAAAAATGTAACGTTAACCATAAAGCGATACCATAATGAAACTTGGAAAATAGGCACCAATCTACCGATTTTAAACTTGGAATTCTACAGTACTAGCTATCGCACTCTGCTTTAAGTCTAAATGGACCTAAACACAAATGGCCGAAACTAAGTGGATGGTTCAAACCATGAAATACAAGAGAACATTCTGGCTTAATGGCGACAATTTAGAGATAGTAGACTCATCACTGAAGTCTCTTATGCAAACTGTATAGAACCGCCGAGTTGGATACCTCATGATTAAAATTGAACAGTTAACAAACTCATACGTAGAGTCAGTCAGAAATATTAAGTTGGCCGCGGAGCAAATTACATTCTCTGGCACGCCCGAAGAGTTTCTGTTGGATACAAGTGAGACAACAGATTTGCATGTCATTAAGTATGACGAAGCCGTCGTTGGGTTCTTTAAGCTAGATTTAAATTACTCTTCAAATCATTCATTTTGCCATGAAAACAGTATCGGTCTGCGGGCGTTTGCTCTCGATATGAGGCAGCAAGGCAAGGGCATCGGAACTCAAGCTGTTAAAGCGTTAGGTTCATACCTGCAAGCTAATTACTCAGGATATCACTCAATATATTTGACTGTGAATTGCAAGAACCCCAAAGCAATTTCCTGCTATCAAAAAGGCGGATTTGAAGATACAAAAGAAACCTATCATGGAGGAGCCGCAGGACCTCAACGTATTATGCGAAGAAAAATAGCTCAAGAAGGTTGAACCTCTACACCAAGACTATTTAGTCGCTAGAGTTCTCTTTTCGGTAGGAATGTAGCTCATCCAATCTTCATTCTCAGGACTTCTAGCAAACAAGGCGTCATCACGCTCAAAGCAATCTCCTGACATGGATGAAAAATCGCCTCTATTACGCTCATAGGCTAAGTAATGGATAACTTGAGTGTTGGTTGAAAAAACAATCACATTGTGAGTATCTGAGTTGAGAGCACTGGTATAGTCTGAAACCTGCCAATCAAAACCCAGCGTTTTTTCTGAATCTGTATTATAAGGGCCAAGAAAGCAAATACGTGTCCACTGACCTCCACCTAAGCTAGCGAAGTCAATGGTATCAAAGCTATTTCGTTGCAGCTCTGACCAAACCACATTACTGGTAACTCTGTTTGATTCTGAACAACCAATCACCATCGCAATAAAAAAGCTCAGGAAAGCGAATCTAGCTAAACTATGATGATGTTGAGAAACATTACACACTAAGAGCCTCTACTTAAAAAGAAGGTTTTCAACCCTTCAAGCATAGTAGAGCGGTAGAAATTCGCCGACTTAAACCTAGTGTGCGTTGGTTTTAGAAAGTAGGTTTAACACGATGACTCCACTCATTATTAGCCCCATACCAACCATACCCCAAACATCGATCTTCTGTCCGTAAAATAACCATGCAACCAAAGATATAGAGACAATTCCAAGCCCAGACCAAAGCGCATACGCAACTCCTACGGGAATAGATTTAAGTGTCAATGACAACAAATAGAAAGCCGCACAGTAGCCGATAACAACAACTATCGAAGGGACAACTTTTGTAAAACCTTCGCTGGATTTAAGACTAGACGTCGCAACCACTTCAAACGCAATTGCTGCCAACAAAAACAACCAATTCTTCATTTCTGTCTCTGAGTTTGTTTCCATAAGTAATATTGGCAGTATTTTAAACTATTCCAGCGCCAATGAGCAGCCTAGCTAGACAGATTGAATGGACAAGCATGTTCCTCTTTACAACATCTATCAGATTATCCAATTACAAAACTCTGCTCAGCAAACATATTAAATAATGGAATAACATATATTCCACTATTTAATATTGAACCACATAACTATATTAAGTATTTTAAAAATAACAACTGTTCTTTAAATCTCTGACTCATATAAAAACCACTTAATCCATAATCTAAAGTCAGAGTTTTATAATTCGTATTAAATCATTATACAAAGAAATTTAACTTAGGCTATTTACAGGAACACAATGATATTTGAGAGCAAATTTGGCATTGGCGAAGTAGTCATACACGAACGTACTAGAGCTATGGGTAAAATATTTTGCTCTGAGTTTTATGAGGTGATATCTATCTGCTTTAGTAAACAAAGTGAAACGATAATATGTCGTTGTCAAAAAGGACAAATCTACGAATTCAACTCTTACGAATTAATAGGCGATCCATTTTTCGACCAAACCAAGGGGGAGTATCCATCCGAGCATGACTTTCGTGAAAAAATTGAGGATACATAAAGTCACATAGATACCTTGTGTTTCACTATCACAGATATAAAAATTAGTATTGAGAATGGAAACGTCGCTAGTATTTTTACATAGCATTTTAACTAAAAAAAGCTGGCTTCGTTTTCAAAACATTGCACAAAATAGTCCATTATAGCCTTAGACTTGCTTTCCAGTGGATTTGTACTGAGATAGAAGACTGATAGTTGAACAGGATCCAGTGACATTGGTATTTTTATTAACGTACCTTGTTCTAGTTGTTCTTTCACGGTAAATAGTGGGAGAACTGTCGCTGCAACTCCATCTAGAGCTAGGTTAATTCGTGTATGATTATTATCAATCTCATACATCATATTACCTTTGTCTTTTATTTCCTGATAACTATTCCAAAAGTTATGCTCAGAAAAATACTTGTTGATTGTCGGAAATACCCATTTATAAGTTGTGATATCATTAGAGTCTTTTAAAAACTCGGCATTAGGTGAAACAACTGCTACAGCATCCATAGACAGCAGCGGTTTAACAATTAAGTGCTCAGTGCTATCTATATAATTGTATGCCGTGTGATTATATATGTAAAAATCCAACTTACCTTTAAGGAGCTTATTGTGAAGTTCTTTAACATGCTCATCTACAATAAATAACTTTGACTTTGGGAAACGCTGTGAAAAAAGCTTTGTAATAAATTGGCTCGCGTAAGGCGAGAACACTCGATCAAAACCAATGGTTACCTCACCACAATTCCCACTATGTATTGTTTCTAAGCTTTGTTCTAGCTTTGTTGCTTGGACACACAAACTTTCAATTGTTGGGTATAATATCTCACCCGCTTTAGTTGGTTTAAAGTTACGCGTATCCCTATTGAAAAGCTTTGTATCAAGTTGACTTTCTAATGCTTTAATATTTTTTGTAATTGCCGACTGTGTTATTTGAAGTTTAATCGCAGCCTTAGAAAAACTAGATAATTGGTAACTATATAAAAAGCTTCTCAAATGTCCAATTCTAATTTTATTCGCATTGTACTTGTCATCAAACGTCATTATTTAAAACAGCCTCTATAAAATAAAGTGAGCAACACTATCATATAAATTAGTAGCTTTCATTACGCAATACAATAATGAACTAAATAAAATGGAATATGTAACATTCCAAAAACATTAACAGTTTGATTAATTTAGTAAGTTTTCTAAACCATTAATATATCAGTATTTGAACGAGCTGGATTGAAAACTAGTAGAATATAAAAAATTACGATTGTGTTTTCTAGCTCTCAGACACCTTCATATTACTCTTACCTTTACTAAGAATTAGCCCAATACCCACAAAGAATAAGGTGCTAGTAACCATTTGCAATGATGACAAGGTTTCATCAAACACTATGTACCCGCTGATCAATGCAAATACGGGAACCAACAATACAGACGGTGCGACAGTACTAAATGGATACTTGATTAGTAGTTTATTCCAAATCCAGTAACCGAATAACGTTGTCGGATAAGCCTGAAAACACACTGAAGCAGTGGATTGCCAATGCCAATTCTGTATAGTTTCGGAAATGACACCAACTCCATTTAAAGATACCGCCAGCATAATCAATGGTATTGGTGCGAACATAATTCCCCATACATTAAATACAAACACTTGCTTCGTCTTAGAACGCTTGACGATTAAGCTGCTCGCGGCCCACGCACAGGCTGAGAGTAGAATCAGAAATAAACCAATAGCTGTAATGTTTCCTTGGGCGTAGATTATTGTCATCACCAATGCCAGTGAAGCAATAGTAGCACCTACCCTTTTAAGCTTTGAGAGTTCTTCCTTTAGGTAGAAAACACCGACAAACAGAGCAATAAGCACATTAACTTGGAGCAATACAGAAGACATACCAGATGATAGCCCAACCTCTATCGACCAAGAAGCTAAACCCCATACTCCAAAGCCAAATACCAAACCATAGCTGATTATGTATGACCAGTTCACATCTGGTTTGGGTATAAAAAACACCACAGGAATTACCGCTAACGCGAATCTAATTGCGGTAAGAATTAACGGGTTCACTTCCGTCAGACCAAGCTTAATCATGGAGAAATTCACACCCCAGATGATCATGACAAACATTACTAACAGTAAATCTTTTCTACTCATACTCAATGACTCCTTTTACTTGAGTATGTATTGCTAAATAAAACAGGTACAGATACAATTTTCTATAAAATAACCAGTACAGTTTACTTGTATGAGCATATACAAAGAGTTAGCGCAACAGTTTATTGGGCAAATACAATCTGGAAAATTAACAGAAAACGCTCGCATGCCATCACTACGGAAGCTTTCGAAGCAACATTGCGTGAGTGTCTCAACAGCGGTCAGTTGCTATCAAGAATTGGAGTCACAGGGCTGGATTCATGCTCGCCCACAGTCTGGTTATTTTGTCTCTTCAAAGCGCAATGCACATACACCACCTAAGTGGGCTCATTTCGAAAGCCACATTTCCGAACCCAGCACCCGCGTAAGTGTTCAATCGAAATTAAATGGACCATTGGGAGTGTCCAGCTCAGATATTGATGACAAAGCAGCTATCGAGTTGCAACGTAGTTTTCACCGCGCAATGCGTCGCATGAATACACACCAAAATGTATACCCTGACTACATGGGAGAGTTATCTCTTCGCCAAGTGCTTTCATGCAACTTTGCTCAACTTGGCCACCACTTTCATCCGAACGACTTAGTGATAACTTCAGGTTGTATTTCCTCGATTAAAACTGCTCTGGAAGTCTGTAGTGAAGCGGGTGATGCCATTGCGATAAGCTCACCTTGTTTCAGTGGAATCCTTGAACTATTAGCGCGAATGTCTCGAAAAATCATTGAGATTCCGTCGCTCAATGACGGTATTGATTTAGACCAATTAGAACAACATTTTAGGGATGGAAATGTACGAGCTGGAATATTTTGCACATCACATATGAACCCACAAGGCATTACTATGTCGGCTCAACAAAAGCAGCGTTTGGCTAAGCTTGCAAACCACTATAAAGTCCCTGTGATCGAAGATGACGTATATTTGGAGCTCGATTATTCTGGACAATGCCCATTGCCCGCAAAATCATACGATTCCAACGGTTATATATTATGGTGTGGGTCAGTTTCAAAAAGCTTGTCACCGACATATCGCCTTGGCTGGTGCCTACCTGGACGGTATATAGAAGATTACTCTAAAACCTTTGCATCAGGATGCTTTGGCGTCTCCGCCCCTGTTCAGCTTGCTCTGTCAGACTTTATCGAGTCAGGTCAATACGTAAAACATTTGAAACGAAAACGCCTTGAACTGTTAGATAATCGGCGTGATTATTTAGCCTACCTAGCCAAGAATTTACCTGAAAGTGCCCAAATCAGTACGCCTGAGGGAGGATTAGTTTTGTGGCTTCAAATACCAGAACTAGACGGCATCAAATTGGCTGAAGAAGCAAAAGACCACCAGCTCGATATACGAGAAGGGCAGCTATTCTCCACCCTCGATTTATATAAAAACTGCCTCAGAATCAACATTGGTCATCCACTGATAGGCCAAGCAGAGCACGATCTTAAGTTGCTATGCGATCTGATCTACAAACATCTAATTATTAAATAAAAGTGAAGCTATTAAGCTAAAGAAACCTATTTAAGCCTTTGTGCAGTGCCTATTGCGCATGCCATTCAATTTCGAGAACCGTTTCTTCCCCACTTTTTAAACGGCATAAAAACACGTCATCTTTGTGAACTTCACCAACGCCTTTAGGCGTGCCAGTCATAACAATATCCCCGTCAATTAACGTAGTGTACGACTTCAGTTCATCAAGAATGGCGCTAGGTGAATACATCATTTGCTTAACATGGCCAAGTTGAACTCTGACACAATTAATAAACAGCTCAATTTGCAGATCATCGACATCGACACTTTCAATTGGGACAAATCGACTAAAGATTGCTGAATTGTCAAACCCCTTTGCTCTTTCCCAAGGTAGGCCTTTTCCTTTGAGCGCAGATTGCAGTTTTCTCTTGGTTAGATCAAGTCCAACACCAACAGCAGTATAGCTCCCATCATTAACAACAAAACAGATTTCAGCTTCATAATGTAAAGGTTCGTCATGAGCAGCGTAAAGTTGCTGGGCAATGCTCGTTGAGGGCTTATTGAATACCACCATGTCATCCGGGATAGCATTGTTGAGCTCTTGAATATGCTCGAGGTAATTCCGACCAATACATACTACCTTGCTTGGAGAGATGACTTCATCACCGACTCTCACTGAATACATGTTTGTTATCCTAATAATTGACCAAATTGATGTTATTGTAGCCGAATATCGTCTTATGAATCGAACGAATCTTTCTAAACGTTATCCTGCACTAAAAAGGTGAAGAACCACCAAATAAGGGCATTGACCAATGTTCAGAAACTAACAGCGACATTAGGAATCAGTAAGTTAACTTTGGCATAGCAATTGCTCTAGCTAAAGTACAAATGCTCCACACGTATTTGTGCTTACATCTTGTTGTTTTATACCAAAGCAACACAAGGTGCTGTTAGCGTCTATTACATCGATATGTTGTAGCTTCGGTATAATAATATTTGTTGTATTTCACATTCTTTTGCCTCCAACTTGTTGGAGGTTTTTTGTGTTTATTTAAATAAAAAATGAGCTCGAGTGAAAGAAACTCAACTGTGTCCAGTTCTACTAACATAGAACACATATTGAGGAGTGAGACTGATGGCAGATCCAATCAAAATTACACTATATCGCTGGGCTGGTAGCTGGGGACCTTTTAAAGTGAATATCCCTTGTGGAGAGTGCACACTAACCAAAGATATTCTGAATGACACATTTGCAAACGAATTATCTGACGTACCCGTTGATTTAGAAGTAAAAGATTGGCTTTCCCATTGGTGGGAGCCTCTAAAAGTCGGCGCTTGGCATGCTCCAATTATTATGGTTGAGGGCAAAGTAATTAGCCAAGGAGAAGCCTTGAACCGAGGAGTATTAGTTCAATCCGTCATCCAAGAATGGACAAAGAGAGATGAGCTAAAAGGAAACATTGTTTACGGCAAAGCCACTTGTCCTTTCTGTGTTAAAGCGAAGAAACTCTTAGATGATGCTGGTATCAATTACCAATATCATGATGTTGTAAAAGACAACGCATCTCTATATAGAATGATCCCAGAAGTTAAAGCGATCATCGGTTTAAAAACTCCAGTCACTGTTCCGCAAATATGGCTAGATGGTCAGTATGTTGGTGGTGCAGACAACTTAGAAGCTTGGCTTAAGGAAAAAGGCATTAACGCGATTCCGGACAATGTCGTCGATATCGAGTCTAATCAAAGCTCTGTTGGTTAGCCCGAAAGCTATTCGAAAAGTGAAGTCTCTTATTTTAAGGGACTTCTTTTTTATCTCATGGCAGCCTTCACTAAGACGCTGAACTTCTGCGCTTTCCATTGCGACAAGGCAAGATATGTTTATCGCGAAAGCTCCTCAATGCTTCCCTCCTCTTCAGCATACTGCTCTTTGATATCAAGTATCTCTGGCATTACTTCATGAAACACGGAAACCAATTCAGGATCAAAATGTTTACCCGATTCTTGATCTATCAGTGCTACTGCGTCTTTTACCGACCAAGCTTTTTTATATGGTCGAGCCGTCGTTAGTGCATCAAATACATCCGCTATCGCGATTATTCGTGCTGATAGCGGGATGTCTTCCCCTTTTAAGCCATAGGGATACCCTGTACCGTCCCACTTTTCATGGTGAGCGAGTGCGATTTCTCGGGCCATCATAAGAAGCTCTGATTCATGCTCCCCTATAATATTGGCTCCAAATTCAGGGTGTTTGCGCATCAGTTCCCACTCCTGTTCATCGAGCTTACCCGGCTTGAGCAACACTGCATCGGGTATCCCAATCTTACCTATGTCATGCATTGGTGCTGCATTAAATACTAAGTTGCTCCACTTTTCTGACATGTCTAATGACTCAGCCATCAGGCGAGAGTAATGGCTCATACGAATGACATGTAAACCTGTCTCATTGTCTTTAAACTCAGCCGCTCTTCCGAGTCGACGAATAATTTCCAACTGAGTACTTATTAAATCTTCTGTGCGCTCTTGAACTGTTTTTTCCAGATAACGATTCTGATTATAAAGTGCTAAGTGGGTTTTAACGCGAGCTTGAACAATGGAAGGACGAACAGGTTTAGTTATGTAATCTACTGCGCCTAGGTCTAAACCACGGGTTTCGTCTTCTTCAGCACTCATCGCTGTGACAAATATAACTGGAATATCCGCTGTCTTTGGATCAGCCTTGAGCCTTTTACAAACCTCATAGCCATCCATTTCTGGCATCATAACATCAAGCAATATGATTTCTGGTTTCGGTGTGCCAGCTGCTATCTTCAGCGCCTTAGCGCCAGTTAGCGCGGCTTTGACTTTGTAACTAGGACGAAGGATACCACTCATAACATCTATGTTATCTGGCGTATCATCAACAACGAGTACTATCTGTTTATCCATAACTGACTCCTAAATCCAAGTTGATTGTCGTGACAATCACAATCAATTTATATCTGAGCGACGGGTGCCTTGTTACTCACTGATATTTAAATCATTAATGAGTGATAACGCATGGTCAAAATCATACTCGCTTATCGCATTGCTCATCTGTTTCATGACTGCTTTCATATCCGGCTCTAAAAACATAGCAAGCAGCTGCTCTATAACTTCCATCGCTTCAGTATCATCGTCTTCTAGAAGCTCTCTAAGCTGGGTTACCAAAGAGGCGAACTTCTCAGCATCAAATTGTGCTTCATGTACACCAGTAGAAAGCGTAATTTCCGACAGCCCAGCTAGCGTTTCACTGAGCGCTGAAAGAAGAGTATCTAAAAGCTCTGTTGGTGGCACATCAGCTTGTTTACAAGCAACTTCTAAATCCTCTGCAGCCCTTTGCACCGCTGTCGCTCCGATATTTCCAGCGACAGCTTTTAATGAGTGCGCTAACCGTTGTGGCTCTTGCTTATCTTCTGAACCAAGCGCATGGTTAAATGCCTCTGCGAAATTGCCGTATGAATCTTTGTACTTCAACAATAGTTTTCTATACAGTTTAGGATCACCATTTGCTGTTGCTAAACCTTTTTCAACACTAATACCAGCAAGATCTGGTAGTGGCTCAATTGCATCTTTATCTGGCTCGTGATTTGGAATACGCTCCTGAGGGGAAACTGGACTCGATGGCATAATCCATTTAGCCATAGTGGTATAGAGTTCACGCACATTAATCGGTTTTCCAATATGATCATTCATTCCGGCATTGAGCACTTTTTCAATGTCGCCTGCCATTACATTCGCTGTGAGTGCTATCACTGGAAGTTCTCGAAAACGTTCTTGTTCTCTAAGCAACTTCGTTGCGGTATACCCATCCATTACGGGCATCTGACAATCCATGAGGACACCATCAAATTCAGCGTTATCCAACATATCTAACGCTATTTTTCCATTCTCCGCCACGGTGGCGATAACGCCAGCAGAGGCCAGCAATTCCATTGCCAGTTCTTGGTTTATATCATTATCTTCTACGAGTAATACCTTGGCTCCGCGAATTTTGTTGGCAGAATCGAGATCATCAGCGGCAGCTCTCATATGCTCTCGTTTTTCTGGATCGTGTCCAAAAGCTTCCATTGTTGCATCAAGAATAGTTGAAGCCGAAATCGGCTTACTCAACACCCTAACAAAACGTGCCCGTTTGGAGGCCTCTAGAGCTTCATCTCGCCCATAGGCAGTCACTAAAATAACAGGTAAATCTGGTAGCTTCTCGTGAATGCGCATTGTCGTTTCTACACCATCAATATTTGGGATCTGCCAATCCATCACTACGAGGTCAACTTCTCTTCTATTTTGTTCAAAGTGTTCAATGGCTTGAGTACCATTGCTATAGGCCGTAACGTGAAAGTCAAAGGAGGAAAGGATATCTGTGAATATTTTTCTTGCGGTCGCGTTATCATCAACGACCAACACATGTAATCCTTTTAGCTCTGGAAGTTCAGGCTTCACTCGACCAATTGGCATATTTTTCTGATACTTGAAATAGGCTGTGAAATGAAATGTACTGCCACTTCCAGCTTGGCTTTCTACCCAAATCTCACCATTCATCATTTGCGTGAGCTTCTTGGAAATGGTTAAGCCCAAGCCAGTTCCTCCGTATTTTCTTGTAATTGAAGAATCCGCCTGACTAAACGACTCGAACAGCTTCTTCTGCTCCTCGGGGGTCATGCCGATTCCTGTATCACTGACAGAAAAATGCAGCGTCACCCCTTCATCATCAATCTGTTTCACGTTAACAATCACGACGATTTCACCATGATCGGTAAATTTCACTGCATTATTACCCAAATTAGTTAAAATCTGCCCGAGTCGAAGTGGATCGCCAATCAACATTGTTGGTGCGTCAACGGAAATATCAAATAAGAGCTCTAGGCCCTTTTCTTCCGCCCTAATACCAACGAGGTTTGCTAGGTTATCCATGACATCCTCTAAATGAAACTCTGTGTATTCAATATCGAGCTTTCCTGCTTCTATCTTAGAAAAATCCAAAATGTCATTGATGATTCCAAGCAAACTATCAGCAGACCGATTCACTTTTTCAATGTAGTTTCTCTGCTTATTATCTAAATCAGTATTTAACGCTAACCCAGACATCCCTATTATCGCATTCATTGGAGTTCGGATTTCATGGGACATATTTGCAAGAAAATCTGACTTCGCTTTTGTCGCATCCTCTGCCGTTTGCTTCGCTTCTTTCAGCGCTTCTTCCGCCGCTTTTCTAGCAGTAATATCCGTCATGGTTATACGAATCTCCTGTAATTCAGAACCACCGTTGTAGCTAGGTATGGCGGAAACCTCAGCTAGGATCTGCTCTCCATCACGACGGAGAATAGGGATTTCGTGACAGAAAAGACTTTCATCCTTGCACACATCCTCAAGCATGGTTTCGCGCTGTTCAAAATTGGGTGAAATGATATCTCGCCAGTTAATCTCTTGAATGCTCGCTCTCTCTATAGATAGCAGTTCCGCGAAGGCTTTATTGTGCTTTACAAATTCACCATGGTGGTCAATTGAGGCATAGGCAATAGGTGCATTTTCATATAAATCCCATAGCCTGCCTTCTCTATCTTTTAACGCCGTTTCTGCGGCTTTTCGCTCGGTGATATCGCGTATAATCCCAACAAATATCGTTTCACCGCTCCAAAGTGCCTCATTGACGGCGAGATCCATAGGAAATATTTCTCCTGACGAGCGTCTGCCTTCCAACTCAACGTTTCGCACTAAGATATGTTCTTCTCGAGTTTCCGCGTATTTCTTCAAATAACCATCATGATTAGCGCAATAAGGCTCTCCCATTAACATTTTGATGTTTTGACCTACTACTTCTTTTCTATGGTATTCAAAGATATGTTCTGCGGCAGGATTGAACTCTTGCACTGTGCCAACTGAATCAATAACAATGACACCATCTTTAGTGTTCTCAAAAATTGTTCTACTGCGCCGCTCCGCCTCTCTCAATGCTGTTGTTCGTTCACCAACTCGACTTTCGAGCTCTTCATTTGAACGGCGCATGAAGCTAGTCGCTCTTTGGCCGATTGTCACGGTCAACATGCTAGAGGCAACTGCGAGTAAAAGCGCAACGAATGCAGTCGAAAACAAGTAAATCCGCATTTGGTAAAAAGACTCTAGAGCTTCAGACTTATCAATTTCGGTTGCAATACCGACGCCAAGATTTTGATTCCATAACCAAACACCAAGCACAGGAACACCGCGGTAATCTCGATAACCTTCAACATTAGAATTTATCCGAGAACCCCCTTTCTCATGATCGGATTGACCCATAGCAACAACACTTTGTGCCATTAGGGTAAGGGGCTGCTTTGCTAATGAAATGTCTGGTCGAAAGCCCTCAATCATATTTCCACCGGGGTCTTTTAGCGCAAGTAAGGTATCTTGTTTTTTACCTACTTCTAATAAACCAATGTCTTCAAGCGAGTCTACAAAGCGACTTTCGGTGATCATGCCCCCATCGTGATTGATCAGATAGCTTTCACCAGAACGGCCAATACTTCCGTGTTGCATGATCTTCGATAACCTGCCTCCTGGCAGTAACCGTTGTGTCAAAACAGCGATCACTTCACCAGCCGCATTTTTTATCGGCACGGCAAAAAACATATTGAATGCATCAAGATTGGTGCTGACTCCGTTTGCAGATTGAATTTCCACATCAGAAAGAATCGGCGGTATAAATATAGCCTCTCCTTGAAATGCTTTATCAAGAAGCTCTGGAGCTTGAATTGCAATGAGATTCTCAGTGCCTAAATTGGTATTTCTTCTAGACGCAATACTCACTCTATCTTTATTGATGATAAAAAAGCCAACGCTACCGAATTGCTCGACATTTTCATCAAAAAAGTAACGAATTTCTTCCAACAACTTAGAGTCCTGCAGGCTTGCTTTGTCTGTTGGTATCTTTAAAAGCTTCTCCGTTAGAGAAACTAGACTTGGATGCTTACCCAAGCTATTTAGATAGGCTTCACTATCTCGCACCCAAGTTTCCAAACTATCGTTTGTGCGCTCCAATACAAACACGAGATCCTGTTCAACACTGCGCAGTGTCGCTTTTCTATTCTTTTCAATGGTATGCCAAACCAAAAATAGAATGACAAATGAAATCAGGCATGTGACTGAAATTATCGAGTAGGTAAAAGCACGCGAAGCAACATATTTAGCAATCAGTTCATTGGATAAGAATTTAGGCAGTATGAACGCTAGGGAAAACATTAAGAAGCCCAGTATCAACGCAATCCCTATAAACACTCTCACTGCACCATCGTTTTCAATATTTTGGGAGTGCAACGGCTTATTAAGTTGCTTGTTGGCCCCCTCGATAGTAGACGGGCTCCACTTTTGAAAGTTGGCAATTCTGTCTTCTTGAGAAACAAGGGAGAAACCCTGATTGATCACATCAAGTAACGCCACATTTCCTTCACTTACAGCGGCTCTCCATGTGTCAGAAAACAGTATGTGTGCCGGCTCCAAGTTGTACTCATCTAGCATATTATTTTGTTGCAGATAGTAGGTAGCAGTTAGGGTATCTGCCGAGAAAACATCTAGCTCCCCTGATTTAAGCGCAGTAATAAGCTCTTTGTAGCTGTGATAAGTGATAATATTTTCTGCTGTTAGCCTTTGCTTAAGGTATCCCTCAAGAAAATCTCCTTTTAATACCCCAATCTTGACACCTTCCAATGCCAATAAAGTATCGAAAGAAGGCTGATCATTTCGCAGTATGATATGAGAACTGGTTCGAGCTAATAAACTACCGTAGTCTAAAAAACTATCCCGCTGCTCATTGAAATACAAGCCAGCATGAATATCAGCGTCTCCTCGCCCAACAGCAGCTAATGACTCATCCCAAATATAAGGAACAAACTCAATAGAGAGGCCTGTTTTGTCAGCCCAAAGCTTCCATAAATCGATAATCAGCCCTGAAGCGGCACCTTGCTCATCCTGATATTGAAATGGTACGCAATCAACACAATAGGCAATCTTTAGCGGAGAAGAAATATTTATAGGAGGAGGAACATTGTGGTTTTGGTCTTGAGCATTGGCTTGGTGTGAAAAAAGCAACAGCCATGAAAATAGCGCTAGCCAAAAAAACTGAGTCATCCTAACCATACTTATCCATAAACTCCCAAGTGGAGTTCTCTGTATCTATGCTATCTAGTTAGGATATACATATATTAAATATCTTGCGTATAAGCAGAAGGGCAATATGTGATGGAGGCAAAAATCGTTCACTCACGTAACGACTTGGTCACGCATTTACATTGTAAATACAAAAAAATGAGTGGTTATTCAACAGAATAACCACTCATTTGATACGAGAAAAACTAGGATCTTTTCGGTTGCTTATAAGTTTTACCAGCAGTTTGATACGTTAGCTTTTGCTTCACTTCAAACATGCTTTCAAAGAACCAAGCGACAAATTTAATGGTGTCGTCACCGACATTCATAATGTGCTCTACGTATTCTTGCTCATTGCCTTCATCATCAACTTGATTGGTGACATGATAAACACGCTGCTCTCCATCCACTTCCG
Source organism: Vibrio marisflavi CECT 7928 (assembly GCF_921294215.1). Lineage (GTDB taxonomy): Bacteria > Pseudomonadota > Gammaproteobacteria > Enterobacterales > Vibrionaceae > Vibrio > Vibrio marisflavi. The sequence goes on from NZ_CAKLDM010000001.1 coordinate 1,358,733, forward strand.
CCAAAGCAAATTGGCCAGATAAAGACAGCGCTGCTTGAGCAACCTCTTCGTCTTGACAAGATTTCAGTAGCTCTAATGCCTGAGGAAGATCAGTGGTGTCACACAAGCTCACAACTAGTGCTTCGAATTCATTTTGTTGCATGGTATTCAGTACTCCTCACAATTTAAGGTGTATTATACGCATGCTTGGAAAAGATGCATTCTTCGTTCACCTGATTAAAACCAACTTTTTCTCCTATAAATGCATCCCGTAAAGAAAGCGACTCCGGCCATAGCCTCGTAACAAGAAACAATCCTGAAAATCGTTTGGAAAGCCATGTGTGCATGTTAAAATGCGCCACTTTGCTGCGAATTAGCCACAACTCTAAGGCGACAACGCATATTGTTAGCAACCCCATACTGAGACAATCCATGCCATTTTCTAATCTAGGACTAAGCGCTCCCCTTCTACAAGCCATCAAAGAACTTGGTTACGACAAACCGACCGAGATTCAGAATAAGGCGATTCCACTGGTACTATCAGGGCAGAACCTAATTGCAGCGGCTCAAACAGGTACGGGTAAAACAGCCAGTTTCGTATTACCTATCCTAGAGATGCTGAGTAAAGGCGAAACGCAGCGTAAAAAGCGTATTCGCGCTCTTATCCTGGCACCGACTCGCGAGCTAGCAATTCAAGTTAATGACAGTATTACTCAATATGGTAAGCACCTTAACTTAACATCTGCTGCCGTGTACGGTGGAGTGAGTGATAAGCCTCAGAGGCAGCAGCTTATTGACGGTATAGATATTCTCGTTGCAACACCGGGGCGGTTGTTAGATCTTTACGGCAAGCATGCGGTTTACTTTGAAGAAGTTGAAACCTTTGTTCTTGATGAAGCAGATAGAATGCTCGACATGGGCTTTATTGAAGACATAAATAAAATCATTGCTCGCTTGCCGCAAGATATTCAAAACTTACTCTTCTCAGCAACACTGTCGAACCCTGTCCGCGATTTAGCTAAATCGGCAATTGACCATCCCGCTGAGATTTCTATTGCTAAGCACAGCGCTTCCAAAAGCAATATCGAGCAATGGCTGGTCACGGTTGATAAAGACAAAAAATCAGCTCTGCTAAGCCACTTAATTCAAGAAAATGATTGGGACCAAGCCCTTATCTTTATTGAAACCAAAAAGGGTGCTGCTAAGTTGGTTTCTCAGCTTGAAAAACGCGGGATTCCTGCAGAGTCATTCCACAGTGGTCGAAGCCAAGAAATTCGTTCACGACTTCTGACTGATTTCAAAAATGGCAAGATAAAATACCTTGTTGCAACGGGTGTTGCTGCACGTGGTATTGATATTGAAAATCTGACTCGAGTACTGAATTACGATCTACCATACCCTGCGGATGAATATGTTCACCGTATCGGCCGTACAGGTCGTGCAGATGCAAAAGGCGAAGCTATCTCTTTTGTATCAAAGGATAACTTCAAAAATCTATGCATGATTGAAAGCCGTTTAGGCCATTTAATTGAGCGTCGGGAAATTGAAGGGTTTGCACCCAAAAAAGAAGTACCGATTTCAATTTTGAATTACGTGCCGAAACACAAACGCAATCAGGATTAAATCTTTATATTGTTGTTATTATTAAAATAGTAAAGCCCCAACTGGGCTTTACTATCACTGCTTTCTCAGCTTTGATAGCTGAGCGGGGAGTGACACAACGACCATACCAAAAGAAGCCAGCTCCTAATTAAGCCAATGCTTTATAATGACTGCCCCTTAGAAAGGTAGGCTTACTAGCAAGAAGAATTATACCTACTGGAAGAGAACTCACTAAAGCGGTGTCCAATGTGGTAAACAATACTGCGTAGCAGGTCTGCCAGATAAAATGCCTAACCAAAGTTAATACAATACTCTCACTATTATTTTATTTATAATGTAATGTTCTACTTAGCGAATAAATAAGATACCCACTGATCCCTCCGGCCATCCCACCTAGAATTACATTCAAGATTCGATATCCTGCTTCAAACTCTCCATGTGCTACGCTTCCTGCCGCCAAAACAATGAGCGTACAACGTGAAGCGAAAGCTAAAGGGTAGACATCTAAAAATAGAGTAAATGGTATCAACAAGGCTGCCACCTGAAACAAAAAGGGGCTATAGCCTTTTAAGCCGACAACGAGTGTAAGCCCCAATACAAGCCCAATTATAGCCCCAGAACCGCGATGAAAAATTTTCTTCCTCATACTTTGTATTTGCCCAGTGCTCACACTAGCTGTTGACCATATAATCCACTCTGCATGGGGTAAATTAAATTGCCATACGATTATAGATGCCATTAAAACAGCCAACATTAACGCTGCAATAGTACCTACTTCTTCAAAATCAAACTGAGGGTGTAAAGCCCCGTTAAAACCCCACAAGACAAACTCGTTGTTCTTGTCCATCACGTATTCATAGATACATACTAAAATAGGCCCTGCTGCTGCTATTGCCAAAAGTTGAGCGATAACAGCCCAGTTGTGAGATATAGAATGAACAAACGGTGAATCTTTAAAATCTATGGCAAAGTAAAGGGATGGAATAAGTATCCAACTCGCAAAGCCTCTTAGGTGCTTACCATGTATAATGATGCCCATTGATAAGCCAGCCCAAACTGTACAAACAACAGTAAAGATTAAAGGATGTCCAAGCGAATGGTAGAGAATAAAAAAGCCCATCATGATGATGAGCTCTTGCAACAATATTGCTAAGATGCCCCATTTTAGTTGCCTTTGAGGGATATAGAAAGATGAACTCAAGATAGCGAGTTCCAGAGCTACCCAATACCCCCAGTGCCACCCAAATATAAAACTTGGGGCCAGCGATAAAGTCACTAAACACCACTTTTTAAAATGGGGCATTGTTTAGCCCTCCAAATCATCAACCGCAATAATGTCAGCAATCGTCGACAATGTTTCAATTGATTGGTTATGTTCTACTTTATTAGCAGCCGCACATGCATCTTCTATAACAGTAACTTTGTAATCTCGATCATGTGCTTCTCGTGTTGTCGCCTCAATTGCCCACGTGGTACTTACGCCAGAAATATATAGCTCATCTATTTTATTTGCTCGTAAAACAGCTTCCAAATTGGTGCCATAGAATGGGCTAATACGAGGTTTAACCAAAACAAAATCTGAAGAACATACATCTAACTCGTCTAGGAAGTCTGTACCAAATTCATCGAGCGACAAAACACCGTATTCGTGCGCCTGACCAAAGATAGGCGATGTTTTAGGCTGTGCGTGATAGTTAGATTCAAAACCTACTTTCACCAAGATAGTCAACCAATTATGTTCACGTGCGTAAGACAATGCTTTGTTAGCATTTGCTACAGCATTTTGTTCAATGCTGTGTGATACACATGATGGTATTTTTCCTTTTGGGTGACAAATATCATTAATAAAATCGATTACTATAAGTGCTTTCTTATTACTCATAAACTCATACCTCTAATTTAAACTATTGTATTAATTGTTTTTAATTAACTTATGGAATGGTATTCTACATCTTAACATCGAGATAAATAATCGTTGTTATCTAACCAATATGTTAGAAAAACTTATTAATCAGCAGTGTAATTTATCGAGAGTGTTTATAAATTGGCAACAGAAGACTATACACACCTTAAAGCTCCATTAAGCAACTGCCTCTAAAGATTAAAAGAACTGATTCTGGAGTTTATTGACTGGCACTAAGCATAATTGTTCTTGAGTTAGGGATATTTAGAAACAGCAATTGAACTAGTCGACGCAAATGGTTTTTGGCTAGAACTTATCCTGCTACAACTATTGACCTTACCTATCGTGGAAGGTTTAGAGTGGTCAACATAGATAGCTTAAGAGGGTATTAAAAATGGAGTGGATTACAGAAAACTGGGGATGGGTCTTATTTGGTGTTGTGTTTATAGCATTTCATTTCTTTGGTCACGGCCACAACCACAGCCACAGTGGAAACCACAACGACAAGTGAGCTCTACCCATGACCAACGAATAAAGCTCCAATAGCCTAAAATTATTGGAGTTTATTGTTTTACCTTCCTAGTTTTAAATACAGCCGAACTATTAAATAGGAGCTAATCTTCCCGCTAAGCTTCACAAAAGACGGCTTGCTTGATTTCAGCTCGGGTTGGGGGAAAGTAAATTAAAGCACATCCATAAATCAAAGGCATTGGGCTCGAGTCTGATCAACAAATTGAATGAAATTATCTTTGGCAAAGCTCTCAAACTGCTCGTTCCAAATTAAACCTACATCCCACGAGCTGTTTTCCCCTGATAGTTCCCAAAAAACAACGTGCTCATTGGCAATATGTTTTACACTTGCCGGAACAATAGTGAAGCCCAAATTTGCAGATACCAGTGCCAACAGTGTTTGTATATCGTCAGCCTCTTGAGCAACATTCAGTTTTTGCTCATGCTCCTCTAGTAACATGTTTATTTGTTGGCTTAGACCCATTCCTCGTTCAGGATTGAGCTGTAAATAATCGATGGAATCTAACGAAAGCCACAATTTGTTTATGTCTATGGTTTGGCTACTATGCGTTGCTAGTACTAAGTTATCTGTTGAGAGCTTTACCCCCTTCAAAGGAGCTATAGCTGGAAGTCGACTAAAACTGAGCTGAAGCTCCCCTAAAAGCAACGCCTCCGACTGCTTTTGAGAGGGTATATCATTGAGTGTAATATGGATCTCAGGGTACTTTTTCTTAAATCTAGCGATGTAGTCTGGTGCAAGGTGGTAAGAAGAGATGCCAAATCCTATATTGAGATTTCCTGCTATTCCCTTGGCGACTCGTTGGGTGAGAGATTTATAAGACTCAAAACTCGAAACTATTTGCTGCGCTTCAGGTAAAAGAGCAACTCCTGCCGCAGTAAGACTGGCACCTTGCCTTCCCCTCTCAAATAAAACCACTCCACAAAAAGCTTCAAGACGTTGAATCTTCTTAGTTAAAGCAGACTGAGTGATGTGTAGGTGCTCTGAAGCTACTCGATAGTTACCATCTTCTGCTAGTTGGCAGAAAGTACGTAAATCACCAAAATCCATTCCATATACTCATTGATTATCGGAATTTTATTCATTATACGGAATCAAAAGAGGTTTTTAAAATGAATGATACTCACTAAGTAAAAGGAACATTTATGAAAGATATCCGGGTTGCCACTGTTCAATTTAACCACCATGCGAACGACAAAAACTACAATTTATCGATCATTCAAAGTTACGTAGAAAAGGCAGTTAAGCAAGGAGTAAAAATCATCGTCTTCCCTGAAATGTGTGTTACTGGTTACTGGCATGTTTCGAAGCTTCAAAAGTCAGAGATCGATGATTTGTCCGAGTTCATCCCACAAGGGGAAACGGCTCAACACTTGCTAAATATGTCTGAAAAATATCAACTTAGCATCGGTGCTGGTTTAATCGAAAAAGACAAGGACGGAAATCTCTATAACTCTTACGTAATGGCAATGCCTGATGGTCAGATAGCCAAACACAGAAAGCTGCATACATTTGTCAGCGAACACATGGCTAGTGGCAATGAATATACTGTATTTGACACTCCACACGGATGCCGTGTAGGGATTCTGATTTGCTGGGACAATAATTTGGTCGAGAATGTTCGAATCACAGCATTAAAAGGGGCCGATATCCTAATTGCTCCCCATCAAACAGGCGGAACGAACTCTCGCAGCCCCAATGCGATGGGGTTGATTGATCCCCAACTATGGCATAACCGTAAGCAAGATATAGAGTCGATTCGTTCTGAAATGCAAGGCTCAAAAGGAAGAGAATGGTTAATGCGTTGGCTACCCGCGCGTGCTCATGACAATGGTATGTTCCTGATATTTAGTAACGGGGTTGGGGTTGATATGAATGAAGTCAGAACAGGCAATGCGATGGTGCTCAATCCTTATGGAGAAATTCTCGCGGAAACTGACAGCGTAGATAACGATATAGTTATTGCAGATCTAAAAGCAAAAGAACTAGATATGTGTACAGGAAGGCGCTGGATCAGAGGCCGTAGACCTAACCTCTACCATCCTCTAACAGTTGAAGGGAATGAATTGACTCCCTATCAGGCAAGGTTTTCAGAGTACAAATAGATGAACAAACTTTTATGAACGGTCGCCAATCTAATAATTTGTTGGCGACTATATTGTTTTATAGAGAATCCCTAACTCGCTTTGTTGTGGCATTTCAGAGTTAACTAGACTACTTGCTCTGAGATGCGCAGAAACACGTTTCTATTTAGCCTAAAAGTGGTACAAAATTACTACCTTTATAAACTAAATCTCTACTACGTTACCCCTTGATAGTGATAAAATCTCCGCATCATAATTACCGAGAAACTCTATGTTTATCCACCATGTTAATGGCATCGACTGGCTGGTGATTACCGCTTTTGAAGAACTGAAACCTATATTTATCGAAGACGCCGGGGCGATCCCTTCTTGCTTCTCTATCAACAGTGAATTGAGCCTGATTGATCAAGCCAAGCGCACTTATGGATACTTGCCTTCCTTCAGCGGTGTAGTCACCGATACCGGAACTTTTCAAAGCCCAGACAACGAAGAAGATTTGAACCCACAGCTTGCCTGCATAGTTGAGGGACGTGGCCGGGTGTTTATCTATCATGGCGGCTTTGTAGCTTTTGTGGATGACGAGCAAACCTTTATTACCCGAATGGACTGAATATTATTCAGTAAGTTGAAGTTGGTGAATTGGTAGCCCTAACCGCTCAACCGTAAGCACTTCGGTTATTGGTGATCAAACTAACTATTACGCCGTAATCACTAGGGTTGATTCAGAGCAAAATTGCCAAGCGTTGCGAATCTGTCTTAAACGCTTTGTTAGGTACAATTTTCCCGATATTGCTCCAGACCCCAAACTCTTCTTGGTTTGTTAGCTCATACCTGAGACAATCAGGCCGCAAACTATACTAGGCAAAATATTATGAAACTTTTAGTCCGCAACCTAGCGCGAACCACAACAGAACACGAAGTTCGAGTTCTATTCTCTGCTCATGGTACTGTGACCCAATGTAATTTGGTTCTAGATCAGGAAACAGGGCAATCTAAGGGATTCGCTTTCCTTGAAATGCCAGATGAAAATGAAGCTAAGACTGCTTTAAACAGCTTAAACCTGACAAGTGTAGCCAAGAGCAAAATTCGAGTTAAGTACGCTCAAAGCTAAAACCAAAAAAAGGGAGCCAACTCAATGAGGCTCCTTTTTTCAACTCTCCCGCTTTTACCTAACGCCGCATTTGGTAGTGAGCAACGCTAACCATCTAGCCTAAACCATTGCACCTTAAACACTAAACCCAACGTTAGAGTGAAAAATGCCAAGCGTTGGGAACCTGTCTCAAATTCTTTGTTATGTTTTACTTTCGCTAATGTGACGTTTCAGAACTAGATGACGAAAAAAACACTTTATAATTATCCAGTTTCTCTAATTTACTTTGGTAGTGAGAAACTATTGAAAATTCAATATAGTCTTCTGCTTCGATGCCCAGAGGTGATGGATTTGGGTAGATGATAGCTAACGCTAAATATTTCGATAAATGAGGCTCACTGTTCAGTAAAGCCGAAAGACGCCCCGAAAATTCTTCATGCCACTCTTGTACAGTCCATGCGTTGTTAATCGAAGTGCTAGTAATTTGTCTGTCAAATCTGGCTACATCCGCAATGCAATCGTGGAAGAATTTCCAAGGCCGATGATCAAATCCATCTAACCGAATGAAAATATTTGCTATTTTATCCAATTCATTAGTTTGGAAAGCATAAAGTCGTTCTACAACATGACTCTGGATGATATCCAAGCAACTTCCATACGCTCTTTCTTGAAGATCTAGTTCTGAATTTCCATCAAATGTATGGCTGACCATCATAAGTTACTCTTCAGTTGAATAAAAACATAATGCTACATTAAGGTGTGAGCGGCGCTTGGCTATACTTGAGCCAAGAGTTGCGAATCACTCTTAAAGGACTTGTTATATTTCTATATCTTTGCACCACACGCTGCGCACACCAACACTACTAAAACCAACTGATTTACAATTCTTGCTACTAGTGCTTCTTGGCATTACATCAGTTAAAAGCACCTGCAAACCTAAAGATATTGCATCTGAGATTCGAGCTCTCAGTAACGCAGCTTGACACCCATTTGAACGATAGTTCTCTTGTGTATACGCATTGGCTAATATTGCAAATTCATTCTCGATAAAGCTCGTTGCCCAAGCACACGGCTCACCATTTATTTTTGCGATATAACAGCGAAATGTGTCAGTACAATAAAGTGAGCGCTTCTTATCCCAGATTTCATCCGAACACTCTATACCTGACGTTTTGAGTAAGGTTAGAAACGCATTGACATTTTCATGTGTCCATCGTTCTACTGTGACGTCGTCAGCTACTTCTTCAAGCGGTATGTAGTTTACCGCCCTTAGTTCGAGAAACTCATGCTCATAAGCTGGGACGTAATCACGGTCTGATAGCCATACCTTCAACTCATTAGTTATTGCCTGTGGCTCGATAGCAATTTCAGGAGAAAAGCCATGATTATACAAGTTCAAATAGCTCTCTAAGTCTCCTGTAGTACAAACACCATGGATGATTATCTGGTTATCATACTTCCTTGTTTTGTCTACAAAAACTGAGCACCCTCCAAACGTGGACGAAAAAAGTTCACTTTCTAAATCAGTGAAAAGAGTTCGCTCATTATTAAATTGAAAGTAAGAGCTATATACATCTTTTACTCTTTTATCTTGCATCGTTCCCTCGATATTGAATGAAATCTAACGCCGCAATAAGCGGTGACATACGCGTGCTATGTTTGAGCATTAGCGAGTTGGCACGCGTATAGAATCCGACTTAAATGCTTTGTTAGGTGTATGATCACATGAGTCTATTGACAGTAACCAAAAACAAAATTGCTAAGATTAATACCAAGTTAGTTGTTGATGTAGACAATAGCAATTGAACTGACTCTATATACATTTTGACCTCCAGATTTGATGGAGAAATGTTAGCGTTATTCGGGTTCAATGCTAAGGAAAGTTACACAATTTATGGTTCAACAACTTTCCCTTCTTCTTTTAAGGAAGTTCCCAACGTTTTTTCTCGATAACTCGACATCCCAACTCGTAACGATTGCCACTACATTGACAAAAACATCCGAGTTAGAAAGCTTAATATCATCACTACATTTATCTAAAAATACAAAAGTCCATGCATTGAATATTTTTTCCACAACATTCTGCGATTTTGCTTTGATAAAGTGTGCGTGATACCCAGACTCCAACTCCGCTTTATCGGTTAACAAGTCTAGAAAATCTACTACAGATATGCAGTCAAAATGCTTAAAGCCTTGAGAATCAGCTTTACATGGCTTTAAGCCCAAATCATTAGTGCCTATTTGCAAAGCTCGGTCCGTTTTTGCATCATGCCTTGCAACCAATTCCCGCAGTTTTTGGGTAGATTTAGCTATATCGTCAAAAAGCTCACGCATCTCTTTAGGGTAATTTGCCAGATTTTGAGTTAATTGAATTGAACCGCTTTCATCTATTGGCAGTTGTCCAAGTCCATCCAGTTGATATTCCAGGTTTTTTATTAGGTGAGTAAACTCCTTCACCGGCACTTGAAGAAGTGAGTTTAATGAATCTAACTGATATTGACTTAGTTTATTTTCGACCATACTTTACCAATACACTTAACATTCTTATTAACAAGCTGGCTCGTTTTGTCGCCAGCCTAACTGTCAACCAATCTATCATAACTCTTTAAAAAACAAAGCATATTAACCTTGTCTTCCATTTAACCTTCACATGAAAACGAGCTGTCAGTTCCGACAAAACAAGCCACCTTTCCTTACTCAAGCACGGTTCAATTCCAATAAGCTCTATAAATACACAGATAAATGGGGGAGATAGCAAAATAATGGCCTTTTGTATCGACTCAAATTCACCATGAGCTAATCAATCGCAAACTTAGGGCATATTTGGAGTGGACAGCAAAACTGAGTAAATAGTCTAGATTATTTATGGGAATAAACGCGTTTAAGATTGAAAAAGATATAACCAGTACTTTAAGCTGGAATATGCCCACTCTCAGTATTTAAGGGGAGGATAATTGTAAACTCAACTCCCTCATTCAAGTTACTCACACACTTAATTGAGCCTTTTAAAGTTTGATTAATGATATTAAAGACTAGGTTAAGCCCTAACCCACTACTCCCGTTGCATCGATTGGTCGTGAAAAATGGGTCATAAATCTTGGGTAGCGTTGCTGCATCTATCCCTTTCCCAGAATCACGGTAAGTTAGGGTAATGTGAGTGTCCTGCTCGATGACGATTATTTCTATCTTTCCTTTTTCACATTCATCAAAGCCGTGGACTAGTGAGTTTTGCAATAGATTCGTTATCACTTGGGCAAAAGAACCTGGCTCGGAAAAGATGTTTAACTCTTTATTACAGGTAAGTGTAGTGGTGATTGATTGCCCATTAATTTGCGGGCCAAAAATCATAATTGTGTCAGTTAGGACATTATGTAAATTGAATGTTTGGTGAACTGTATTACTTTGATCAATAGCCATACGTTTGAAACTTTTAATCAGATTAGCGGCGCGATCTAAGCTAGTTGCAAGTATTCGACAGCCCGATTCCGTAGCGATGATATGTTCTTTTAGCTCCTCCAATGTTAACTTTTCACCCTCAAGCTTACTCGCAATGGTATGTATTTCATCAGCGATATGACTAGTGGCGGTAATGCTGATGCCTAAAGGGGTATTCACTTCATGGGCGATACCAGCGACAAGCCCACCTAATGAAGAGTGCTTCTCAGATTCAATTAGCTGACTTTGGGTCTCTTTTAAATGATCTAAAGCTGCTTGTAAGTCCTTAGTGGCATCATTAACTCTGTCTTTCAGTTCGTCATTTAGGCGCAGTAATGCTTCCTTTGCTAATGTTTCCTCTGTTGTCTCTCTTGTGACTCCCATAAGCTTTATGACTTCACCATTCGCGTTTAGCATCGGTATAAAATTAGAAGCAAAGCTGCGTTTATCCAGCCCCACACCGACACTGAAATCGAAATTTGGAATCGGCTCACCTTGAATGGCTTTTTGTAATAGGGCTTGAATCCAATCTTGATTATCATCGCCCACAACGCTGGTATAAGGTTTGTCGACGACTTGGTCTTCGACTTCAAGCCCCATCATATTGAGGCCTGCTCGATTCATTTTTTTTAAGCATCCATCCAAACCAATTTCATGAATACAAACGGGCGCATAGTTCACGAGATCGTGATAAGCGTTTTTCTCATCGACTTCCGCCGAAGAGAGCTTTTCAATATGTTGATCCAAAGGGCAATACTCACCTTGTGAGCCGTTATCTGATTTAGAAGTAGAAGACGTCATTGCAAGCCTATACCGTTGTATATTCTCTGGATTAGTATAGTTCTGATTTTCGTATTTGCTTCATTTGCAACGGGGCATTGGTGTATGAGAAATAGGTCCCCGAAGGGCTAGAAAAGTGTGTATTTGTTAGCTTGGAGTAGCTTTGTTGCGCTAAAACCTCCAAGAGAAGTTGCACGGCTCAAACAAGCACTGCAGTACATGAGTCCTGTAGGTTATTGGACTTTGAGGTATCTGAACCTTGCCACTTACAAAAAATAAGCGGCAAGGTTTTTACTAGCACGTGAACCTTTAGTTATAAGGTTCACAGTATTTTTTGCGCTCAGCGTTATCTACTTAGGCGCAACTTCCCCTAATTTAAGCCAAGTATCGAGAACGGTGTCAGGATTTAGCGAAACAGAACTGATGCCTTGCTCCATTAACCATTCAGCAAGATCTTCATGATCTGATGGTCCTTGACCGCAAATACCAACATACTTTCCAGCTTTTTTGGCCGCGTCTATCGCCATAGATAACATCGCTTTGACCGCCGGGTTCCGCTCATCAAACAAATGGGCGACATCACCTGAGTCTCTATCTAACCCCAACGTGAGCTGAGTCATATCATTTGACCCGATGGAGAATCCATCGAAGTATCTGAGGAACTGTTCTGCAAGTACCGCGTTAGAAGGTAGCTCACACATCATAATCACTTTTAAGCCCTGATCGCCTCGACGCAAGTCGTACTTGGCGAGTAGATCAATGACTGAACTGGCTTCAGAAGGAGTACGTACAAACGGGATCATGATCTCCACGTTTTTAAAGCCCATCTCATTTCGTACCCGCTTAATCGCTTGGGTCTCTAGCTCAAAACATTGTTCAAAGGCAGGTGATATATAACGAGAGGCGCCACGGAACCCAAGCATTGGGTTCTCTTCATGTGGTTCATAAGCACTCCCACCAATCAGGTTGCTATATTCATTTGATTTGAAATCCGACATCCTTACAATCACTCGTTTAGGCCAGAATGCAGCGGCAATAGTAGCAATACCTTCCGTCAACTTGCTCACATAAAAATCAATCGGGTTCTTGTAACCTCGTATGCGCTGATTAATCTCCTTTTTCAACTCATCGGTTTGCTGGTTAAAGTTCAGCAATGCTTTAGGGTGAATGCCGATCATTTTATTGATAATAAACTCCAGACGAGCAAGCCCTACTCCTTCATTTGGAATTTGGGCAAAATCGAACGCACGCTCAGGGTTCCCCACATTCATCATCACCTTAGTCGGTAGCAGGGGCAATTCATCCACGGAAGAACGTTTCACCTCAAACTCAAGCTCACCACTATACACATAGCCCGTCTCACCTTCTGAGCACGACGCGGTGACTACACTGCCATCTTCCAATTTTGTTGTCGCATCCCCACAACCTACTATCGCAGGTATTCCAAGTTCCCGCGCAATAATGGCTGCGTGGCAGGTGCGACCACCACGATTGGTCACTATCGCGGAGGCTTTTTTCATAACGGGCTCCCAATCTGGGTCTGTCATGTCGGTAACTAAAACATCACCATCTTGCACCAAAGACATCTGATCTAAAGAGTCAACCAAACGTACAGTGCCACCTCCTATGCGTTGACCTATCGCTCGGCCTTCAACTAACACATCTGCTTTGTTATTTAGTTCATAACGCTCTATGACATTTTGATCGCTCTGTGAGCACACTGTTTCTGGCCTTGCCTGAACAATGTACAACTTCCCATCGATACCATCTTTTGCCCACTCTATGTCCATTGGACGTTGATAGTGCTTTTCTATAATAAGAGCTTGTTTCGCCAGCTCCTGAATCTCTGAGTCTGTTAATGAGAACTGAGCTCGTTCATTATCAGTGGTATCAATAATACTGACTTGCTTGCCAATCTCTTGGTCATTGGAATAAACCATCTTGGTCATCTTGGAACCAAACGTCTTCTTTACAATTGGATTGTGTCCAGCTTCCAACATCGCTTTATGTACATAGAATTCATCTGGGTTGACAGCGCCTTGGACTACCATCTCACCTAAGCCCCAAGCCGAAGTAATAAACACCACTTGATCAAAGCCAGATTCAGTATCAAGGGTAAACATGACACCGGAAGATGCTTTGTCTGAACGCACCATTCGTTGAATACCAGCGGATAGAGAAATACCACGGTGATCGAAACCTTGGTGAACACGATAAGAAATCGCACGATCGTTAAATAAGGAGGCATAGACGTGTTTTGTTGCTTCTAATACCGCATCGACCCCTTTGACATTAAGAAATGTTTCTTGTTGACCAGCAAAAGAAGCATCGGGTAAGTCTTCTGCTGTGGCAGATGAGCGCACCGCAACGGAGATCTCTTGATTGTCGTCAACCAACTCTAAATAATTGGTTCTAATATCTTGTTCGAGATCATCTGGAAAAGGTGCATCCATTACCCATTGACGAATCATGGCACCCGTTTTGCGAAGCTCATCAACGTTATCAACGTCAAGTTCATCAAGCAGCTGATGGATACGCTCGTCAAGCCCACCAAAATCTAGAAACTGATTAAACGCATACGATGTTGTTGCAAATCCATTGGGCACGCTAACGCCCACACTCGAAAGGTTAGAGACCATTTCGCCTAATGAGGCATTTTTTCCGCCGACTTTATCGACATCTTGCATAGATAGGCCATCAAACCAGAGGGTATTCTTTTGCATCTTTTTCTCCACACACAGTACAGTTTTATTTTATGGATAAAGCAAACGATTGCTTCACCCAAAACACATTATTTTATCAAGCTGTGGCAGGCGCAATTGCCAGCCGAGTTTTATTATCGGTATTATGGTGACCATCCTACTCAAACCAATTTTCATTGCTAAATAAAATATGCCAACTAATAGTCAAAGCCGTGATGTGTTCTATGTTTCTGACGGAACTGCTATCACATGTGAAACCCTAGGTCATGTAGTATTGGGGCAATTTCAGTTTGATGTGAACGAGAAGACTTTTCCATTTGTTGAAAGTGAAGACAAATTGTCCGATCTGCTAAAAGAAATTTCCAACTCATATAAAAACAAGGGGAATAAACCCCTAGTCTTCTTCTCTATTGTCATACCCGAACTAAAGAAAAAGCTACTAGACGCTCCAGCCCATTGCTACGACGTCCTCGAAGATATCGTAAAAAAAGTTAAAAATGACATACAAATCGAACCAAAACCGAAGCTTCAGCGCTCACGTAGTGTCAGTAAAGACTCCAAGAGCTATTTCGACCGCATCAACGCCATCGAATACACTTTGGCTCACGATGACGGTATAAAGCTTACTAACCTAAATGATGCCGATATCATATTGCTGGGCGTTTCTAGAAGTGGCAAAACCCCGACTAGCCTTTATATGGCAATGCAATTTGGCCTTAGAGTGGTCAACTATCCTTATATACAAGAAGATATGAGTAGCTTAAAGCTACTGAAAGAATTCGAAGTACACCGACACAAGTTATTTGGCTTAACCATCTTACCCGAACGTTTAACGGAAATACGAGAGAACCGATTAGCAGGGAGCAAGTATGCCGATATAGAGCAATGCATTAGTGAAATAGAAAAAGTGGAGGCCTTATTTAGACGTGAAGCCATTCCATATATCAATACGTCATCTCTATCCGTAGAAGAAATTTCGGCTCGAATACTGGAAAGATCAGGCTTAAGACGACGGTTACTGTGATATTAATCTACTTTATACCCCAGTGACTTCACGAAGTGGGGGTATCTATTCGCCCCGTCATTATGCCTAACCCGAGAACATGCGTCAGGGGCATTGCTTTGCGCACTCCTGAAAGAGATCCTTATGTTGATTATATCGGTTATGTATGGACAGATGGCATCACAGTCATTGCATCCAAAGATAAAGTAATTAAATAGCTTAGCTCACTTTGTAGTGATAAAAACATTCCTATTTGTTCCAAAAACCTCAAATAGGAATGGAGGAAAGTCATGTTCGGAAAAATGCCTTTTCCGTAGCAGCTGCTACCCCAGATAAATTTTCCTGTTGGTGATATAACCCTATATGGTCAGGCTTCGACCCGTTGGAAAGTATTCAAGTCGATCACCAAGCACGTTCTTAAGTATTCCGTACGCCTTTATCCCAGTGCAATGGCCTGTATACAATTTATCTACGGGGTAGCTGAGCAATGTTTCTCCAATGGCTTCAATGTCATTTTTACTACCACCGATGCTATTAAATAAAGGAAGGCCGACCAAATGAAAGCCGCCCACAACAGCTTTGATCCTAGAACCTGGGAACAACTGAACTGTTGTCTCTAGCATATTAAGTACACCGTTGTGAGCACATCCGGTAAAGATCACTATACCATCATCCTCTTTTACTATAAGTAGCAATTCATGCTTAAAGGTATCAGCGTGATAACCTGTATCACTTTGAGTAAAAAGATATTTATTTCCTTTGGGAAGAGAGTGCTTATTGCTTAACTCCGTAACAATAAAAATATCAGGGTATATTTCGGTTAAAGTGTCGACAAAAACGAATCTATTTGGGGACTGTTTCAGCACACCTTTATTGAAACCTACATTGTTCCTGAAGCCGAATGCCTTAAAAACGTATTCAATATTTTCACAATCCCGAATAAAAACTGGAGCAGTAGAGTTGAGCGAAAGGAAGTGAGTAACACCATTGCAGTGATCATTATGGTGATGTGAAATAACCGCAGCATCGACAGATTTCATATTGATGTTTAGTCGTTTTGCGTTGTCACAAAAAGCCTGACTATTACCAGCATCAAATAGTATTTGTTTACCCATTGTTTCTGCATGGAACGACAAACCTCTCTCTACTTTGAGATCGGGCCGATTGCCGAGCCGAGTATTTTCAACTAAAGCTGTCAGCAGCATCATTTTCCTCTGCAATGAGTCAATTTGTAAATATTGGGTCTTCGGCTGATTATCCTCGATAAATATGAGTGGTTCTATGAACCAAACTCCAATTGTTCTGCACGATTAACTCCGCTTTAATTTTACTTGGGTATACACAGCGGTTTGTTGTCTTATCCTGTGAAGCTTTGGTGCAAAATTGCCTTGAGATATTAAACGTGCTTCAAAAGCACTCGAGTTAACCAAATTAGCCTGAATAATATGTGCATTGATAAACAACAATGGGGCAAATTTAGCGCGAAAAATCACAGACTATCGCTACATAAAATAAATGTTAGGCATTATTGATTGATCCGAATACCAATGCTGTATAGTACTATTACCACCGATAGTCCCCCTAGTCCCAAGAGCAGGATCTACATGTCATACCCAAACTTCGATAATTTGCTGTTAGAGCTTGGCTTAAGTGCTCCCCAAATTGAAAATTTACTGTTTAGTTTTAAAAGTGCACAGTTTAAGAAGGGACACCACATCCTGAATATCAACGAAGTATTTAGTCATGTATACCTACTAAGCGAGGGTTCAGTACGATTTTACTATCTTACTCCTGATGGAAACGAAGCTAACAAATTGTTTTTGTTTGACAAAGATGTGTTTTTCCCTGTTGCACCTATTGCGCGTAACCGCCCAAGCTTATTCGGCATTGTTACCTGCGAACAAACACACCTCCGATACATAGATTTCGACCAATTCAAGGAGCAACTTACCAGTCTCAATATTTGGGACAAATTCTACATGACGTACCTAGAGTGGTTAGCAGATGCCAAAGTTGATCGAGAGTATCGTCTATTAACCCTAGACAAGTCGGAGCTTATTCAACAACTTACCCTTAAAGAGCCCAAATTGTTTGAAAGAATCAGTGACTGCCATATAGCAAGTTATTTAGGAATGAGCCCTGTAACATTCTCAAGATTAAAACACTCACCTTAACATTTGATAATGCACTTCCTTCCCACCACATATAACCTTTTATTCCTTCGAATAAGAAGGACTAATGATGGAAAAGCTAGATTTATTACCAGCGCAGACTGCACTTGTTTTAATTGAATATCAGAACGAATGGGTAAGTGATTACGGTAGCCTGAGAAGCAAGCTTGTTTTAGATGAAGAGCAATTTGAGCAAGCAATTACTCACTCTAAAAGAGCTTTGTCTTTATCTAGAGAATTAGGGTTTACTGTTATTCACGTTCTCATGAAGCCCGACAAACAATACAAAGTTTTCGGACAAGCAGAATTTGGGCTAAGAAGTGCCATTTCCAAATCCAAACGATGGCAAGGATTTCAAGGGGAAATTCATCCCGATTTTCTGCCTCAAGAAAATGAACATACGGTCACAGAACGGGTAGGTGCTAGTGCTTTTTCTGGTAGTAACTTAGATTGCTTCTTAAGAAATAACGGTATTACGAA
The DNA here is from genome assembly GCF_921294215.1 of Vibrio marisflavi CECT 7928. Classification (GTDB taxonomy): domain Bacteria; phylum Pseudomonadota; class Gammaproteobacteria; order Enterobacterales; family Vibrionaceae; genus Vibrio; species Vibrio marisflavi. The sequence goes on from NZ_CAKLDM010000001.1 coordinate 1,376,491, forward strand.
TCTAATATTAGCTGGCTTTGCTACCCATGTATGTGTGGAGTCAACTCTGAGATCAGCTCATGACCTCGGATACAATACATTTGTTGTTACTGAAGCGACTGGGTCTTTTACGAATATGCAAAAGTCGTATTTTAGTGAGCATGTTGTCCATCATTTTGGAAAAGAGATTCGCGTGTCTGATTTGTATTCGTTGTCATTCAATTAAAGGAGAATGTAATGGTAGAACGGCAGTCTTATAAAAGCTTACCAAAAGCAATTGGGCCCTATGTACATGGAATCAAGCACAATGGCACACTTTATATCTCTGGGCTAACAGCTTATGGTACCGATGCTCAATCTAAGACACTGCTTACAATAGGGTAAACTAAACATTTTCGAACTCCAACCGACGGCTGGGGCTGGAGTTCAAGTCTGTATTAGATATGCTAGGGGAAAGATGGTCACTGTAGTAAAAGTTTGCATTCAAACTTAACTTTGTTTTGGGCATAAGCTAACCATTCTGAGGGCGTAAAGACACCCCCTAAAGGGATGTTTACGATATCACTACCTAAATAGGCCTTAATGAAATCCTAGTCTTATAAAGTGGCTGATCAAAGAAAAAACCATTTTTGCAGCAACACCTTTTTCGCAAATATAGCCTCCCCCCACTTTCCCAAGCTTTTTTACGCGCGCTACACCTCTCTAGCCACCATTAATGGCTACTATCAGAACAATGAAGGGGGCGATAAGTCCTAGAAGGGCAGCCCAGCCAAAGAAGTAGTAATACGAACGATCTAAGTTCATAAGATATTTCAACATTTGTTTTCCTCGTTACCTTAGTGACCTGATACCAGTTAGAGCACAAGCGTCATTTATCGCAAACTCTTAAACATTCATTTAGTATACATGTTTAAGAGTTTGATTCAACAGCATGAGTCAGTAGCAAAAATTTCTTGATTACTACCTGATCTACAAAACTTTTCAGCTACTAGTGAGTTGGGAACTGCAAGGAGCCCACAGCCATTGTAAGAAACCAGATCTGCTTTGGATTGATACTCTACGGCTTGAATGATGTGCTTTTCTTCTAGTATTTAGGGAGTAGTGGGTAATGTGTTAGCCTTGATATATTTGGATATAATTTTATCTCGAGTACCATCTTTTTCCATCTGTTTAAGAGTACTATCTAATTGTTTTAAAATAGCCCTATATTCTGATTTACGCCCTATTAGTAGTTTTAGATTCACTTGTTTTTTAAGGTCTGCCACTCTTGTTATCTGATGAATAAGATTATATTTCTTCAAGTTATAAAGCGTTACTATCTTTGAGCCGACAATGATGTCCCCTCTTCTTTTAATAAGCTTTTGTAAGCTCACCAAAAGATCTTTTGAACCGTAATCTACTTCATGGTCAACCAAATTCTTCTTGGCCCATCCGTTTCCCAAATATGAAATAATTTTATAAGGTTTTAAATCGTTAATAGTCTGAGCTTTTTCTAATGTAACTCGCTCCGGATGTGATGGATACGTAAAAACCGCCACTTTTTCTATAATGATAGGTACTTCATTTGCAATGCTGTATTCCAATCGTTCCGATGTAGGTATTGTAATAAACCCATCGTCTATCCCTTTCTGCACATTCATCTGAGCTCTTGTCCAAGGATAGCTCTGAAACTTGATTGGTATATTCATACGAACTTCTATAGCCTCCTTGAGGATATCGACATATATCCCTTGAGACGCTTCCCCTTTCTCAGCCCAAACATACGGTTTAAAATAACTATGATTGATAGTTAACTCACTCTTAGTTTCTGAAAATACTAGAAATGGCATAAGCAATATCGAGAAAGCAAAGTTTCTGTACATATCGTTTCCTATGAATTACAAAATAGATTTTTCCAATTTTTTAAGTCATAAAAACTTAAATCATCCAATAGTATTAGTATGGCAGGCTTTAGATTGATGACTAATTAGAATTTTTACTTTAATCAGCCTAGTTAACTGGCTGTAGATGTTTACTGAAGTGAATTTGAATGTGGAAAAATGGCACATAAAAATTAATGTTGGTAAATTATCAAGTCACTTTTCACTTATTTGTATCGCAAGATTCACCTAGGTGAAATTTTATTACCGTCCTAAAAAATGGAATAAATTGAATCAACTACAGTATGAGAAACCTAGGCAAGCAAACGGAAAAGCTGACCTCATCGTTTTCTTTTCAAACCATCACAGTATGACTATAGATACCTCTGCAACGTATACTTTGCTAAACTCCGCCCTTTAATGAGTGAGGCCCCTAAAATGATGACTGACGAAGAAAGAATCGAACTGCAACGGAACAACCCACTGCACGGGTTAAAGCTAGAAACTATGTTGCAAGAGTTGGTGGATTTTTATGGCTGGGACATTCTAGATACCGCAATGCGTTTTAATTGCTTCAATACTAAACCTTCAATTGCAAGTAGCGTGAAGTATTTAAAGAAAACCGATTGGGCGAGAGAGAAGTTAGAAAACTTTTATCTCTATCGCTTTAAGCGCATGCCCCGTGCGAGTGCAGAAGAATATGATTTACCACCGAGAGCTCGTACTTTCCCACATGGTCTAAAGCCTAAAGAGCCTATGCAACTAACCGTTGATTCTATTCTCAAATCGCAAGCTAAAGCAGCATCTGCATTTAAAAAACGCTCTCCTCGTGGACGTCCTACGCGTCGATAACACAACCCCTTAGAATGCAATAAGCCTTGCTCGATATATTCTTAGCAAGGCTCTATTGAACTTCTCTACTAATTGCGTTTTTTCTTCTTTTTTCCTGTACCCGCAGGTTTTGCACGTGGTTTCATTGGCATGAAGTACGCTTCATTTTGGTCATCTTCCACTTCAAAGCCCTCTACCTGCTCACGGTCAAGCTTGAACTTATTTTTCTTTTCTATCACTTTAAAATGGTGATAGTCATCATAATCGATAAGCGATAGGCCTAGACCGACTTCACCTGCACGACCACTGCGCCCGATGCGATGCATATAGTCGGCGGGGCTACGTGGAAGATCAAAGTTTATAACTACTGGTAGTTTTTCTATATCAAGACCACGTGCTGCGATATCAGTAGCGATAAGAACTTGAATCTCACCAGACTTAAAGCCATCGAGGACGCGAGTGCGAGCGCCTTGCCCTTTATCGCCATGGAAAACCTCGGCAGTGATACCACGTTTTGACAATTTTTGAGCTAGGTGGTTACAGGCATTCTTAGCATTGACGAAAATCAACGTCTGTCGCCATTGATGCTGTTTGATTAGGTGCGCAAGTACCGCAGTCTTCTCACCTTTATTTACGCTAAACACACGCTGAACCAAAGTGCTGGCTTCTGCGCTCTGCAATTGAACTTCAACTGGATCGTTGAGTAAGTGCTGAGCCAACGTCGTGACTTTTTCAGGGAAAGTAGCCGAAAATAGCAGCGTCTGTTTCTTCTCTGGCAGTAATTCAAGAATCTTATTCAGTTCGTCAGTAAACCCGAGGCTCAACATACGGTCAGCTTCATCGAGGACGAGTGTTTTTACTTGATTTAGCTTGATAGCATTACTCGATACCAGATCAAGCAATCGACCCGGAGTAGCCACAATAATGTCACTGCCACCACGAAGTGCTAGCATTTGAGGGTTCACCGATACGCCACCAAATACTGCAACCGTTTTAACCTTATCTTTAAGGTGATAGGAATAAGATTTAACGCTGTAGGCCACCTGTGATGCCAGCTCACGAGTTGGAACCAAAATCAGGTGAGAAACAAAATTACCACGACGACTATTCGATGCAGCTTGCTGAACAACTTTTTGCAGAATTGGCAACGCAAAAGCAGCGGTTTTACCAGAACCGGTATTCGCGCCACCAACAATATCCCTACCATTTAGTACATCAGGAATGGTATGTGATTGAATTGGTGTCGGTTGGCTATATTCTAACTCTTCTAGTCGCTCGACTAAGGTTGGAATCAGGCCAAGGTCGGCAAATGTCGCTTGCTGTGTTTTATCTGTCATTACAATGAGTGGCTCAAACTAAGTAAAGGCCGTGCATTTTATGCTATTTAGCGCGAGGATGTTAGCTGTAATGAGCCAAACTGAATTTTGGCGGTAGAATAATTAGTATTGATGACGTTTCTTTCGGCCAACAAAAACTCACAGTGTCAAGGCTACTTATATAACAAGCGAGCAAAGGAGACAGAAACGAGTCAACCACAACATGTTGACTCTATAAGGAATAAGCTGTTCGTTTTGTATATCAAACGTTAGCCGCCCTGGATTCAAACTCTACAAAACCATTTTCGATTGCCGGGAATATATCAACGATTTCAAAGTACGGCTCTGTAAAAACTTTAGTATCTCGCAATTCTTCAATTAAGTAGTAATAGTCTTGAATATTTTCTGTTTCGTATACGGCTATATCACTGCATTTAGCGGTAAATGCTTCGGCATCGTACAGTCTAACGGAAACACTCGGATATCGAGAAAAAATCTCTTCCACTGTTTCGGAAAAATAGGTGTTTCTATCTTCTCTATCGAGAGATAACCAGTTTCTTGTTGCATTCATATGAACGAAAAACGAGTATTTACGCGCCATGCCAACCTCATAGTTTCTTTATTATCAGTAATTTAGATTTTATTGCACCTAGCTCAACATTGGGTCGGTAGCCTTTGTCAACGAAATCTAAACTTGGTAATTAAAGTGGCGCAGGTACATGATTTAATAACATAGTCTTACGCCTCACAAGACCGTTGCTAGTCGGTTGGCAAAAACTAAGTATCCTGACAAAACCTGAATAAGTAGCCATCTGGAGTTTGAACTATAAATTGCTTTTGGATAGCGGTTATTTGACCACATTGATATGACTGCAACTCAAGAGCCAAGTAGATAGAGTCCTTAGCCCTTGTCTGAACCCTCTGATATAGAGCCTCAATATCCACCACATCCCATTGAAAATTGATACCACGACCTAACGGCGCCTCTAAATCACCAGTCTTCCATTTTCGGCTATTTCCTGAAATTCCTTCAAGCATTAAATCCACGCCATCGAGGGTAAGGTAAGCAAACTCTTGCTCTAAACGCTCATACTTAACGGAAAACCCTAATACACTAATAAAGAAAGATTTAGTGATTTCAATATCTAAACAATAAAGTTCAGGTACTACTCTTAATGCCATGGTTTCCCTATTCACTATTTCAAGCCACTACAAGTTAAAGTCCTCGCCTAACATTGATTCAATGTTAGTTCTTGTATGTCGACAAGATCTACTTCCCTACCTAGTATCCGCTTGTATTCAATCAAGCGATGAACAGGAATGACAGGCACTTTAATACCCTGATAGTCTTTCTTCACAGACTCCGAAAACTTAATTTCAAGTGGATACCAAGAACCATCTTGGTATGACTGTATCTTTGTATTTTTAGATAACCCAATTTCTATCTTTTGATCTTGGTAAACCAGTTGAAAATACTCTAGATCCCAGCCATGTTCAACGTAATGAGTTAAAGGTTTGGTTATATATTGCTCTACATGGAACAGCACTTTTTGAGCGTTAGAGTTATGAATATAAAGGTCGATATCTGCAATTGCACGACTACCTCCATGAATAGTGGCAGCTAGCCCGCCGACGATTTGATAGTCCGTACCCTCTGAGTCCAAGATTTCTTTTAGCCACTCCAAGGCTATCTTTACTTTCTCACTCATTTGACTTCCTTTTCAGGTGAAATTTTTCACCTGCTTATTACAGATTCTACGGGGAATATTTGTCACGCTTGCTTGGATATTTTAAAGTTCGCAACTGTTTCTTTCAGTTCATGGACTAATTGGTTAGTTTTTTCCACTAGCTCGGCAGTGCTCTGAGAGCTGGTCAATACGCCTTCACTGGTATCACGAATTGATGTTAAGTTTTGATTTACGTCTTCTGCAGTGACTGATTGCTCTTCACTGGCAGTAGCAATTTGAGTACTCATTTCACTGATGTTAATCATTAGCTCGGTGAGAGTTTCAAACGATGCTCCCATTTCTTTTGCCAGCACTAATCCTGTATTGGATGCATTAAAGCTGAGTTCGATTGTTTCCACAGAAGAGTCAGCGCTATTTTTAAGGTTTTCAATTAATGAGGCAATCTGGCCTGTTGACTCTTGGCTTCTTTGAGCGAGCGACCTCACTTCATCAGCAACAACGGCAAACCCGCGCCCTTGCTCGCCAGCTCTTGCGGCCTCGATGGATGCATTCAAAGCAAGCAAATTAGTTTGCTCTGCGATTTCATTGATTGTGTTGACGAAGTTAGAGATAGCTTCAGTATTGCCTTTTAGCTCATTGATGACTTCTTTCGAGGCAGACATATTGGACACCAAGTTTTCTGCAGCACTGACATTCTTAGACACGATAGACTGGCTGCTTTCTATTTGCGATTCGGCTTGGTTTGCGGTGTCGCTGGCATTCGAGGTACTGCTCGCAACTTCCGTAATGGCGGAAGCCATTTCCATCATGGCTGCGGCGACTTGATCTGTTCGCTGGAACTGATCATCAACAACAATTGAATTTTGCTTCGACAAGTCAGCGACTTGGCTCATGGAGGTTTCAATGTGGCGAGTATTATTTAGAATTGTACTCACTGATTGGCTAAGGTTTTTTGACATTGTCACCATCGCTTGAATCAACTCGCCTATTTCATCTTTGCCTCCAGATACAGAAAGTTGCGTGCTGGTAAAGTCACCTTGCGCCATTTTATTGGCTAGCTGCTTAGCACTAGTGAGCCTTGAGGTGATAAAGCTGCTTACTATCAAGCCGACACCTATTCCGATAAGTGCTGAAATTGAAGAGATGATAATCATCATTCTCAACGCTAATTTTTCTTCTGACTCGGTGAATAAGACGGTTTCTTCAGTCACCTTTTCTAACTCAACCAAAAAACTTTTGAGGTGTTCATTCACTCGAGTTTGTTCAGCCTCTAAGTTATCAATATCTACGCTTTCTCTATTTCCTGATGCCAGTTGTGACAAAATGGCGAAACCCTTCTGTTCATAGCTTTTGTGCTCAACAACAATGCTTTCGAGCTTATTTAACAGCACTTGCTCCTTTGCTTTCAGCTCTTCAGTAAAGGCATGGGAAATGGCAAGTTCCAGCAATTGCTTTGCTTCTACTATTTCCTTATCAACGCTTTGACTAAGTTGGTGAAACTTCTTATCAATGGCTTTGATTTCTTCTGCTGAGTTTAACCGAAGGGCTTTCTCTATCAGAATGGCTGCTTCAAGCTGCTTGATAGTGATATCACTGACCAGTTGAACCAGCGGGATATTTTCACCTGCAATACCTTCTAGCTCGCTGCCAATGACGCTCATTTTGTAGGAGCTAAATGCAGAGGTGAGAATGAGGAGCAATAATAAAACCGATACTAAGCCTAGTATTTTTGCTTTGATAGGGAGATCTTTAAACCATTCCATAGTTTATGCCTCTTGACGCGAATACCTAAAACTTTAGGCAACATTTGATTTCATGACCAGTTGAGTTATATCAACTGAAACTTATTACAAACATATTGAAAATCAATTATAAGATATTTGTTTCATATCAAAATGTTATCTAGCGTAAAGAATTTGAATGGGTTAACAACTCTATTAACAATTGCACTCGCTCTCAGTCAAAAATCGATTCTAGAGAGTGAATGTATCAATATTTTTGTTGCATTTACTTTATGCGATCTTTATCAGGTTGCATTTGTTTTAGGAATGAGAAAAAAGTGAATATTTCAAAATATTTCAAAATGTAACATTAAAAACACGGTTGGATTGAAAAAACACCACACACTAATTAATTGAAAATCCATTGTTTTATAAGATAATTTTCTTTTTTTGTCAGTTCGATGAATGGGTTGAAGTACAAAAATTGGCGTCATGAAAAGGTCATAAATCTTCCACAATTCAAATTTATGCTGGCGAGCACTCATTGGCAGCTGAAATGGTTGCCATTTATTTGGAAGTAAATAGCTAGGATCTATTATGACTAGGAAATTTAAGCCGACGCTCGTAGCGGCATCCCTTGCCTTTTCAATCATCTCTATGGCTGGTGGCTGCTCTTACCTACAAGCGAACTCAAACAGTGATCACGCGAAAGAGACTAAAACTGAGCAGGCATCAGCGATACATACCCCATCTCAAGATAAAACGAAAACGCCAATAGAGCATATCGTTGTTATTTTTGATGAAAATATTTCGTTTGATCATTATTTTGGCACTTATCCTCATGCAACGAATCCAAAAGGTGAGCCGGCGTTCCATGCGAAACCAGATACGCCACCAGTAAATGGCTTAACCCCTGAGCTGCTACATCATAACCCTAATCGAGTGAATCCGTTTTTGCTTGCGCGAGATAAAGAGCCTTGCGACCAAGACCACGAATATGAAGCAGAGCAAGAAGCTTACAATGGTGGGCTTGTGAATCAATTTGTTAGCGCAACTGGTAACAAAAGCTCTAAAGAGTGCCAGCATGAAGTGATGGGGTATTACGACGGAAATACAGTGACCGCATTGTGGAATTATGCTCAGCACTTCTCTTTAAATGACAACTCTTACGGCACCATTTTTGGGCCGTCGACTCCGGGAGCGCTCAACCTAGTTGCTGGTACGACCGGTAAAGCATTTCCAACAGATGCGCCAGATATCGTAAACGGTAACCTTGTTGGCGATGTCGACCCACGTTTTGATGACTGTTCATACAAGAGCCCAGCTCAAGCCAAAGCAGGTGAGCAAGACGCAGCGAAAGATGGTGGTTTGGTTTATATCAAAGGTCAGAATATTGGCAACCTATTGAATGACAAGGGCGTGACTTGGGGTTGGTTTGAAGGTGGGTTTGACCCATCAAGCCGAACTAAATCAGGTATTGCACGTTGTGATAGCGTCAGCACAAACATATTTGGTGGGCAGAAGAAGGACTATATTCCTCATCACGAACCGTTCCAGTATTACAAATCTACATCTAACCCTCATCACCTCGCACCTAGTAGCATCGCAATGGTAGGCAAGACTGATAGAGCGAACCATCAGTACAGTTTGAAAACATTCTGGAAAGCCGCGGACAGTGGTCATTTGCCAGCTGTGAGTTTCCTTAAAGCCAAAGGTGTTGAAGATGCTCACGCTGGATACTCGAACCCACTGGATGAGCAGAAGTTCCTAGTACGTACCATTAACCGACTACAGAAGCTACCAAGCTGGAAGCATACTGCGGTTATCATCGCTTATGATGATTCGGATGGTTACTACGACCATGTTATGCCACCGAAGAATCATTTCGCTAACGAAGAAGGCCGCGCGGGTTATGGTCCTCGCTTGCCTCTGTTGGTCATTTCTCCTTATGCCAAGCAAAACCATGTAGATCATACTCTGACTGATCAGGCGTCAATTATTCACTTTATTGAGAAGAATTGGCAGCTTGGCCACATCAAGCACTCAATGGATAAGCACTCAGGAACGTTAGAGAACATGTTTAACTTCCAGAAGCCAGATCTAGATCCGAAACTATTCTTAAACCCTAACACTGGTGAAGTGGTTTCCTAATTATTGGATGCCGCAGCTGCAATGCTGCGGCATTTTTCATACCCAAGCCATCTTATTGTCTGGTTGCTGACGTAGCAAAGATAGTTTGGGTATGAGCGCAATTGATGAGTCTTACACATGAGTTACTCAATACAAAAATCAAAGTATCAGTGGATGATAGAGAGAGCTTTCATACGGCTACGCAAGTTTATTCCGTTGATTCAGGTTTTGATGCTAGTTGCATTGGTAGCGCTGCTTATCGCTCCTCTATTTGGGTCATACCCGAAATTTCATTGGCAAACGCCCCTCAATAACGGCCAGTTGTTCAGTGAATGGGTTTTATGGGGATTGTGGTATCCCGGAACACTGCTCTCTGTATTGTTTGTTGGGCGTTTTTGGTGTGGTGTTTTATGCCCGTTAGGAGCGCTCAGCGAGTGGGCGAGCAAAGTGGGGGCTAAGTTCAATCCGCCAAAGTGGGTAAAGCACCCACTTGCTCCTGCCGTGAGCTTTTTAATCGTCACTATTTGGGCGCAGACATTGGACGTCCGAGACGATTTAAGAACGGCTCTTCTGCTGTTTTCTATTATCTTTGCCTTGGCGATAGCATGTGGCTTGTTGTTTGGTGCGAGAACAGGAGTATCGCGGAGAGTGTGGTGTCGTCATTTGTGCCCCATCGGTTCTGTATTGGGCGTTTTCTCTCGGCTTGGGGTCATGAGCTTAGAGTCTGCCAACAAAAATCAGCGCGTAGAAGGTTATCGAGATCAAGGGCTATGCCCGACAAGTATTGAGCTTCGCAGCAAGCAATCTGCACGACACTGCATTAAATGTGCCCGCTGCATCAAGCCAAACTCACGTGGTGGCTTAACGCTAGAATTGCGTCAACCCGCTATAGAAATTGAACAAATTGATAACCATGCACCGTGTGGCTCAGAGCTAGCATTTATATGGTTTGCTCCGGGGTTGGCTATATCTGGTTTTATCTGGAGCTCCAGCCCAATTTACGCGCAATTTAGACAGTTCATTGGTGAGTGGGCAATGAATCATCAATGGATGGGGGTGTTCACTCAGGGCCCTGTTTGGCTGATGAACCAAAATCCGTATATCGACCAGCACTATCTTTGGTTGGACTTCCTTTCAATTTCACTATTCATGCTGCTATTTGCAATTGTCATGGCGATCATTCTTGGTGGCCTGTCGCTAATTGGTGCAAGCATATTGAAAGCTGAGAAGCCATCTTCTCTAAGTCATCGTGTGACCATTTTGGGATACCAGTTTGCACCTTTGGCTATGCTGTGCATTTTGCTTGGGCTGGGCAGCACCTTGTTTAGCTCGCTGCATTCGTGGCTGGGGCACCATTTGGTGGTGAATATTGAGCTAGTCTTCGTGGTGATCTCACTCGCGTTCAACTTATTTATCGCCGCCCGCTGGATAAGAAAAAATCACATCAGCTGCTGGCGTCGATGGGCTAACGGATTGGTTATCACGACAGGATGTTTTGTTCTCTCTACAGTGACACTGTGGAGCATTTTTCCAACGTTTAATTTGTTTTAAATACCCTCGGAGTATTGAGTGAAGAATCGGTTATATTTTCTTGTTTTTATTGCTATTTATTTATGGAGTGGGGGCGCGTTTGCACAGGTGGAGACGCTTGGTTCAAAAGACTTCGCGGGAATGCACCTTTCCAACAGTATTCGTGCTCAGGGTAAACAGTACGTTTTGTATAGTCGCATGAACGCCAATGCGATGAATCCAAATGGGTTTATTACCAACGACTTTATTCCCTATTGCGTACTCACTTACCAAGTAAACAAAGTGGACAGTGACTGGCATACAAAGCTGCGTTCACCTATGCGTTTGACAGTAAAAGGGCCTGAGTATGGCGTTTCAAACCGACTCGATGGGCCAGGAAAATATCAATGGAAGGTCGAGTACTTGTCGCCGTATTATGGTGGGTTTTATCGTCATACCGATAAAGCGACGGGTGTTGCTCCTTGGTGGAAGCCTTTTGCTTTGAGTTACACATTTGTCGTTGCAAAAGATGGTTCTATTCAGGAGGAAAACTCATGAAACGTTTGTTAGCTATTGGTTTTCTCTCTCTTGTCACTCACGCAGCGATGGCTATGAATGTGGTATTTGGCCCAGATATCGGCATTAACGGAATGAAAGTGGGTGCTAGCTTTATCCAAGGTGTCACCATGTCGCCGAAAATGAAAGGCATGCCAAAGCATCCAGATATTCACTTGGAGACAGATGTTCATGCTCTGCCGGGCAATCCTCAAGGTTTCCCGCCAACAGCATGGATAGCGGGGCTAAAAATACACTATATCGTTACTAAGCAAGGTAGTAGCTGGAAACGGCAAGGATATTACCTCGCGATGGTAGCACAAGGTGGTCCACACTACGGTATCAACCTCAAGCTTGATGGACCAGGCAAATACTTTGTGACCAATTACTATCAGCCGCCAACTGCAAATGGATATTTTGAGCACGATAGAGCGGGAGCCGGAGTCTATCCGTGGTGGAAACCTTTTACACGACACTATTCATTTGATTTTTTTGGAGCGGGAAAACATGGCGGTTATTAAAAAGTTGGCAACGGCATTGGGTTTAATCCTTGTCTCAAACGTAAGTGTAGCCAAGCAACTTAAAGCGCCAAAGCCACATACTCCGATTAAGCACTTGGTGATTCTAGTGCTTCAAGATCAAAGCTTTGATCGCTATTTTGGGGTTTACCCGCATGCAAAAAATGCGGCGGGTGAAAATGCTTTCCACGCCCTAAAAAACACGCCTACGGTAGATGGGCTCACAAAAGCCTTGTTAGAGCACAACCCAAACCTAAATAATCCGTACCGAATGGCCCCACAGGAGCCCACTTGCGATAATGGTCATGGTGTTTACGCTGAAAAACGCTCTTATAATCACGGCAAAAATAACATGTTTATCTGGCGAGATTACGACATATCCAGTGGCATTAATGATGATGGCTGTTTTCCACAATCTGTCATGGGATACTATGACGGAAATTCAGTCACAGCACTGTGGAACTACGCGCAGCATTATGCCATGGCTGACCGCCTTTTCGCTTCTAACTACACCACGGAAGCTGGTGGAATGATTGATTTAATCGCAGGAACCAACAAAGGTGTTGTACCGAAAATGTCACCGGGTGTGAGCTTTCGTGACTCTCTCATTCAAGACAACCCGCCTCTTTACGATGATGCAAGTAAAGGGCGTTTTAAAGTCAGCTATACACGAAAAAATATTGGTGACCTGTTGAATCAGCATGACGTAACGTGGGGTTATTTCGCTGGTGGCTTCGCTCCTTCCGCAAGATTATCATCAGGGAAAGCACAAGTGTCGACTCGCTCTTTGAATTCGCAAGGTTCCCTAATTGAAGATTATCAACCGATTAGCGATCCATTTCAGTATTTTAAATCGACCGCAAATCCACATCATCTAGCGCCGTCTTCTCTCGCAATGGTTGGACACTCTGATCGAGCGCATCACCAATACGATATCAGTGAGTTTTGGAAAGCACTGAGGCATGGCAGCTTACCGTCCGTCAGCTTTGTTTCTCCAATTACGGGACAAAGTGGTCGAGTTGGGGTTTCATCACCGAAAGATGAACAGCGGTTTGTGGCAAGCACACTGAACAAAGTCATGCAATCACATCAGTGGAAGTCTACAGCGGTAATGATCGTATGGAGCTACAACGATGGTTGGTATGATCACGTTACACCACCCAACAAACCCAAAGAAATGAATGGAATAGGCTATGGGCCTAGACTGCCATTTTTGCTTATTTCACCTTGGGCTAAGCGCAACTACGTAGATAACTCAATGTTAGACCAAGGCTCAATACTACGCTTTATTGAACACAATTGGAGATTAGGAGAGCTAGGCAAGCATACTGCCGATCATTTCTCTCACTCTCTGCAAGGGATGTTTGATTTTAGTGGTACGCCTCATTCCACTCCGCTATTCATTAACCCAAACACGGGTGAAGTAGAAAAGAAGGGTGCCTAATATAAAGGCTATCAGTGCGAGCATCTGCCTCGTTATTTGGGGCGGTTAATAAAACTTTTGCTAAGCCACTCTGGGACGTGTTGACCTAATCGAACCATTTGATATTTATTTCCTTATATCGCAAGGCCACGCGTCTTAGTCTCTACCTTATACCCAAGTGACCCCAAGATGCTTGGGTATAGACTATTTGGAAACGACTACCGAATTAGTGGATTCAAACTGTTTCACCCCACCAAGTGTTTTAATCAAAACAGCAGCCATTACGACACTGATTAGCAAATAGAATGCGCCTACCGTTGATTGACTGGAGACCCACCATTTAACAATGTATCCACCAGCGATACCTGCTACCCCCATTTGTACAGCGCCCGTCAACGCAGAGACCGCGCCAGCTTGACGTTTGTGAGGTGCAAGCAACATGCTAATCGAAAGAGGGAATGATAAACCTTGTGCGACGGTTAGAAGAGTGAATGCGCCTATCAAATTAACCAGTGACATAGGTGTCAGAATTAGCCATACCCCTGAGAAAGCGATTAGGGTGATAGAGAATGATAGAAGCAACCTAGTGGAGAAGTGGCGGCTCACAACATTCAACATCGTGCTTCCGAACATAAGACCAGCTGAAGGAATGATCATGTACATACCATACTGTTCGACAGAAATACCTAACTGTTTTTGCAGTAAAAATGGAAACACCGACACTGACACTACCGAAGCTAAATACGTGAGCCAATTATAGCTAGCACTCGAAATCACCTGTGGGTCTCGACATAATCGCCAATAGTTAGAAATTACTGCTCCAGAGTCGAAGCGTTTTTTCGCGTAAGGAAGCGTTTCTGGTAACAGTATTGAGCCTAACAAAAACATGACCAGTAAATAGATGAGAACGAAGCTGAACACCGACTGCCAGCCGATATGAAATGCTATCCACCCGCCTAATGCTGGAGAGAGTACCGGAACAATGGACGCGGTCATTGCTAGGTAAGTCATTGATCGTGTTAAATGAGGCCCTTCATAACTATCACTTAAAACGCTGCGGCCTAACACCGATGCACTACCAGCCCCCAACCCTTGTAGTATGCGTCCAACCACCAGCCAGTGAAAATTATCGACAAATAGCACACACAATACTGTTCCTAGTAGGTAAACACCTTGACCAAGCATAAATACTGGCTTTCTACCAATCGCATCTGATAATGGCCCATAAAATAGCTGTGAGCCCCCAAAACAGACCAAAAATACCGTAACAAGTAGCTGTGTATCTGACTGTGTTATCGATAATGTATCGCTAATCAAAGGTAATGAAGGTAAGTAAATACTCACACCAACCTGCCCCGTTGCGATAATCATCATCGCAAGGAGTAAAGGGGTTTTATTAAAACTATTTTGCTGTTCTCTTTTCATAAAAACAGTTTATATTGTTAACCAATGAATGATAATGAATCATTTTGGAAACAAATTATTTCCAAATAAGAACTAATAGAGTGATATATGGATTGGATTCAAAGTGTTCAGACCTATTTGAAAGTGGTCGAAGAAAAAAGCTTTAACGGGGCTGCGAGAAAGCTCAACACAACCAGCTCGGCCGTTAGCAAAAGAATTCATTGGCTAGAAGATAGAATTGGAGCGCAGCTCTTAAAACGCACTACCCGATCAGTCACTCAAACTGAGGCTGGTGCCCTATTTTACCAGCGGGCAAAAGACCAACTAGATGGCTGGCAGTCGGTCGTCGATGAAACTCGCTCTGTCAACCAAACGCCTGTCGGACTTCTAAAGATAGGCGCAACCCTTTCTGTCGGCTCTAAGTTTCTCGTTCAGTATCTGAATGATTTTTTGCTTAAGTATCCAGATATTAGAATTCAACTAACGACAACCACTCCGGGTCAACTGCCAGAACTAAGCCTAGATGTCATTATTAGCCGAGAGCTAGAACAAATTAACTCATTGAGCTTTATCGCTACACCTCTATACGATCACAAAGCGGGCTTTTATGCCTCCCCAAAATATATTGAAAAGTTTGGGAGTCCCACTTCTGTTGAAGAGCTACAAGAGCACAATGTATTGATATGGGGAGAGCGCCCGCAACGTGAGATAAGGCTGTCTCAGGGTAAAAGAATCATGCTATCCGGCAACTTCTTTACCACCAACCCAGAGGCCATATTCTACGCTGCCAAGCATGGGCTCGGTATTTTGTTGTCTGCCGATATGATGATCCAAGAAGAGCTAAAACAAGGAATACTGACGAGAGTTCTACCTGATATCACCGCAGATGAAGCAACTGTCTATGCCTATTACCCCAAACTGGACTACAAGCACACTCGCACTCACTTGTTTCTAACTTATTTAAAAGAAAGGATAAAAGAAAACCCGAAAATGTAGCAAAAAAGTGCTAGCAAAATAGTACCAATAAAAAACAATTCACTAACCATATGAATCAATAAGGGATTTGATTCATATTCGCTCATACATACCAATTACGATTGAAATATATGCAATATATACCATATTAATATGGTATATATAAAATTATAAATAACGTGAACGGATTGGAATCAAGTTCACACCAACGTGAGTTAACCACTATGGCTAGTAAAATTAAGGTTAGCAGCGATATTATCAATTTTGGAACGATAAATAATATACTCCTCTTAGAAGGAAAGCCGTTGTTGGACGAAGTGACTAAAGTTCTGCACAAGCACTTTAAGACCTTTAGTACCGGCATCGTCGAAATTGATAAGCTGCACTATAACGCTCGGACTTTATCTTGCTGTTGCAAAGACGAAGCGTACTTTGAAGAGTCTTATCAACTTCAAGGAACACCTTGTGAGCACGTCGTGAAGTCCGAGCAGCTTTTCTTCCTTTACCCTTCCAATCTCAAGAATAATTTTCCTTACGATATCAGTATTACGAAAAATAATATTATGGCCTATCTTGGCATTCCACTGCGTGCAAGCTCTGGTGAAGTATTGGGTATCTTATCCTCTAAATTTCAACACCAGCTCATTGATGCAGAAGAGGTCATTCGCTATCACCAAATACTAGCCAATGTAGTTGTACATGGATTACGTATGAAATGGCTGATTGAGCGCTCAGATTTTCTGGTCAATCAACTAAGTTACGAAGTGTCCCATGACAATTTAACTGGGCTAATGAATCGTAGCTGCTTGTCAGATAAACTTGAAGCGCTAACAAGTTCTCCGCTCGATTTCTTTACTTTGGCGTACTTGGATATCGATAACTTCACCCACTTAAACGATGTCCATGGCAACTATATCGGTGACCAGATCATCAAATACGTAGCTAAAGTCGTCGTGCAGACAGTGCCAGAATCCCACTTAGTATTTCGTATCGCTGGTGACGAATATGCATTCATCACCTTTTCAAATGACCCACTAGAAGTCTGTACAAATATTAACAAACAGTTACAAGCTGGGTTTACAGACTCATCAAGAAACATTCGGCTTAGTGTGAGTTTCGGCCTCGCACGCAATACAGAAAAAAACAATACACCCGATCAACTGATCCTTAACGCCAGTCTTGCTCTTAAGTCAGCCAAGCAATCTTCTACTAGCCGAGCTTGCTGCTACGACACTCAACTTAGCGCGCAATATTACCGCCGCACAATGGTGATTGATGCTCTAAGAAATGTGTTGGAAAAACCTATTGCATCAAACAATGACATTTATGTAGCGATACAGCCAATAGTTAAAAGGCACGCGCAAAAATGGGAGCATTTTGAAGTATTAGCCAGATGGAAAAGCGAGTCGTTAGGAGGTATTCCACCTGTCGAGTTTATCGCTGCCGCTGAAGAATCTGGCCTTATTATTGACCTTGGCGAGAGAATTGTTGAGCTTGCCTGCCAATCCAAACAGCAAATGGAAGCAGAGCTTGGGCACAAAGTGATGTATAGCTTGAATTGCTCTGCGAATCAAATGAATGACTCTGACCGCTATTTGCAACACTTAACAGAAACAATAAAGCGGTACGGTTTCGTACCACAAGAATTTACCATTGAGTTAACAGAGACAGTGCTACTGACCAAAACCGATCAAGTAGAAGAGATATTGGCTAAGTTACGCTCTCTTGGCTTCCGAGTCGCACTAGATGACTTTGGTACAGGTTATTCGAGCTTAAATTATATTCACAGCTACCCGATTGACTGTATCAAAATCGACGCAACTTTTGTCCGCAATATGCACAATAACGAAACATCAGAAAGGGTTGTCTGGCTTATTATCCAACTCGCTCAGCAGCTAAACGTTGACTTAGTTGCTGAAGGCGTCGAAGAACAAGAAACGCTAGAAAAGCTTTACTCGATGGGTTGCAAGCAGATACAGGGCTATTACTACTCGCCACCTAAGACCACAGAGGACATGATTGCTCAAATAATGCAAAAAAGCATCAATAAGCTGAAAGTCATTAATGGCTAACCGCAATTAACTTTTTGCATTCGGACTGCTATTTGAAGCCAACTGAAGCTGTTTCTGATTGAGCAAAGCGTCCAAGCGATTGCGCTGCGCAATGAAGTCCTTCATCTCTGACTTAGGAACTGAGTGTGCCATCGGGATTTTAGCGGTAACTGCATTAACAGGGCGACCTTTAACAATCAACTCATAATGAATGTGAGGCCCAGTAACACGGCCTGTCCTTCCTGATAAGGCTATTTTCTGCCCTCTTTTTACTCTCTGTCCACGTTTCACCAGTATTTTACTCAAATGCAAATAGCGTGTTTTGTAGTTATTACCATGTTGAATAACCACATACTTACCAGCATAAGGGTGATTGCGGACCAATGTAACTATGCCATCGCCAGTAGAAACGATGGAAGTGCCCGTTGGTAGCGCCCAATCGGTGCCATTGTGAGGTGCGATTCTTCCAGTCACAGGATGACGACGTTTAGGATCAAACGACGAGCTCATACGATAACGACCAACGAACGGTTTACGTTGGAACGCACGCTCTAAACTGCGACCATCTTTATCGTAATACTGACCATCTTTATACAAGTAAGCGGTAATCACTTGCCCACGATTGAATACCTTAATCGCCTGTATTTCTTTGTTTCCGGTTGCTTTACCATCAACAAATTGACGAGCTTCGACAACCTCGAATTTATCGCCCGCCCTTAAATCACGCGTAAAATTGATTTTGTCGCCTAAAACAGAAACTATCTGTTCTATTTCATTGTTGCCTATGCCTAGAGCATTTACAGATTTAGAGAAGCTACCTTGGATTGTGCCCGTAATCGCATAATCTTTCCAAACACCCGGCACCGTCACGTCGTCATAGCTATAACTGCCATCGTCTAAACGTGAGTATAGTGCTCGCTCTGCCAAGCTGAACTGCAGTTCCATTTTTTGCAAAAACTTATGATCGTCTGAGCGCCAGAACTTTAAGGTATCCCCTGGTTTTAGAGTGTCGAGTTTCAAGTAGTTTAAATCGGTCTCCATTATCTTCATCATCTCTTTATAAGAAAAACCGAGTTTTTCAAATATCACACTGAGGCTATCGCCCGACTTAATCACATATTCATAGTCGGGAATATCAATTGGTGTTGCAGGAGCTGCGGAAGAGGGTTCTGGGTAGCTTACGCTAGGAACGGTAACAGAAACTGAAACGTGGGACAGGTTTTGATTTAAAGAGGTAAACACTACTCCAGCTACGATTGGTAAACTGGCAATAAATATCTTTTTCTGTTTTGAAAATGTAGCGAAACGTTCAGCAAACGACCTAGGTACCACAAGACTTCCCAATATTAACGACACAATAAGCAGCAAAGATTAAGTGTTTATGCATAAAAAGTCACCCCCTATCTATTGAAAGCGCTCGCTAGATAAAGGTTTATGCATAGATAAAGGTTATAAGAACAAAGACGCAAAAAGGCGCCAAGCGCCTTTTTACAATAGGAATGCCTACACTTAGACATGTTACCAAATATTATTATTGGTGAGTGGACACTAAACCATTGTCTTCACCCATTCCATTTGGCTTATACAAATCCGCTTGTGGGTCATTCAACCATTTCTCTTCATCAACTAAATAGCGAAACTCAAACTGTCCATTTTTTGGTAAGCGAGTTTTGTATTTAAACGATTTTGTTTTAGCCACTTTTTTCATCTCAACAGGTTGCCAATCCAAAAAGTCTGCAACTAAAGAAATTGAACGGCCAACCTCTTCTGCTGGTATTTCAAAAGTGACCTCTACTTCATTTTTCGTTTTAAAGTAACGCTTACTGATCATCCTAATACTCCCTACAAGTCAATATATGTGAACTATGTCATATGTTAATTCAGAGTAGATAATAGGCAATTTGATTGCGTTCTACAATACAAACCTTGTATGTCAATAGTTTAACGACTCTAAAGCGAGTTAAAAGTAAACAATACTAGCTACCTATACCACTAAGTACCATTAAACTACGGGCTACATTTACTATTCGTGTGGACGAATTTTAAGGGTGTTAAGTTGGTAGAACTCAGAAACCATCACAATAAATGAATGGGAATTCGCGGTCGACTTTGATGGTACAGCCCCACCAGTGACTTCCAAGTGAATTAAGTCGGCATTTGCTTCCACAGTATCAATAGCAAGGTCATACCCCAACCATTCACTATCAATGAGCTCCATAAACTCACTCTCATGGTCATAGCGGAAACTACACAGGTAGTAGCTGTCACCCTCACTGCCATTAGACACAATCACAATAGCTGAATAAGCTTGCTCTTGACTAACTCCAAGGGGCAATACCGTATTGATATCCAACTTCACTGTGCCAATAGCCTCTGCGTCTTTGTATTGCCCCGACGCCATATTGGTTGAGAGGTCAACATCGCCTATATTTGCGCTAGTATCCTTATTCGGTACCGGAAGGATAAAAGGTTTGGAAGACTCGATACCAAACGTCTGGGTCAAGACTGAGCCTGCTGTTTGATGGTTCGTGGATTGAGTACTTGAAAGCTCTCGCTGCTCGACCACACGTTCATGGCGAATAATCGCTACGGCGACAGCAAAGACAAGAAAAGATGCAGACATAAGAACAAATGTCGATCTCGTTTTTTTGTTATTTTTCATTGTTCGCAACTGACAATTACACACTTAATGTAAGTGTATTCACGACATAAATGATTTGCACAATATGGATTAAGCTAAACTTGACGAACATTAAACTTTTTATGCCACTAGGCTTATATCGACAAAATAAAACACCCTATCATCTTGTTTGAAGATAGGGTGCTAATCTCATCGTACTATTCACAATGCAGGCGCACTGCTATTTTATTTACGGTTGGTAGTACTCTTTCTCGTTTCCCAAGTTCTTCCGTCCTGCTCGAAATGTTGACCCGTAGCTCTAAAAACAAAATCGGCACCTTGTGCAAGCTGATCTGCTGGCACAATGACTTCAATGTAAACACCAGTATCTGCTTCACTAGCCATTCCAAGAGCTTCGTCTAACTCTCCGAGGTTAGTGACTTGGCGGGATAGCCAGTTGCAGCCAAAAGCTTTAGGGAGTTCTGGATAATTCCAATTTGCCAAATCGTTATAATCTTCATCAGGGAAACGGTTAGTAATTCTTTCAAAAAAGTAACCACCATTGTTAACCACAATGTATATCGGTTTCACGCCATAGCGCTCGAATGTGCCCATCTCAGTGGCCGTCATTTGGTGCCCACCTTCTCCGCACACAATAATGCAGCGACGATCTGGTTCAGCAATACAGTTGCCTAATAGTGCTGCGGTTCCCCAACCTATAGCTCCCCAAGCGGTTTGCGCTTCAAGCTCAACCCCTTCAGGCAGATTTGCTCGGGCAGAAAAACACATTGACGCCATAGCTGTGTCTGAAACTACAATGTCATCTTTCTTAATAAATTGTTGAAGCCTTTCATAGAGTGGCTCGTAATCAATAACATCATCAGGTTTACCCGTTGGTAACCCTATTGCTACTTCTCCAGAAGCCAGTTCAGGACAACCTTGAGCAATCCCCTCTTTAAATGCTTCGGTTAAGTGAGCAAGCACATCAGCCATTTCAACATTCTCAAACACTTGATCGCCAATTAGCGTGCTATGAGGATTAATTTTAATCAAAGCACTTCTGTCGAAACCTAACGTATGAAAGCCATTATTAAAGTCGTGATTTTCTGTTGCTAGAGCAACGATACAGTCACACTCTTCTACCCAGTCAGTAACCGCTGGATCGGCCCAACCAGTCCAATGACCATCGTAACCGCCAATATAATTTGGGTGTTGCATGGGTAGAACGCCACGATCTTGATTTGGTAGGGCAAATGGCAAACCGGTTTTTTCGATGAAGCCTAAGGCGGAGTCAACAAGCCCATAACGACGAAGCGTATAACCCGGTAATACGCAGGTTTGTTTAGCGTTGTTAAGTCGGACAAAAATCTCATTGACCACTTTGAGCAACGTTGCTTGGTTACTTTTCACGTTCGCCAATGGCACTTTTTTCTCATGTTCTGGGAATACGACAGGCTGGTTTGGAACATCACGAGGAAATGCCATATATATTGGTTTCGAGTAGTACTTCATTGCGGCTAAAACTCGTTGAGTTTCATAAACACAGTTTTCAGGTGTGATAACAACTGCACTGTTTTCTCCCGCGGTCAATGGACGAATCATATCCACAAACACTTCGTAACGAGGCTCTGTATCCCCCACCATATGGTGATAACGCGATTTTCCATCTTGTTCTCGCAGGCCCGGCATGCCCGCTAGCGCAATGACTTTTGAATTTTCTGCGTGTGCACCTGCTAATCCTCCAAATGTACATAGCTCGCCCGCACCGTATGTGGTCACCAGAACACTTGCTCCTCTAGTACGCGCATAACCATCCGCAGCATAGCTGGCATTGAGTTCATTTGAACAACCTATCCATCGAATTTGCTCATCATCCATTACAGCATCGCAAACTGGATAGACGAAATCACCGGGTACACCAAACGCGTCAGTTACTCCTAACTCTTTTATTTGGCCCAATACATATTCAATTACTGTCATTTGTTTTTTCATAACTTGCACCTTACGGCAAGTGCTATCTGCACTTGCCTTCATTCATTTGTGTTGTTTGTTAGTAACCAGCTTTGTCGTAAGGGCCTTTGCCTTTGCGGTACACCAGTAAAGTTCGAGTAAATGACAGCACTTCGTTTTCATCTTTATCAAAAGCTCGAGTTACTACTGTCACAATGCCTTGATCAGGGCGAGAATTTGATTCGCGTTTGTCGATAATCTCCGACGTTACCGATAGTTTCTCACCAGGGAACAACTCGCGATTTAGCTTCATGTCTTTCCAAGCTAAGTTAGCCACGACACGACCTAAAGCTCTTGTCGTACAAGCTGTCATAGCTCCCATCCAATACGCTTCGGTAACTGGACAGTTTCCATCTTTACCTTGATCTGGGAAGTACTCGTTGTAATAGCTTGGATCAACGTATTTTGGGTTCCATTCCATCGAACGCTGTGCGTGCTCTACAGCTTCTTCTGGACGAACAATCTTGTAGGCAGCGTGCTGATATGTTTCACCGGGCAATAAATCTTCAAAGTAGATGCCGACGGTTTCTTTTAGTGCGCCGTCCTCCTCTAGCTTATAAGCAGAAAACTTAGCATCTGTTAGGTCGCAGTTAAGCTCAGCTTGACCGAAATAAGGGTGGTGACCTTGTTTATAGATACGGATGTTGTAGTTTACTTTCGTTACCACTTCACCCTTTTGGTTTACCCCGCGCGTTTGCACTGTGACTAGTCCGCACTCAGAGTCGCCTGTTGTATCTACGGACAGAATTTCGCTCTCTGCATACAATGTGTCGCCACCAAAAACTGGCCGAGTCATTGCTATGTTCGTGAATTCAACGATACGATCTTTACGAGCAAACGTTTTCCAGCTACTGCCGATTACTTTTTGCAGTGTCATGGTGCTCACACCTAGGCACTGCCCCCATTCAGTTTGAGAGGCGTAGTGATGATCGTAGTGAAGCTGAGCAGAATTCATGGTGTCAGTAGCTTCGTCCACGTTGTCTTGTTGGCTTATAGTTATGCCGGGACGGTGACGAAACACCTGACCTGGTTCAAACTGCTCGAAATCCAATCCAAACGTTTCACGATAAGTATTTTCTTCAATTTTTGCGTATGCACTAAACATGGCTTTACCCCTTATTTAATTAGACCCATTGCTTTTGCTTGTTCGGTTAAGTCATCTCTAAAGCTTGGATGGGCTAGACTGATTAGCGTTTTCGCACGTTGACTATTGGACATTCCGGCTAAGTTGGCGCAGCCGAATTCGGTAACCACATGTTGAACATCTGTTCTGGCTGTAGTCACAATATTGTTGAGGCGCGGCACAATTTTCGAGAGCTGACCACCTTTAGCAGTAGATGCAGCAGCTAGGAAACTTTTCCCACCACGGGAGTTACTTGCACCACGAACAAAGTCAACTTGACCGCCTGTACCTGTGATCTGTTTCCACGCCACTGACTCAGAAGCCACCTGACCAAACAAGTCAATTTCAACAAATGAGTTAATTGAAACCATGTTGTCGATCTTCTCAATAACACTGGCGTCGTTAACATAAGAAGCGGGATAACAAAGCATGGAAGGGTTGTTATCTAACACGTCATAGTATTCTTGGCTTGGCAACATCGAGACATTAAATACCGTATGGAATCGATGTAGGTTCTTCATCTTGTTTGTCACATTGCCGTTTCTGATCAAGTCGATCTGAGAACTACAAAGTAGCTCGGTATGAATGCCTAGGTCGTTCTTGTTCAGTAGGAATTTGCCTACTGCATCCGGCACTCCACCGATACCGAGTTGAATACATGCGCCATCTGGAATGTAGTTGATGATGTGCTCTGCAATTGCATGATCGGTTTCTTTCGCTGGTTTATTGGGTAGAACCAAAAGATCGCTTGTATGTTCAACAATGGCATCGACTTCACTCACGTGCAGGATTCCATCACCAAAGGTGCGAGGCATTTTTTCATTCACTTCAACGATTAGTCGTTTTGCTCGACGCGCTGCAGGAATAGAAAAGCTTCCATCTAGACCAAAACTGAAATAACCGTGTTCATCCATTGGTGAAACTTGGAGCATGTGTACATCAGGATCGCCTTCTTGAGTAAGGAAGCCAGATTCCATATGACTAAAGTGACCGGGAATATACTCTGGGTATTGAACCTTACCCAGGTGGTTTCTCGCTGTTTTTAACAGCGTGCCTATCTCGCCGCCCATAAATGGCAGTTGCAAGTGGATAGTTTTTAATACTTCCGGGTCGTTAAAGTAGCTCACGACTTCAGCTGAGCTTCTAAACAAATATGTTTCAATAGGGTGGGTAAACAAGCCATCTTTGGCTGCTTCTGCGTATGCTTTACTCACGGAAACAGGAGTGCCCGCGTAGCAACCAAAAGTTACGAAATGAGCATCAGGCAAGAATTTGCGCACTGCTTCGTCTGCCGACATCAGCTTTTCTTGGTATAGCTCTTGATCTCTGGTGACTTCTGTATTGACGTTATTCATAATCTGCTCCTAGTATTCGCAACCGACTTTCTCGAGAATGGCTTGGCTTTTCTTTACAACGGGTACATCAAGCATTTTGCCTTTGTATTGGCATGCAGAACCGTTTGCTTGTTTGAAGGTGATAAGGATTTCTTTTGCCTCATCAATTTCTTCTTCAGAAGGGAAAAAGACTTGGTTAATTGGCTCTAGCTGCGCAGGGTGAATCGCAATTTTTCCGTTGAACCCCATCGCTTTAATTTGTTGAGTTTCTTTGCGCAGCCCTTTTTCATCTTTAAAATCTAGATAAGGGACATCCCACGCTACTTTACCGGCATATTTGGCAGCTTGAACAACTCGAGCTCTATATACGGCTGTGTTTTCAAAATCGAGCTCAACACCTAAATCGGCTGCCAGATCTGCGCCGCCAAAGCCAATTGCTACAACATCTTGGTGAGAGGCAATTTCATGTGCATTTTCAAGACCAACAGCAGTTTCGATAGCTGCGATAAACTGCACATGCTTCTCTCTACCTAAATTGAGTAGTTCGGAATAAAGCTCTACTTCTTGAACGTTTTGCACCTTTGGCAAGAATATGACATCTGGAACAACTTTCTCTCGCACAAGACAGACAATATCTTTCAGACCAGCCTGAGTGCTGATAGCGTTGATGCGAACTGCGGTAATCATTGGGTGGTCAGCTGGAATACTGTTATTTCGTTGCAAATAATCAATCAGTATTTCTCGCGCTTGATCTTTATATCTGAGGGACACTGCATCTTCTAAGTCAAGCACTACCATTTGTGCATTCTTGTTGCTAGCAGGTTTTTCAAATCTCTCAGGTCGATTGGCTGGTGTAAATAGCAGAGAATTGCAGCTCTCTGGTTTTAAGTTATTCATAGCACTCACCTATTTGATAGGAAATAAATTAGGACTCAATGGACGTGTTTTAATTTATTTCTTAGGCAGTACTTTAAACACAGATTAATTAAAAAAATCGGTTGCACGTTTTGCAACAATCAAATGAACCATGTTAAAACAAACAGTTAGATCTAAGATGATTTAAAATCTGGAATTAAAGAATAGGAAAGTATAGTTTCTACAAATATTAGAAATAATAAAGCCCTTATAAGAAAATACTTATAAGGGCTTTATTTGGTGTTTCTAGATATTATTTATATGCGTAGCGCACACCTACCATCATAGTAGTAACTGAAGGTACTGCTGCTTCAACATCTGACGTTGATATTGACGAGTCACCAACATAATGAGTTACTGTAGCATCGATACCAAGTTGGTCGGTAATATTATAGCGGATACCAGCACCAACGAGCGGCGCAAAATCAGCATTGTCAGCATCGTAATATTGATTATTTATTGATACTGTTTGATCGTAGGACGTGTCTGTGGTGAGAAGAGCCATACCTGCCTTACCAAACACAGTCCAATTTTTACTTAAATCGTAGTTTACTACGCCAGCTAAAGCCCAAGCATATGTTTTCTCATTTACTAAGCCATATGATTTAGTGTTATAAGTGGCTTCCCCTAAATAGTTATAGCTAAACTCTAAACCACCTGAGACTTTATTTTTTACATCACTAACATAACCATATGCAAAACGATAAGCCGATACAGCATCAGTTCCAGAAGCAGTGGTTGACGACGTGTTGTAGTAATTGCTGTCATGAAGTGCCATACCGGTAGCACCTTCAAAATAGCTATTACCCGCATAGGCAGAAGAAATACCTGCAGCCGATAAACTTGCGGCTAAGGCGATGCATTTAGTTAGCTTTTTCATATTCATGTTCGTATCACTCAAAAAGTAGTAAATAAAAGTGGTATTAGTGACGAGTGTCACACGTCTTTGTTGGAACAGAATACTATCACCAATTTTTAGTGGTCGGATGAGGATAACGGTCAGTTAATTGACAAAAAAGTCAGAAAAATGAAAATTATTGCCATAAAAAACAAGTCAATAATTGACAAGAAAAATTAAATAAAATAAGGGAATGTTCCTAACAGGAAACCATACGATTTACTTAATCAACTTGGTGTACTGTAACCGATAGAGTCGCCACTTGTTAGGGTATTAGCTAACATAAAAAAGGTTTAGCATAGGTTAAGGCCAACCAAAGTGGTGTGGGCGTCACCAATATATCGATTTCAACAAACAACAGCCATGTTCGAATCAAAATACAATACTAGGACTCAAAATGTTATCTATTGAATCACTACCCTACTTAATTTCTGTTGTCGAATGTGGAGGCTTTTCTGCTGCCGCAGATC
The DNA here is from genome assembly GCF_921294215.1 of Vibrio marisflavi CECT 7928. Taxonomy (GTDB): domain Bacteria; phylum Pseudomonadota; class Gammaproteobacteria; order Enterobacterales; family Vibrionaceae; genus Vibrio; species Vibrio marisflavi. Next base: position 1,403,820 of record NZ_CAKLDM010000001.1, read on the forward strand.
AACTGAACTGTGCGACTTCAACCGTATCTAGACATATACAGCAACTAGAAAAAGATCTGAACTCTCCTCTTTTCACCCGTCATACGAGAAAGTTAGCGCTCACAGAAGAAGGCCGAATTGTCTATGAAAGAGGCTTAGAGATCTGTTCACAGATCGACTTGATGGAAAGTGCCGTATTCAATCGCCACCAAGAAATTAGTGGCTTGGTGAAAATCAGTGCACCGCATTGGATATCAGAAAACTACATTGCTCCCTGTATGGCCAAATTGCATCAGATGTGGCCCAAGCTACATATATCAACCACTTTTGAAGCGGGTTATGTCGATCCATACTTGGCAGAGCACGATATTTATATTTGCGTGACTAAGCCGAAAGATTCCTCTTTGATCATGAGACCGCTTAACTATCCAGAGTTTTGGTGTGTAGCCAGCCCAGAGTATTTGCAAGGCAAGCCACCTATTACCTCACCAAAAGACTTACAGAACCACGACATACTCGGCCTAAAGCGCTCAAATAAACATGCTACATGGAGTTTTGACCATAGAGACGGAGGGGAAACTGAAACGTATAACACTTCAGATGCTTGGTTTACCTACGTGAGTACGAGTGTTGGACACAAAGTTTGCGTTAGTGGCGGGGGGGTATGCGTTATTCCAAAGGCACAAGCAGAATACGATGTGCGCCAAGGTAACTTACGTAGATTGCTAGTGCAGTATTCATGCAGCACTCTAGATGAGAATCAAAACTCATATATTGTCTACACAAAAGAAAGCTCCCAGAGTCCTCGAACTAAGGCCGTCATCGAACATCTTTTGAACAACATAAACAACTAACTTCTATCCAACATCCAGACTCTTTAACTAGTTAATAAAAACTTAGTTACAAACATGAAACATTAATGTATAACGGAGTGCGCTTTGATAACTCATTAATATACTAGCAATTTTATCAACATGGTTCTTAATCATCTCAATAATTAATAACAATTCATTTTTAGTGAATAATATTGCATTTATTAATGAAGAAAGTTAATATTTCTGAAATCATATTTTTCTGCAATCAGCGGCCTAAAAACCGGCTTAATAGCAATAGGAATTTTCATGCAAGAAAGCACTCAAACTCTCGAACGGAATCTAGCTAAGAACAGCTTCTGGGTATTTCTGATCCCATCACTGCTTGGCATTTTCCTATTTATGCTGCCAATACACTATGCAGGTCAATTAACGATTCCTGTCGCAGTGTTAGCTAAATTTGTTAAAACCCTCCTCGGCGATAGCATTGTAGCGATTACTACCGCTGTTATCGCGTTCACCTCGTTGGCTTCAATATTAACGAAATTGTTCAAGCCTTCTTTCGTGATTAACAATTCATTTCTGAATAACCTACTGAACCCGACACCAGTATGGATGGCTGTGAGACTGATTGGTGGTGCAGCAGTCATCATGACGTTTTATCAAGTTGGCCCAGAAGCCGTTTGGAACGAAAACACTGGCGGTTTGGTATTACACGATCTTTTACCGACTCTATTTGCTGTGTTTCTATTTGCAGGGTTATTGCTGCCACTACTACTTAACTTTGGCTTGCTAGAACTTTTCGGCGCGCTACTTAGTAAAGTCATGCGTCCATTGTTTAACCTTCCGGGACGTAGCGCAATCGACTGTATGACTTCTTGGTTGGGTGATGGCAGCGTTGGGATATTACTAACAAGTAAACAATACGAGAATAAGGTATATACTCAACGTGAAGCAGCGGTTGTCGGCACGACTTTCTCTGCCGTATCTATTACCTTCAGCTTAGTTGTGATTGCTCAAGTTAACTTAGAGCACTTGTTCGTACCATTTTATGGTGCTGTCTGCCTTGCTGGTGTTGTTGCCGCCATCATCATTCCTCGTCTACCGCCACTGAGCAATAAAAAAGATACTTTTATCGATGGCACAACAAGAGATGAAGATGCAGATGCTTTACCTGAAGGCCATAGTAGCTTTTCATGGGGTATGGAGTTAGCACTACAAAAAGCTTCAAAAGTGACTTCATTCAAGCAGGTCGCGAAAGAAGGCTGCGGCAACGCTATCGACATGATTTTCGGTGTACTGCCTGTTGTAATGGCACTTGGTACGATTGCTCTTGTGATTGCCGAAAACACTTCAATATTTAGCGTACTGGGCCAACCGTTTATTCCATTGTTGAAATTGCTAGGTGTTCCTGAAGCGGTTGCAGCATCAAAAACCATTGTTGTTGGTTTCGCTGACATGTTCATTCCATCTATTTTGGTTACCCCTATCACTAGCGACATGACTCGATTCATTATTGCTGCTATGTCTGTAACTCAGCTGATTTACATGTCTGAAGTAGGCGCACTACTGCTTGGAAGCAAAATCCCGGTCAATGCTTTCGAGCTGTTTGTTATTTTCATCTTAAGAACTCTGATTACATTGCCTGTGATAACTGGCGTAGCGTACTTAGTTTTTTAGAGAAGTGTTATAAAGAAGGTGAATTACGGAGAGCAGAGTTGCTCTCCGTGAATTGAGTTAGTGAATAAAAGAGATGTAACCCTGCAATACAATCAAGTTCATGATGTCAATAAAAAATGCACCGACAATTGGAACAACTAAGAAAGCCTGAGGTGACGGGCCAAACCTATTGACCAAAGACCCCATATTCATAACCGCAGTTGGCGTAGCGCCAAGACCGAATCCACAATGCCCTCCTGAGATTACTGCAGCATCGTAGTTAGATCCCATCACTCTATATGTCACGAAATACGCGAAAAAGCCCATAATCACCGACTGAATAACAAGAATGATCAGTAACGGCAATGCCAAGCTGAAGATATTCCATAGCTTTAAGCTCATCAAAGCCATAGCAAGAAACAGAGACAACGATACTGTGCCAAGTATATCGACAACTTCTGCATCCACTTTACGAACTCTAACAATCTCAGAGACATTGGTAATAAACACACCAATGAAAAGTGCATAAACAAAGTCTGGGATCATTAACCAGCGTACATGAAATGAATTGACGAAGTGTTGCAGATACTGCGCACCAGTGACGCAGATTAGCAATACAAAGACGCCTTCTATCACTTTCTTGGCAGTAACGCGATCTTCCTCATTTTCGTTATAGGTAACGATCTCTGGGAACTTATCATGAGTATGATCAGAAGCGCCGTAGTCGGACGTGAGCCCATTTTTATTGATAAGCTTTTGCGCAATTGGGCTACCGATAATGCCACCTATAACGAGTCCGAAGGTCGCTGAAGCCATAGCAATACCTAAGGTGTTTGGTAGACCATATTGCTGAGCAAATGTTTGAGCCCAAGCCGCACCCGTCCCATGCCCACCAGACAAAGTGATGGAACCTGCCATCAAACCTAACATCGGGTTTAACCCTAGAGCGTTTGCCAATGTAACGCCTACACCATCTTGAATGATGATATACACTGTCGCGACCGCGAGGAATACAAAGACCTTTGCTCCTCCTTTCACTAACTGCTTATAGTTAGCGGCAAGGCCTACAGATGCAAAAAACATCAACATGAAGGTATTGGCGAGCGGCAGCCCGAAGTTTATATCTACTCCATTAAAGTGTAAGGCCATAATGATTGTCGCAATAACGACACCACCAACGATCGGCTCTGGGATATTGTACTTTCTTAACACTGACACTTTAGCGTTTACTAGGTGACCAACAAACAAAACGCACAAAGCAATGAGAAAAGATTCAAATGGGCCTACTGAAATTACATGGTTCATACAACCTCTATTTCTTATTATTTAATCCAGTTGTTAAAGCAACTTTGAACATTAAATCAATCAATTATGGACCAGTAGAATATCACTATTAACCATCCATTCACTGTTTTGAAATGCCCCAACCAGAAAACAAAGCGCATAGTAATAAAGATTTTTGTATGGTTTGTCGAGCACGAAATGACAATATGTGCTGACAATCATGTACAAACAAGGAGTGGAACAGTGACAGTTGCATTCACTTTTGCAGATTGATGTAGAAAGGGCCAGACGAAATCTATAGACAAAAAAATAGCCAATCGTAATGCACGATTGGCCTCTATAATATGTGAACAATATCATTCACTAACAACGTCAGTTGGCTAGGTGACCCTCGGCTTTAAGAAGGGTCGAACACTATAATGCAGTATGCGTGCCAACTTTTATAGAACACAATATGTGACAATTCTAAGCAAAAATGTCCATAAAACGCCTCTTCATTTGCATATTGCAATTGCATATTGCAACCCATGCGCAATATGATAGTCATCTTGTTTCTTATATGATTGTTATCTGAGCTGGGCAGCTCTATTCAAGTCATACGCTAGAGACGAGTCTGTTTTTATACTTTTTCCACAAATTAATTTGTATACTGGCTCAATCAAGTCATTAAATTATGGAAATCAATGAACTACTTATTTACCTTTCTAAAAGGGCTGGCGATGGGAGCTGCAGATGTCGTCCCGGGAGTTTCTGGTGGTACCATCGCATTTATCACTGGAATTTACGACCACCTCTTAGAAAGCATTCGCCGAGTAAACTTTAACCTATTAAAAGTCATTAAATCGCAAGGGTTAAAAGCAGCGTTCAACCATATCAATGGTGGCTTTTTAATCGCTCTTTTCGCTGGTATCCTGACAAGTATCGCTACATTAGCCAAGCTGATTTCATGGCTTCTCACGACCCATCCGATACCAGTATGGTCATTTTTCTTCGGCCTAATATTGGTTTCCGTCTACCACATGTTTAGGCAAGTAGAACAAAAATCTCTTAGCCGATTCTTGACGCTTATTATTGGCGTGATTGCAGCTTATACCATTACGGTTCTCTCTCCTTCACAAGTCGAGCCAACAGCTATTAACTTGGTTTTATCTGGCGCTATAGCAATTTGCGCAATGATTCTGCCAGGCATTTCGGGAAGCTTTATCCTGTTGCTCATCGGAATTTATACCCCGGTGCTTGATGCGGTAAAATCGCTCAATATTGATGTGTTAATATTGTTTGCAGGTGGCTGTGTCATTGGTCTACTGACATTTTCACATTTGCTCTCGTGGCTACTTAAGAACTTTAGAGATCTAACCATCACCTTCCTAATTGGGTTAATGATGGGCACACTGCCTAAAATCTGGCCTTGGAAAGAAACTTTGACTTGGCGAGTGAACTCTCACGGTGAGCAAGTGCCGCTACTTCAACACAACTTAATGCCTTTCGATTACCAAGCAATCACCTCTCAGCCAGATCGCTTTTGGCTGGCGCTCGTTATGATGGTGTTAGCGGTTGCTTTAGTTTTGGGACTGGAAAAATTCGCTGAACAAAGCAATCGTAGCTAAGAATAATTATCATCAATACATTGCAAAAAATATATGGAGCCTGAAGGCTCCATTTTTGCGTGCCTCCACACTTTTCTCCTTTCGAGCTAACACTCTTTATACGCCGTGATAACATCACGCTTTTATTTTAGAGTCTGTAATCTCAGGAAGTTAGGATGCGAACAGCAATAAAGATAAGCACCATCATGCTTGCGCTACTAGCTGGGTTCTTCTTTCAACACTTTTTTGCTAGCACCGAACACTCAAGACCAACACTAGCCAAAGATAAATATTGCATGCTGTCTACTGCTCCATGCACCCAACATGACGTAACAATGAGCTTGAACAGCAACACCCCCCATCCTTTGATGCCGGTTTTGCTAACTGTAGAGTGGCCAGCTACAACATCTAGTTCGTTGCTTCTAGAGCTAACTGGACTGGAAATGGAAATGGGTAAGCCAGTCTTTCAACTCAAGCAATTACGTCCGGGAGTATTTCAGGGAGAAGTGATTATGCCTGCATGTACTTCAAGCTCCATGACTTGGCTAGGTGAGCTATCCGATGGTACACAGACCGTATACCCTGCAATTAGGACAACACGATGAATAAAAAGTGGATTCTATTTTTAGTAATAGCGTTTGCTGCTGGCATAGGCGCGAATGCGCTCATCAATACACCCAAGACTGAACAACACACTGCTAAGCCAGTGAATGTTGCAGATACAACACTTTACGGCAAGGGAGACAAACCAGTCAAAATCTTCAATACCAACGATAAACGCATACGGATCGTTTATTTTGGCTTTACCCATTGCCCTGATGTTTGCCCGACTTCATTAGCTATGTTAGCTGGCGCACTCAACCAACTTAGCAGCGAAACCAAGTCGGAGCTATGGCCTATCTTCATCACCCTTGACCCAGAGCGAGATACTTCCAAAGTGGTTAGCCAGTATGCCCAATATTTCAATCCAATGATCGAAGGCTTAACTGCACCTCATAATGTCATAGAGGCTGTTGCGCATAAGTACGGGGTTATCTTCCACAAAACCGAACTACCGAAATCTGAGCTGAAATACACTATCGACCACAGCTCCTATTTCTATATTTTGAAACCAGATGGAACGTTAATTACAAAAGTTCCGCACCTTCAATCACCTGCGCCATTGGTGCAAGCAATTAATACTGTCGTCAGTCAATATCAGCAAGGAAACACAAAATGAAATTAAAAGCGCTTTTAATCGCCAGCTTAGCCGTGGCGCCAATCGCTTGTTTTGCTCAAGCTAAGAACGTAACAGAAATTAATCCTTACGCCCGAGCTACTCCACCACAAGCAACCAACAGCGCTGTGTTCACAGTGATAAAAAACTCAGGAGACAAAGATAGGTACATTGTATCTGCTTCTACTCCTGTTGCAGAAAAGGTCGAGCTACACAATGTAATTAAAGATGGCGACACCATGCAAATGCGCGAAATAGAGAGACTAAAAGTGCCAGCACATGGTGAAGTCACATTGAAGCCGGGCAGCTTCCACTTGATGCTGTTGAATATCAAGCAACCATTAGTTCCAGGTGAAAACATTAAAGTGAAGCTGAAATTTGCAAATGGCGATACACAAACTTTTGAAGCACCTGTGAAGAAAGTCGAGTCAGGTATGAAGATGACACACCATCATCATTAATAGCTGAATAGTCATTGAGCAGTAGTGATTTGATTACTGCTTAATGACTCTTATCTATTGGTGACGAAGAAAAATCTAGTTTACTCGTAATAATCTCGTCAGAGTCTTCCTCTGCTTTTTCCTCTTCGTTTGTAGTGATTTCAGTAAAAGGCACATCATTTTCTGTACCTGTATTACCTTCTTTGTCATTTGCTTGAAGCGGACTACCAAGTTCATCAACTAAAGGGATATTGCGCTTATATAATTTGTTTAACACCTTTATTATCGAATGCTTACTGACCGTTTTCTCTTCTATCTTCTTAAGCATTGGCTTCGCGAATGTTTGCAAGCCAACAATTGTATCTACACCAATTTCAGAGCCCACTTGGTCTCTCAAAGATTTAGCAGGCTCATACCCAAAGCTTGCCGACAGAAATAACCAAATATAGGCGATAGAGTTCCCGCTTGCGCCTCTATCTATCCATGCTTCACCAGCAAGGTACATTGCTTTACTATCACCTTTTTCTGCTGCTCTCTCCAGCCAATAGACACCGCGATTATGATCTTGCGGCGATCCCAAGCCCTTTATGTAGCAATTACCTAGTTTGATTCGGCCTATATTACTTCTCAACTGAGCTGCTGTTTTATACCAAACTAAAGCTTCACGAGCATTTTTCTTAGGGTTCTGTGCCGATAAGTGCCAATCTCCTAGGAATAAAATAGATTGGATGTGATTCTCATGCGCAGACTGCTGAATAAACTTCAATCCTTTTTGAATGTCTTTTGTCGTTCCTCTCCCATGAAAATAAGCTAAACCAACATCATAATTCGCAGGCAAACTTCCCTCGGCTGCCTTGATTCGCAACTGCCAAAACCTAGCTCGCTCCTTAACTAAAGCATCTTGGTGAACTCGAGCGCTCACTCGAACGACTCCGTACATGCCAGTTACATTGTCTAATTCAGCCGCTTTGTTATACCAATACATGGCTTCTTTTAAGTTTTTGCGCTCAGCTTCTTTAGCTAAAAACAAAATCGTCGCAATATCACCGCCTTCAGCTTTACTTACTTTTTCCTGATGTTCTTGTTTTCTATCTTTCTCTAACGCCTTTCGGTAAGCTATTTCACGTTCTTTTTTTTCTTTTTCGAGACGTTTACGGCGCATAGATAACGACAACATCCACAAAAACACCAGTATCAGTGCTAATCCAGTAACCCCTATCGCTATTCCAAAAATATTCATGTGCTTCAATCACTTCATTTCAATATCTTGCTATCGACACGATCTCATTAAGTTTTATTTAATTCACTAAGTTTAGCTCACACAAACAAGTAAAATTAACCTAGAACCAAGGTAGAAAAACCTCTGAAGCTGACAGATTAACATTCAGAGGTTGGAGGCAGAATCCGCTAACGTAGGCAGCAATATCCTGACTGACTCATGATCAAAATAGTAAGCTGGCTACACTTCAACTATTTGTCTTAACACCCTGTAGGTCAACCACCTGTTTTTCAGGAGATGCATGAGTTTCACCAAGAAACTTGCCACCTTGCTCAATACTCAGATCGTCCGTATAGAGTGTCCCTGACACTTTTCCCATACTGAGTATTTCAATACTTGCAGCATGGCAAGTACCTTCAAAACGGCCATTAACTAAAACTCGCTCAGCAAATATTTCACCTGAAATAAGGCCGGTTTCACTGATAACAACCGTCTTCTCTGCATTGATTTGCCCCTCGATTGAACCGTCAACCTGCAAATCACTTTCTAACTTGAGTTGTCCTGTAACAGAACAGCCTTTTGCGATGAGAGTTGTAGCTGACTGCTGACTCTCAGCTCGACGCGGTTTACTAAAGATTCCCATCGAATACCTCGTACCTTACTAAATATGATTTCAAAATTGTTCACGCTCCAATCAACAAAGGGACGTGGATCCAGTGAACGTCCGACAAAACGGATCTCATAGTGAAGATGAGGACCTGATGACAATCCACTATTCCCTGAATAAGCGATTAAGTCACCTTTTTTAACAAAATCACCACTCTTAACCTTAAACTTATGCAAATGCGAATAAGAGCTTGAAAACCCGTAACTATGTTGCAAGCGAAGAAAGTTACCAGAACCCTTTTTGCTTGAACGTGCCACTTCTACTACCCCATCTGCTGGTGCATAGACAGGCGTACCTGTGTTGACCGCAAAATCTTGTCCTCGGTGCATTTTCACCGTTCCAGTAACTGGGTGCTTCCTTTTTCCATAGCCGGAAGAAATGCGTGCATTGATAACCGGAGCTCCACTTGGGATCTGAGTTAGCATCACCATCCGCACTGAAGAGTTTATTGCTGCCGTATCCAACCTTGTTTCCAATAAACCATTGCCTTCTTCCATCCCTAAGACTTTTTCTAAATCTCCCAATCGATCAGATACTGTGTTAATTCGCTCTTCTCTATCTAAAAGATCACTTTCCAAATTTGATTTCAACAGCTTCAAAGATTCCACTTCTTCTGTGAGAGTCATGGACTTTGTTTCCAACTCTTGCTGTTTCAGCTTTGCAAAGTCTACCTCTCCCATTAAATAGTAGATGACACACGCTATCGTCACGATTCCAGCCGCAACAAAATATCCAAACCCTTTCAGGAATTGGCGATACCATTTGTCGAGATGAAAATGCTTGGTTCCATGAATAGAAGAAACCGATACAACAACTCTTTCTTTCATTAATTTATTTAAATAAAGAATGTAACTTACTCCAAAGTCTAGCAAAATCTATGCAAACCCTGATGCCACTTGCTTGAGAAACACGCTATTTGAACGAATCAAATAACGACAATGTGATACTGTGCGAAAACTACAAATAAGCATACGTTTCTATAAATCGCTATATTGCGGCTAATCAGCAAATTAATGTGACACATATAACAAAAGTATAGTCTCTAGCATTAGAACAACCATATAGATCGCCCTAAGCAAAGACGAACGTCAGGCGCGTGTAAATATATGTAAATTATTCAGATAGTTATAAACAAAAACTGTCGAGTTCATTCATCATTGATTCATCGTAGGTTCGTTAGTCTTTATTCCGTACTAAAGATATCGACACAAATAAATAAACAAACATATGAGGATATCAATATGAAAAAAATACTTATTTCTATGATTGCTCTTACAGCAGCTGCATCCAGTTTCGCATATGCCGCTGGCACAAATGATGTCAATTTTCAGGTGATGCCAATGGGTCAATTTACAAGTGTCACCGTGTCAGAGAATGGGCAAGCACTAGCCAATACACCAATAACAGTAAAAGGTAAAACAACATCTGAGGTTTACACAACAAACGCTGACGGTACTGTTTATCTGTCGAACGTTACCCACGCAAACAAACAGTACACTTTGCAAGTAACTGACAAAGCCGGTCAAAGCGTAAACCAAAATACGTTTATTCGAAGCTCTTCTTCTAATACTTAGTATTCTGTAAACCCTCTCTTTTCGTCCGCAATTGAGAGGGGCTACCAATTTAAAATTGATATATTATTAGATAAGACAATTAATCATTCATTTGATAAATAATAAACAGGGCAGTTTCCCGAATTTAACTTATCAATATACCTCCCTACAAAGTACAAGGTAATATTTTTAAGTTTATTTTCATTAAACAATAATAAATAGTTATCAAAACGACGTTAAAAATAACAACATAAGCCATTGATATATTGGCGCTTAGTGATTGCATCCCATTTATGTCAGTTCGTGATTATTTATTTCGTTAAAAGTTCCGAATAAATGAGTGACAATTTTGAAAAGTATGTATTCCAAATTAAATAAAGACATTTATTTTTTGAAATGGAATGCTGTAATCCAGCTCAATCCAATAACCAATTGAGAATAGTCAGTTATAAAGAGGCGTTCCTATGAAAAAATATGTACCTTTGATAATTGCGCTAAGTGTAGTATCCAGCGCGACCTATGCTGCAACCACTACATCTAGCGAGAAAACTGCCGATTATCTACAAGTAAGACAGGGAGTCGCTTATCAAGTAAATCAGACTACGCCTTTTACCGGGAAGTATGTTGAGAAATACGACAACGGTCAATATGCGACTAAAGCTCAGTTCAAAAACGGCTTAGAGTATGGCCAAGAAACTAACTGGTTCGTAAATGGTCAGGTTGCATCTAAGATCAACTATGTGAAAGGTAAAATAGATGGCAAAGTTGAAGCTTGGTATCCAAATGGAGCTAAGAAAGCTGAGCTAGTATACACAAACGGTAAGCTAAACGGCCATGTGGAACGTTGGTATCCAAATGGTGAAAAACGTCTAACTGCTAACTACGTTAAAGGTAAAGAGGATGGTACGTTCATTCACTACTACCCTAACGGCCACAAAGCGACCGAAGCAAAATACAAAGACGGCGCACTTAAAGATGGCACTGTGACTTGCTGGGATCCAGCAGGACAAAAAGTTGAGCAGTTAACATTTAGACATCAGAGGTTGATTTCAGAACAATCTTGGCTACCAAGTAACTCACACAGCTAATATCACAACTAGATAGCCTGTTTGAAGCCTAGCCATCGCTAGGCTTCTTATTATAACGACAACGCAGCACCACACATAAAATAGGCACAAACAACGATGTGGCTACTCCAATCTCAGCCAACAACGAGTAATTCAAACCATCATTCCCTGATGCTAAAATCAAGCTACTGGAACTGCCAGCCAAAGCCATCGCTACATACTGTACTCCGCCTTGCGTCCCAACCATCAATGTTCTAAGTCCTTCACTTGCTTGGTGGAGAATATCGGTTTTCACGACTAATGTACGACTTGCACTGATCAATACAAACAAAATGAATGATGCCGCTGCGACATAAACCTGTTGTGAACAAAATACTAGAACAGCCAATACACTCACAGCCACAGAAGCGAGCAGTATGTTGCGGATAGGAAGAAAAGTATTCTGCTTTTTAGTATATCGGCGAACTGTAATGAAACAGCCTAAACCACCAATCACATAGCTAATACTCAATAGGTATGAAGGTATATGGAGCTGAGTAAGCAAAAATGTTGGCAGCTGGACTGAAAACAAAAAAGTACTGAATACACACATAAATATAGTCGAGCAACATAAAACAAAATCAAACCAACTTACTGGCTGTATCATCGGTGTTGTTGCTGGCGGTTCGCTGAATTCGACAGAAGCTGGAACTTGCCGAAAGAATACACTCACAAGACCCAATAACGTCAGCATTGCAAGCAGCTGAAGGGATACTCTCCAACCATAATTACCCGCAATAAAGATAAGTGGTGAAACGCCAATTGCCAGAGACAATGGATAACAGCTCAGCAGAGAGCCGATCTTTTTCTTTCGGTCGTCGACCTTGCTACGTGAAACAACGTCATTGAAATTCATCACCGATATTGCACCGCAGCAACATCCCATCAAACTCTGGTAAACAAACATAATTTCAAAGGATGTCGCTCGAGTGAACAAGAAAGTCAACACACTCAGAAGCAGTAAGAAAAATTTCATCAATGCCAGATCATGTGCTCTCTTTTGCCTGACCAAATAACTGGTCGCTAGCGCAAAAATGGATTTGCCACTAATTAGATAGCCAATCAGCGATGGCGAAAGTTGAGTATCTGGCAATATATATGCCGCCAGCGGGATAATAATCAGAGAGTTAAGAGCGACAACGAAGTGTACATAAATAGAAGCACTTTCAAATTGAGGATAGGGAAAGCTTCGCGTTTTCAGATTCATAATTAGTGTCCTAGTAAACAAAACACCAAGGTTATTAACTGTAACTAATGAGATAAAGAAGCTAGAATGAGTTTCACTCTTTCATTTTTCGGGATAATAAGTTGAGCGGAAAAATTGACCATAATTGGTTACAGAGCTTCTATTGTGTATACCAGTGTAATAGCTTTGTCGGCGCAAGCGATCAACTTGGGATCCCAAGCTCGAATATAAGTCGTCATATCAGCTTATTAGAAAAACAATTAGGAACGCGATTATTTGAACGAAGTACTAGGAAAATCTTCGTCACAGAAGCTGGTATTCAATTGTATGAAAGGACACGGCATCTAACTACCGCACTTGGCGAAGCATTCGACGACATAAAATCCAACAACAGCACTGTCTCGGGGCACTTGAAACTTTTAACTCCAGATATACCTGTACTTGCCGAAACCTTGACGTCCTTTGCTGTTAGGTATCCGTCAGTCTCCATCTCCTGTGATACTAGCTTGGATTCTAGGCTCACTTTGCAAGATGGTTTTGACGTAATTCTAAGCTTTAATCGAGGCCAACTAGCGGATAAAAACTGGATAGCAACTAAGGTAGCAAGCTGGAAAAGTGCGGTTGTTGCCAGCCCTGAGTTAATAGAAAAAGTAGGTTTGCCCAATTCGATAAATGAACTAAGCAAGAGACCTTGCATCACGACTACAACGGCACTCAACGGAACGCCGTGGAAGTTTCACTCTGAAAAGAATGACGCCCCAATAACCCTAAGCGTGAACTCAAATTTTAAGGTAAACAGTGGCAGCATAGCGAAACAAGCAGCTATCGCAGGCTTAGGCTTCGCGATTCTGGCAGAGCAAGTATGCGAGCGGGAAATAAGAGACTCCAAGCTCCAAGTCATTCATTTAGACAAAAAGCCCCTTGAGCTCGATTTGTATGCTTACTATTCGACTAGAACGCTACAACCACCTAAAATCGCAGCATTGTTAGAGCACCTGAAAGGGATAAACGTTAAAGCCAACGTTAGTGAACCTCAGCCTCAAATAAGTTAAGCCACTCACAGTGGCTTCTTAAGAATCTAACGGCTTTAAAATCAACGCAATCGACTCGAAACTGAGGCTAGTTAATACTTAACCCAGCATCAACGATAAAATCTTGCCCGGTGCATCCAGCTGATTCATCAGAGGCTAAAAACAACGCCATACGTGCACAATGGCTGCTATCTAATCGCATTTTAAGAGCTTGTTGTTCAAGGAAGCGTTGTTCAGCTTCTGGATCTAGGCTTGCCCACATAGCCTCTTGTTTGGCCGTTTTGATAGCACCAGGAACCAAAGAGTTTACTCTAATGCCTTTTTCTCCAAGTTCGTGAGCCAGTGCCCGCGTCATTCCATGGATAGCAGCCTTTGCGATTGAATAGCACACTCGTCCAGGTTTACCGCGGCGCCAGATGATTGATCCCATATTGATAATTGAGCCACTGCCACCCTGTGCCATTACTGGCACTACCGACTGAATGGCGAATAGTTGGTGCCTTAGATTGATATTCATTAGCTCGTTGTATTCAAGCTCTGTTAGCTCATCAAGCTTGTGATGATCATCGCTGGCCGCGTTGTTTATCAAAACGTCAACGCCTGAAAACTTCTGATTTACTTCTTCTAACGTAAGCTTAAGCTGTTCGATATCGGTTACATCACAACAATAAAACTCTCCGTTGAGCTCTTTTGCTAACGCTAAACCCGCTTCCTCTTGAATATCTAAAATAGCAACTTTCGCACCTTGACTTGCAAAGGCTCGAGAGAGCTCCTCACCGATGCCAGATGCCGCGCCAGTAATCACGACACGCTTTCCATGCAAGGAGTGATATTGCACGTTATTAAGGTAATCCATAAACAGGTTGCTCTTTATCAATACACAAGGTGCTCGGATCTTAGAGAAAAAGAAGGCAGCTTCCAAGGAGGACTTGCCTACTTAGAGTGGGATCTTTGATTTACATAATTTGCTGCACTGCTGGGGAAAATACCTAACTAAACGCCTTGATAGCTGTAATCGTCATTTTCCCGCCTCACTCAACTCTAGCAATGCTTCCATCGCTTCATCAGCTTTGTCTGAAGGAACATATACGTGATCATGGAAATAAGCAGCGACAACATTGGCACTTATTCCAACCGAGGCCAGTTTAGTAGACACCGCAGCTGTTAACCCTACCGCATCAAGACTTGAATGCACTTGCAATGTTATCTGCTTGAACTTTCCGTCAAAGGAAAGGTTTGCCTGCATTGCTTGCTGCACAGTAACAATAAGTGTTATGCCTTCTTTCTCCTGAAAGGTGCAAATAGGCTCCAGCAGTGCATATTGCGAGAAAGCCTGCTTAGGCACTGAGCAAAAAACATACTCTTCTGCTTGAAGCTTCGGCGACATAGATTTAATCAAAAGGCTTAATTCTGTTATTCCGCTCATTATTATCCTTCCATGTAGTTAGAGAAAAAGTGCTAAGTAAAGATACGTGAAACGTTTTCAGGCTAGACTAAAATCTCGTCTAGGACTTAGTGAGAAAATAGACAAAGCCCACTTATAACAAGCTACAGAACCTATGAAATTAGAACATCTAGCCAACTGTCAATTATACAGAAAGCTTAACCTGAAGACGCATTTAATTATCGTAGAAATAAGTAGTGCACTATATAGAAACAGGTCGTTCAGATTTATTCGAAAGCCACTCGTCCAACTAAACACTAGCTTATAAAGCTAGACTTTAACGTTAGTTCATCGGCAAAGTAGACTGGTAAAACTATACACTTTATAACCTGTTGCTAAAATGTTCTCTGAACCTGTCAAGAATAAGCTTCGAGTTGTTACTTAACGGTTTGGTACTGAGGTAAAACACTGAAAGCTCAAACTTCTCTAGCGGAGCGGATAACCGCATAAGCCTTCCAGACTCAACCTTATCCTTGACTAAAAACATTGGAACAATGGTCGCTGCTTTACCTTCCTCTGCAAGCGAAATTCTCGCGTGATTTAGGTCTATCTCATATGCAATATTGCTTTTCGCCTCAATGTCTTTGTAAGGTTTGAGAAACGCACTACACTGCAAGAAGCTCTCTGTAACTTGAGGCAATGCCCAACGATAGTCAGTAATATCTTCAAATTGCTGTGTTTCAGGGGAAATAACTGCCACAATCTCTAAATCAATGAGTTTTTTAATGATCAATTGGTCGGTATGAGAAAAGAAACGATCTGCTTTGCTGTAGAGAATAAAAAAGTCTATCTCATCCTGTAAAAGCTTTTTGTACAGACCTTCCGGCCCATCATCTTGGATGGATAATTTTAGGTTAGGAAAGTGATTAGAAAACAATTCAGAAAGTAGCTGAGTAGCGATCGGAGCAACGATTTTCCCAACACCTATTTTTATTTCACCATGATCACCTTTATGAATTACATCGACGGTGTTCCCCATCGTGGAAAACGCGAAACAAATATCCTGAACTTTAGGGTATAAGGTTTTCGCAGCTTCAGTTGGGTGAATGTTTTGGGTATCACGATGAAACAAAGGTAAATCTAGCTGATTCTCAAAACTTTTAATACTCTTTGTAATCGCAGACTGCGTCACACCATGCGTTTTTGCAGCAAGTGAAATCCCACCTAACTCGTATACACTTATAAAATAACGTAAGTGGTTGATAGTTATAGTTTTGAGTTGCTCCATTACAGCCCTTACTGATACGTCATAGTACTGAATCGAAAAATTATACTAGAGTAATTCGAATATTTATACTTCTATATTAAAAATAAAGAATCAATTTCATTGTGAAAATTAAAAATACAAAAAACCAACAAGTCATAACAATACGGAATTAGTATATTCCTAATCGGAAACAAAAGTATGTATACAATATATTAACTAACGTATTTTTATCTTAATTAAACACTTATGAACAATCACGTAATTTTTTATTTTTGTGGGACGAATAAACATCATGGAAGAAGCAAATATCAAAACTCGTCGAATATGGATAAATCAGAGGAATACATTCGAAATTATTTTAGGAAACTAACAGCAGAGAATCTTGACTATAAGTCTCGAATTGGGCCTGTCATATCATTCAATGGATGCAATAAGTTTGGTGGACCTTCTTTCCTTGAAAATGTACGTGGGTTAACCGCGCATGGTACTGGAGATAGAGCAAAGGTTGCTCTTAAACACATTAAATCTATTTTATATAATAAAGTCAGGCCTACTTTTAATCTAAATATTAATATAATCGCTCACTCTAGAGGCTGTATATCCGCATTGAAACTAATGGAATATATAGCCAATGAAAAAAAAGCGTTTCATGATAAACGTAGTTTGGCCGAGCGTGTTAATGTTTGTTTAGACCTTAAGGATCCGGTGCCAGGTAACTTTGACTTTTCAGAAGAGATCGGTACTGCCGTTGCTAAACGCGTTAAGGATATGTCTAACTACGACTTTATAAAAACAGCACACTTAACATATGCTCACAGAAATAGTAAATATGAAAGGTTTCACCTCCAAGGAAGAATAAATAAGCCGGGTTATGAGCCGATCATGCCACTATTTAGCGATAAAACGAAAGTCGTTGTAGAGCCAATTGTAGGTATACATGGTTCAGTGATCAAGCCCGAGTCTAAATATCCCGGAGGCTACGAATTAGTAAACGCAAACTCTCGGAAATTAATTTTAGATCATGTTGAAATTCACGATATCGAAGAGATAGATGATATCGAGAAAAAACAGTTAGCTGCATATAAAACAATGCTAGAACAATGGGAGTTGCGGAAGACAAAGACAATCGACAGAGTTTTTCACTTTGGCGGAAAGATAAGCACAACGGGATATAAAAGCCCTCCCAGTCTAAATAATAATCATCTTGAACTGCAAACGAAATTCAACAAGAAGATAAAGAATGAACTTATAGCTCTAGAGGTCTATCCTCCACATTACAAACCTGGTTACTATCCTTATTATGATGCTTTAACTCAACTTTCAAAAGGAAAATATTGGGCTAAAATAATAGACGATAAAGTATATAGCACTAAATATAAAAAGGTAGTATTATCAAACATATTCGCAGATACTAGTTACAAATTATTTGGTAAAAAAGACGATATTTTAGACATATATTCATTAAGAAATATATTATCCGCAATGGTTAAGATATATGTTTCCGATAGAGAGTTCAAAAATGAAGTCACAGATAAAAAAATTGAAAAATTCATAAAGATTATACTATCTGGGAGTAAAATGATAAAAATCAGTCATAATGACTTCCTTAAAGTATCTGGTAGATAAGGGCGCAACTAATGTTATACCTATCATTTATAGAGCCTGAGAATGTAAATAGTGACTTCTTTTCTCCAAACATATACAATAACAACAACTTAAAACAGCACGTCATTAATAGTGAAAATTCGCGATATTTAACTGCATATGATATTGATATTTCTAATTTAGAAAAAACATCATTAATGCATTTAATAAAGAGAAGATGTATAGAAAACGCACTAAATAACTTATATCATTTATCACTTAAAGAAATAGAATACTTAAATTTGGAAAAGTATACTACATCTGTGGTGAGTTATTTCATTGGAGTGGTTTCTTTATATTTATACGAAATAAAAAAGTCGCGGATAAAATTTTTTGACATCAACAATGTTATGGGAAAGCAATCTCCAAACCCTGACAGAGTAGAGCAAGCTATAGATAAGAAAATACCTATTAATAATATATCAGGCTTTACTAGAGTTGATATGCACTTCCCTTCGGGAAGGATAGTAGTAAATAGAACTCAAGATTTTAGCACTCGCGTATTAAAAGGAATCGTGAAAGAGAAGAACAAAGAGAAAAGTCAATTACATTTATTTAAAAAAGAAATTAGTAAGTACTCAAAAAAAACTGAATTCAATGAGATCACTTTAGCTAAATACCCATTGCAAGTAGTTATACTAAAATCGTTGCTGCAAAAAAGAAAAAACATTGGAAATAAAACAACAACAGCAACCAAAATTCGATATCTTCTAAATCAGACAAAATTTAATTCGCTAAAGCAGAAAGTCACACCATCGTACGAGGAGGCACTAAAATACAGACACCTAAGAGCTTACGCTCTTGGCTTAAATCAATCGTATCACACTTCATTTACCGCTTTAGATTCTGCCTTAGAAAAAAAATTTAAAAAAGTAACTCCCAAAAAAGGTGCAGTGTTCATTCGAAGTTTTGATGAAATAACAACCTTAGTTAGAGCGAGAAACCCTAAGTGTATTGATGATATAACTACAAATCTAGCCTATAAAGGCATTACGAAAAAAAGAGGCGCATCTAGGGATGTCTATATAGTTAAATCAGAGGGCTTGGGATTTAAGTTGTTTTACATCAAGCATTCGACCTGGAAGGAAAACACTACGTTAAACTTAGACCTTAGGTTAGATGAGGTTTATAAAAGCACAAAGTTTTACGGTGGGCGATATAGCCATCTAGGTCAAAACGAAACACTATTTGTTGAAGGGAAATTTGTATCAGTATTTTATTTTATCGAGAATGCAATACCTTTAACTGATATGCACAAAATCCCAGAAAGTGTTGTTCAAATGATGAGTGATGCAGGTTTCCCGTCGGCCGATTTTAAGGGAAGTAACTTTGCTGCAGTTCCTAATGAGTATGGCTTATGGGATTATGTTCCAATTGATTCAAAGTTTATTGGTAAGATTAGAAGTGATAGCTTAAGAACATCTGACGTTAATCATTACTATAACAGCATTCCTGGTTGGTATGAAATGGCGAAATTATCAAGGCTTGATACCAAGGCACCAATATCGACTAAAAACCCTTTTAGATAATAATTAACACCACACTATATTATTAATAGACAGCACGAGTTTGATACTATATTACATGTATCAAACTCCACTAAAGTAATTTAAAATTTATTTAATTATTGATAACGAAAGTTGCGATGTTTAAAACAATATCTTTACGCTATATCTATAACGAAATAAATCGATGTACTCTAGTTTCTTCCTTCCAATATTATATATTCCAAAAGACAATCAGAGCCCTGTGACAGCAGTCAACTCTTCCCCAGTAGATCCGAAATGAGTACACAGACTAAACATTCTACCGCAGTGCATGAAGGCCCACATTCGCTAGTATATCTTCTAAACTTTCAGATTCAGTAAAGAGGAAGATTTCTTCTTGTATATATTCCAGAAGTATATTTATAAAATGGACTACTAGGTGAATTTGTCTACTTAATTATTAATTTCCACTATTTTCCACATTTGGTGTTACTGCTCTTTAAAGATTCGCAGAATAATTAAATTCTAGATTGACAATTATCTTCCTATTATATTTTTCTACAAAGCTATTCAAATAATTGAATAGCTTATAAATACTTTTAGTTACCGATAGGTAAAATACATGTTTAATTTTTGAACAACTTCATTCACGACAAATAACATTCAATGTAATAGTGCAAATTTCACTCAAATAACTTAAATTACATTTTGAAATTACTTATAACTAAAAAATTTTAATATTAAATTGATGGCACAAAGCTAAGTTATTAATCTAACGTTGCAGCGTAAATACGCGCAATAAGTTTATGGAATGTAAACAAAATAACAAGTTTGTAAAATAAGTAAAATAATTTATATTAAATCACAGGATAACTAATAAATGGATAGTGTGCTAGGAAGTCCTCCTCAACTTCAAGAAACCAAGCTCGACTCCACCGATTACGGTTGGATCGTGATGAGCATTGGTATGGCTATTGGGGCTGGAATTGTGTTTCTACCCGTTCAAGTTGGTGTTAGCGGCATCTGGGTGTTTTTGCTTTCTTCAGCGATAGGCTACCCAGCCATGTATTTGTTTCAAAAGCTATTCATTAACACTTTGGCTGAATCTAAGCAGTGCACGGATTACACTGGCGTTATTTCTGGCTATTTGGGAAAAAACTGGGGAGCTCTATTAGGTGCATTGTATTTTATCATGCTCATAATCTGGGTATTTGTTTACGCATTAGCCGTCACTAACGATAGCGCATCCTACCTGCATACTTACCACATCACCGAAACAAACCTCAGCAATCACAGTGTTTATGGGCTAGTTCTGATTGGTGCGCTCGCTTATATCGCAACCAAAGGCGAGAAGGTTTTGTTTAAACTTTCGGGCACATTAGCAGTAACTGTATTGGCATTGGTCGCTTTGATGGGAGTTCTATTAATTCCACAATGGAACCTGAATCATTTGCCTCCTGTGGGCGACATCGGCACGTTAGTCAAAAACGCGATCATCACGTTGCCGTTCACTATTACGTCTATCTTGTTCCTGCAATCTTTAAGTCCAATGGTGATTTTCTATCGTTCGAAAGAAAAGTCTGTTGAAGTTGCGAGGGTTAAAGCACAAAGAGCAATGAAAATCTCGTTTGTAGTCTTGTTCGCCATCGTTTTCTTTTACGCAATTTCATTTACGTTAGCGATTTCCCAGCAGCAAGCGATACACGCTAAGCAAGACAATATCTCTGCTTTAGCTATTATTGCCTATTACTTCCCTGGTAGCTGGGCGACAATTGCAGGCATAGTTATCAACCTTTTTGCTGTCGTCAGCTCTTTTTTCGGTGTTTTTCTCGGGATTCAAGAAGCAAGCAAAGGCATCGTGATGAACCTATTGCGTAGAAAGTACGATGATTCATCAATCAACAAAAAACTAGTGAATAACGCTG
The DNA here is from genome assembly GCF_921294215.1 of Vibrio marisflavi CECT 7928. Lineage (GTDB taxonomy): Bacteria > Pseudomonadota > Gammaproteobacteria > Enterobacterales > Vibrionaceae > Vibrio > Vibrio marisflavi. The sequence goes on from NZ_CAKLDM010000001.1 coordinate 1,425,265, forward strand.
TTGTCGTTTTTGTTATTTTGCTTGCTTGGCTAGCCATCTCTAGCAACTTCCCAATTCTGTCTTTTACTTCTATCTCAAGCCCTATCTTTGGCTTAGTAGGTTGCCTTATCCCTGCCTACCTAGTGTATAAGATCCCAACGCTACACAAGTACAAAGGCATGGCAACTAAACTGATTATTGTCACAGGTGTATTGCTACTCGTCTCTCCCTTCCTAGCTTTTGTGCAATAGGACAGCTGTCAAATACTTGCCTCAGCCAACGTTGCTGAGGCATGTTTTACCTGGCAAGAAAACTGGTTCATATCTGACCAATTACTCATTAGTTCCCATTTAATGCTAGAATACCCGCCTTTTGGATCTTGCTTCTAAAGAAGCATAAAAATGTTAATAAAATAAAATAAATATATTAATTTGAGACATTAAGCATGTTAAACACTGGTTGCAAGTGCTAGTGTTCTCGCCCAAATTATTTCGTGTTCTCGACATAATTTGCTGTGACTCAAGCAGTTTCATTTTCAATGAGACTATCATCGGCGCTCGTTTCACGAACATCACCGATAGCTTGATTCAGTTCGAGCATGTGTAATTGATAAATTTAAAATAGTACTCAGTGCTTACCGCTTGCCTGCTCTAACAACGTCATTTGGGGCATTGGTAGCAACACGCTTACATACTAAGCATTTAAAATAATTATAAATTTTGTACTTTTACTAAGTAAAACAATACAAATAACCAGGCTCTACAAGCCCCTTCGCTAAGATATGGAGGCTTATAGATAGACGGTCATATAGGAGACTTGATGTTAACTTTTTATATCGTTTTGGCGATTTATTTTCTAATTGTGTTCGCAATTGGCATTTTCGCCGCACGAGCAACCAAGAATAATTCAGATTATGTACTCGGCGGTCGCAGTTTGAGCCCAGCAATTACAGCTTTAGGTGCTGGCGCATCTGATATGAGTGGTTGGCTACTACTTGGTTTACCCGGAGCCGTGTTTGTATCAGGCTTAGATCAGCTTTGGCTACCCGTTGGATTGACTATCGGTGCTTACCTCAACTGGCGCTTCGTAGCGAAAAAGCTCAGAATTTACACTGAAAATGTTGGTGATGCTCTAACTATTCCTTCCTATTTCGACGCTCGATTTGGCAACGGAAATCGAGTTCTAAGGCTAATGACTGCGGTCGTAATCCTGATCTTCTTCACTCTATATGCTGCGGCAGGATTTGTGAGTGGTGCGTTCCTTTTCCAAGCACTTTTCCACTTGCCTTATCATCAAGCGGTTTGGTTCGGTGCCATCTTCCTCGTGGCATACACAGCAATTGGCGGATTTCTTGCCGTTAACTGGGTCGATTTCTTCCAAGGCTCTTTAATGTTTTTCGCGCTGTTGATTACCCCTTTTACTGTTTGGTATCACTTAGATCACGCAACGGCTACCACAGCTCTTCCAAGTCACTTCTTCTCTGCTGTAAGCTCTCACACTAGCACCATTGGAATTGTGTCACTGCTTGCTTGGGGCTTAGGCTATTTTGGTCAGCCACACATTCTAGTGCGTTTTATGGCGATAAGAGACGTAAAAGGCATGCCAGTTGCGCGAAGAATCTGTATGAGTTGGATGATCGTGTCACTGCTTGGCGCATTCGCAGTCGGCATCACGGGAGCAATGTACTATGCTACTCGTGGCCATAGCTTTGACAACGAAATGGTCTTTTTAGAGCTGGCGAAGGGGCTATTCCCAACTTGGGTTGCTGCTATCCTATTCTCCGCAGTTCTTTCAGCGGTAATGAGTACAATCGCAGCGCAATTGCTAGCCTCTTCTAGTGCACTTACAGAAGATATTGCGCACTTTTTCCATATAGACTTATCTGAGAAATCCAAAATTTGGCTTGGCCGAGTCGCAGTTGTCGCGGTTTCTTTAGTGGCTATGATTTTTGCTAGCGATCCGAAAAGCACCATTCTATCCATCGTAGGTAATGCATGGGCAGGTATGGGGGCAGCATTTGGGCCAGTGATTCTTTTCTCCTTGTTCTGGAGACGTTGTACAGCGAGTGGTGCTATCGCAGCAATGGTTGTCGGCGCTGCTGTAGTTATCGGCTGGATCTGGGCACATTCTACATGGCCAAACTCAACGCTATTTAGCCTATACGAGATCGTTCCAGGCTTTATCCTAGCTTCAATTGCTTTGGTTATTGTCAGCCTGAAAGGCGAACAACCTTGTGAGAAAACACTCCATCACTTCGATGAAGTGTCACAGCACTGCTCAGAAGAAATGAGCGTACAAAAATAGTACTTAATATCTGGTAGGGCTTCATGCCCTACCTTATCTTTAGTATTTTGCCTTCCCCAACATCTTCCAATCGAGAAAGCTAATCGCTAGTGATTAAGCGGAACCACTAGCATGTCTACTGGTGAGCTATTAATAATTTTCTTAGCTGACGAAATAAACTTGCTGACAAAGTTCTGGTGATGCCCACAAACTAGTAAGTCTACATTGTACTTCTCAATAGCCTGACTCAGCTCTTCATCTAAGTGCCCGCTGCCAACAAGTGTATGCTTCACTGGGTAGTCAGTCATATCAACTAATTTTTGCATTTCTGATTGCGAAGCTTCTTTTAGTTTCGCCTTGATATCTACAAATCCGATATAGGCTTCTGCATAGCTATCGTCAATGTGGATGAAGGACAACTTCGCATTCAGCGGATTTGCAAGAGCGATAGCTTTTTCTACTAATAAATGACTTTCTTCTGATAAATCAACGGCAACCATAATGTGTTTATAGGTCATGCAATATCCTTTTTCTCTCTACGACAATCGAAAGGTTTAATCTATAGTTCGTGTTTAGATAGCTCAGATTACACGGTACTTGGGCAGTTTGAACCGAAAGACATCAATATTCAATTGGAAAATTTTCAGCTTTCGGATAAAAATTTGTAGGTCAAAAACATTGCAGCGACAAGTGTAGCTGAGGAAGTCAAAACGCTGTTTCGCTATCTACATGTTTTCGGGCTGGCAATTCAAAATGTTCTTGAAGGTCTCCATGGAAGGCAGCAGTGCGGTATCCTTATGCCTTAATAACTGAACTTGAGTACGAGTGAATTCTGTCGGTAGCTGAGAAACCGTAAGCTCTTCATATCTCCTCGACGCCTTGAGCACTTTCTCTGGCATCACGGTGCAACCTAGGCCAATAGCAGCGCAGCCTAATATGCCATCAAGCGAACCAAGCTCCATTAGCTTAAGTTCTGTGTCACCACAAGAACGTCGCCAAGCCATTGCTTGCGCTCGAAAAGAGCAGCCTTCTCTAAATAAAATAAGTGGCAGATCTTTTACTTTGGAGCCTCTCTTATGCACTAACACTAGCGAATCTTCTCGTACTGATTCAGTGACTAGTTCCTTGTGCTCTACAGGGCCGCTGGCGAATATCACATCCAACTCATGACCAAGCAGGCGACGCACTAAGTCAGATGTCGTAGAACTATACACCTGTAAAGATATATTCGGGTGAGCTTCTTTACAGGTTTTTAAAACCATAGGTAGTTCTGTAGCAGCAAATGTCTCTATCGAACCAACGCGCAGCTCTCCACTTTCACTGCCAATATGTCTCAAGGCTGTCGTGGTTTGCTGTTCAAGTTGCAACATTTTTTGCGCATATTCTTGCAAAGTTCTTCCGGCAACAGTCAATACAAGACTTCTTCCCTTACGATGGAATAAAGCCACATCGAGCTCTGATTCCAAACGCTGAATCCTCATCGTCACATTAGATTGCACGGTATTCAGTTTTTTCGCTGCAGACGAAATCCCGCCCTGTTTAACCACCATGTCAAAGGTACGTAATGACTGAAGATCCATAGAAACCATCTCAAATAATGAACGTTTGGTTCAAATTAAATCATTTTTAATGAACTGACAATTTTTTTATATTGCTCTAAACACTTTTCAACGGTACATGAATATGTCAATCGACATCAAAAAAGCAAAAGTTCTGTTTGCTGGGATTGCCAGTTTGATACTGAGCGTCGGGATAGCGAGATTCTCATACACTCCTATGCTGACCATTCTTCAAAGCCAAACAGGACTCAGCCAAAGTGCTGGCGCTTGGCTGGCGAGCACCAACTACATCGGCTATTTTGTCGGCGCGTTATTAGTAGCAACAATTCATGATATTCAGCTTAAGGATAAGTGTTATCGAATCAGTATGATATTGGCCGTACTTTCAACCTTTATGATGGCTTCAAGCCAAAACGTTTGGGTTTGGGCGACGCTAATGTTTTTTGCGGGTGCGAGCAGCACCGGAGGCGTACTGATGAGCTCGGGGTTGGTGCTAAATTGGCTATTAACCAATAAAAAAAGTGCCAAGCTAGGGCTACATTTCAGTGGTGTGGGCCTTGGCATCATTATCGCTGCGTTGTTGCCTGAAATTGCACGTAGCTATTTAACATGGAGCCAACTGTATATCGTGTATGGCGGATTAAGCTTAGCCCTGCTTTATCCAGCTCTCGCTTGGTTACCCAAACCAATACATGCCCCCAACAAAGCCAAAGAGAAAAACAACATGGCGAACCTGCCGTCAGCTCGCTTCTTAACTACGCTGAAGCTGGGTTATTTTTGTGCTGGCGTTGGGTATGTGGTCAATGCCACCTTTATCGTTGCCATTGTTAATCAAGCCTTAGGGCAAGGCACCCAAGGCTACCTGATCTTTATTCTTCTCGGTATTGCTGCTGCGCCGTCACCCATTATGTGGGATAAAATTTCTCATCATATCGGCAACCTAAACGCGTTAGTATTAGCTTGTCTGTTACAAACCGCTGGAATATTGATACCTGCTGCCAGCTCAAGCCTTCCATGGTTGCTTGTGAGTGCGATATTATTTGGCAATACCTTCATCGCAATCGTCAATATCGTCATGACGATGTCTGGACACTACTCCCCAAGTAACCCAGCAAAAATGATGGCTAAAATGACGATCAGTTACTCCATAGCACAAGTTGTCGCCCCAATGGTGGTCGCGATGATGACAGCTCACAGCCTTGATTATTTGGATGGCCTACTCCTCGCAGGTGTTGTCATGATTGGTGGAACACTATGTATGTTGAGGCTAAAGTTTCTCGACCGATCAACAAGCTCCATAATAGAACTTGCCCGCTGTAAATAAGGAAACGCCCAAACAACAATGTTTGGGCTTAGTTAGCTTGGGTTGAGAAGTTAGTAGGTTAAAGAGAGTCGATGATTTTTATCGCTTCAGTGCGATATTCTTCAGCGTTAGGTAATCGACCGTTCTTCTGAGAAAACTCCTTTACCCATGCTTTTGCTTGAGATAAAAACTGTTGGTGTAAGTAGTAACTTGGCTGCTTTACACCATTTTGATCGATAAGCCAGAAGCCTCGATACGCCTGTAAGTAACCATCCCATTCGTTGTCATACATTTGCCAATACAAAACAAACGGAGCTCCCCACTTCAGCGCTACTTTCATCAACCCTTTGGTTAATAGCGCTTGTGTTTCTCCAGCTTGTTCACCATGACTTAGAAACCAACTCGCCGCATACCCATATTCTCCGATAAACACTCTCTTATCGAATGGAACACCTGATTTTTCTGGAAGATGCGAATCGATAAAGCTGAAGGCGTTCGACATTGCAACGTCTAGCTTGTTGAAATCAGCATTTTCTTCCTTGTTGGGAATGTCGTATGCAGAATATGACACTAAATCAGCGTTGGTGTGTGGTAACACCATATTGGTCACCCTCTCTTTCCCCGCCATTGCCGATTCAACACGGTTAACTTCCACATACTGCAAAATATTGACATCACTCTGTGGCGCCTGTGCCAGAGCATCCTCGATTGCCTTCTGGCGTATATTGATGAAATCGATTAATCCTTGAATTCGTAGATCTGGCAACTCGACCACAGAGTCATCATAACGCTCAATTGAAACTCCCGTTGCAGGATCTGTCTCTACGGTTTTAACCAGTTGCCAATCCAGCTCCCAGTTACCAAACATAAACGTTTTACCGCTGCCGTTGTAGGTAGTAAGGAGGTACTCAGCAAGGCTATATATTTTCGAATATTGTAAGTCGAGCTCTTGCTGGTTCATGCCATTGTTATCCATCCAATGCCCAGAATCCTCAAGCCATATCATGTAGTAGGCGAAGTCCATATCAAGGACAGCTTTGAAATCAGGTACATCCCGAGCCAGTTTTACAAACTGATACGCATAAGATTGGTAGTTTGATACCAAATCGGGATAACTATATGGCGATAAACTAAACTTCAGCAAGTTAGAACCTAGTCGCCTAATTTCTTTCGCTGTTTCCACCAATCGTCCATCATTGGTGAAGCCATAATTTGGATAGATAGTCTGAGTGCCTATAACGTAGTTAAAATTGTCAGAAACAGAGCCTTGTATAGGCTCTGTTGGTGTCACTACGTCCGGTATCTCAGTTGCGACGCCATCCGAATTGACGACCACTTTTTGCGGCACTAAAGAGCTTTGATTTGAAGTGAACACAAACCCAAATGCTTTGGCTTCTCCCGGTGGAATGTCGCAAAACGTTGGGTCGCATTCTGCGGTTACCGTATTTCCTTGCTGAGTGACCGCCGCATTCCAAGCGAAGTCCACTTGTTCGTCAGCTAACCAATCGAATGTAACTTGCCATGTTGTCACGGGGTTTTCAGTATTGTTGCGGATAATCAGCGTTGACATACCACCTCCAGCCCACTCGCTTTGCAGTAAGTATTGATATTCCAATGCCTGTACTCGCTCACTAAACATCGACAGCACTGCAATAGACAAAAAATGCAGAGCAGCATAACTCCTTATATAAATTGAATAGTGCATATTCAGTATCCTATTTTGGTGCCGGTATTTCGGCACGGCTTCGCTTTACCTTGATTCTTAAATCGAAGGCAATCCCTGCACTTCGATCAGCGAAGCATCAAACTAAGTACTTGAGCTATAGTCCTCACCTACATAAAAAACAGAAATACCTCAATGAAATTTAACTGCGCTTACCAATGTGCTTAACCTCTATATAGGGCAATTGCTCTATTTTTATTCAATTTAACATTGCACAGAAAATCACGTTTTGACGATTAATTGCTGACATATGTCACCGGACATCCGAGCTTGTGAGCACGAGCACCTATATACCAATTACCATGCGATTAAATCTATCAATGCAGAACTCCATTCTTACTCTATATTAAATAGGCAACTGATATAAAAACCCGATAAAACCAAAACAAGAATAGAACTTAAAATACTGATTTATAGGCATTTAACCACTATTTCAAACGAACATACAAAGCTTTAAAGTCGAGCCTCTATTGCACATAGTGTGATTGAACACGCATTTAGTGATACGCCCTATGCACAAAGCACAAAAGTGGTCGAAACAGTGGCTCATGAAGAACGAATTTCAATCATTTAATACGAGTAGGATCTCAGCTCATGCTTAGTTTCAAAAAATCAATGTTTTTGGGTTTCGGCAGTGTAGTGGCACTTCTTCTTATTGTGGGGATCACTTCCTTTTATGTAATCGAGCAAGCCTCAAAAGGTTTTCAAACCTATCGCTCCTTAGCGAGGACAACCAACATCACTGGCCGAGTGCAAGCGAATGTGTTGATGATGCGTATGGCCGTAAAAAACTACATCATTACTTCTTCCGACAAAGACAAACAAACGTTCGAAGCATACGTTGAGAAAACGACCATGTTTCTCGAAGAAGCTTTGCAAAGCGTGAAAGACCCTAGCCGCCGGGACATCATGACTTCGATAAAAACGATGCTAAATGAATATGAAGACAAATTTAGAGAGGTCGTCGAATTAAAGAAGAAAAGAAATGATCTTTTCAACAATAGCTTAAACATTGTTGGCCCTGCAGTAGAACAGAAGCTAACGAAGATAGTTGTCTCAGCCAATGAAGATTATGACATGGCAGCAGCATATAACGCTTCTCTAGCCATGAGGAATTTGTTGCTTGCTAGGCTTTACGTCCTGAAGTTTGTTGAATCAAATGAACAAAGTGCCATCGATAGAGTCAATGCCGAGTTCAAGGAAATGGATAAGCATTTAGCTACCCTTGATTATGAGCTAGCCCATCCAGAGCGCCGTGAACTACTTGAAAGTGTCATTACAGAATCAAAGGCCTACCGAGAGTCGTTTGCAGCAATCGTCACCGCTATCCAGCAACGCAATGAAATCATTCAAAGCACGCTAGATAGAATTGGTCCTACAGTGGCATCCGACATTGAAAAAATAAAGCTCTCCGTCAAAGAAGAACAAGACATACTTGGCCCCGAGGTTCAACGTAACAACGAGTTTGCTGTTTGGATAATCACTCTTCTGGTGATTATTGCATTTGCTGTCGCGGTTTATGTTGCCTTTAGCATCACCCGTCGAATAGACAGGCAGCTCGGCGGCGACCCGAGAGATGTCACCAATATCGTTAAATCCGTCGCTGATGGCGACCTAAATCTAGAGTTGCCTTCTCATAACGTATTACCAAGCAGCCTTTATGGTTCTATATTAAGCATGGTAGAAACCTTGCGAGAGAAAGCTCAATTGGCACAGAAAATTGCCGAAGGCGATCTCTCTTCTCACGTGAACTTGGCATCAGAACGGGACAGTTTAGGTAAAGCGCTACAGCACATGGTGACAAACCTTACGGATGTCCTGCAAAACGTTCAAAAAACAGGTGACCAAATTTCATCAGGTAGCTCCGATGTCTCTCAATCTAGCCAATCTCTCGCTGAAGGGGCAACTCAACAGAAAGAGAGTTTAGAGCGCATATCTGTATCGCTTGAAGAACTTTCAACTCAAACCAATTCCAATGCAACCAATGCTCGAGAAGCAAATCATTTGGCAGAACAAGCTAAAGGGGCTGTTAGCCGCGGCCAAGAACATATGAAAGAAATGGTCGATGCAATGCAGGAGATTAAATCATCGAGCCAAAGCATTAGCGAATTTATCAAAACTATCGATGAGATTGCTGAACAAACCAACTTGCTAGCCCTTAACGCTGCCATAGAAGCCGCTCGAGCTGGAGAGCAAGGAAGAGGCTTTGCGGTGGTCGCCGATGAAGTACGTAACTTAGCATCTCGAAGCACAGCTGCCGCGGAAGAAACCACCAAACTCATCAAAATCGCGGAAGAGAAAACCATTAATGGAGCAGATATTGCTGAAAATACAGAAGCGGCATTAGGCTCTATTTTTGAAAGTATTACCGATACATCCAATCTAGTCGCTCAGATTGCTGACTCTAGCAAAGAGCAAGCACAGGGTGTTTCTGAAGCGCACGAAGCTGTTGCTTCTGTCGATCAAGTGGTGCAACTGAACGCTTCGGCGTCCAATGAAAGTGCAAAAGCCGCCGAAGAACTAGAGCAACAAGCTCAAGGTATGAGAAGCATGATGGAGCAGTTTGTATTTAAATCGTGATACCTACACTACAAATACATTAACGAAAAAAGCCCCACAAAAGGCTGTGGGGCGAAGCTGTAATAGCGAATACCCGCTTGTTGAAGAGGCCGGGTAAAATATTAGTTGGCTATGTACAACACTTTCGGGTCCCAAAAATGTTGTGCTATACATTCTTATTAAAAACATATAGCTAGATACCAACAAGCAAAACCTAGAGTGATTACTTAAGTTTTCATGAGTATATTTATCATCAAAAAATAAGTCAACTAGATTCATATGGGTGAGGAAGTTTTGCTTCCACCTTTTAATGTCAGTATCATCGGGCTCATAGAAAATTAGACGCATATTCAGGAGAGTTCATTGGTTCGTTCCGAGTGTAAAAGCATGGCCGAGCGTTTTTTATGGGCGCTTGAACAAAAAGGCATCTCACAAAGAGAGTTAGCAAGGAGACTCGATACTAATCCAGTCTTTCTCAGCAAATTAGGTACAGGCAAATCTAAGAAGACCAGAATGGTGGTTGACATTGCTTTAGAGCTCGACGTCACTCCTGAATGGTTAGAGTATGGCATCGAAAATAACCGAACACATATCGAGCTTAGCTGCGAAGAAATGCGCTCTGCCAATCAAACTTTTCTTTCTAAAGTCGCTGAAAAACTCAACACATCGTCATTGAGTATCAATGAGATACATGAAAAAACGCAAATCCCAATAGAGACCGTTTACCATATTAAGTCAGGACAACATAATCTCTCTTTAGTTGAAGCTTTATTGTTATGTGACTTATTCAACAGCCCTATCTACGAGATGATCAAAGCTGAGCCACAAGCCAATCGTATCCCGCTCATCGGCGGAAGAGATATTATCGACAATGTCGTGGCTGCAAAGCGCATGATGGAAGTCGAGTTTGACTCTGACAGCCAACACCTTATCGGCATTTGTAACGATGGCTCTTTTACAGGGCACTACCTAAACCAAGGTAATGTCGTCATCATCGATCCTGAGATCAAATCATTTAACATTAAGAACGGTGATTCGTGCTTGTTTTTAAGCGACGATAAGATAGATATTGGTTTGAAAAATGCTGGGGAAGTAAGAAGCTTAAATTACTTTACTCACGTTTACGACTTGTCAAAAGTACAGATCATCGGCAAAGTAGCTTTCTTAGAACTCAATCCAATATCTTCTGACACTAGCAGTTTACTGAAAGAAGAAAGGGATAGGCTGATAAAGACCATCCAGAAAATCATTCCAGATGGCACTTTAATTCCTCAACTGAGCTAATTAAGCTCGAAACAAGTTGTTGTCTTGATTGTAGTCAACTTCCCATCGGAACGGTGAAAAGTTGGTATTGCTGTCTAGCATGTCGCTTTGTTCTGCACGCTTAAACCAGTCAATGACTCGTTTGGTCACGATTGGATACATGATCACTTCATACACAACTTTAGTGCAGAACGAAAAGACCAAAAAGTGCAGCATATTTTCAATTGGCCACACACCATAGAAAGCGATTAAACAAAACAGCCCAGTATCAACCATCTCTGAAACCAATAGAGAGCGCAAAATACGTTGGAATAAGAATCCACGCTTTTTCACCTTCACTTTTTGAAACACGTAACTTGAAATCATAAATGAAAATAAAAATGTTACTGACGAAGCAAAGTAGGTTCGGATCATGTTGCCGAAAACAATGCTATAAGAGCTTTGCAAATGCCAAAACTTAGAAGGTGGCAAAACAATCACAAGCCAGATACAAAACGTAAAAAAGATCATGGAAAAGAAGGCACTCCACACGACCCTACGGGCGTATTGGAATCCGTATACATCAGTAATGACGTAGTCGAAGATGTATGAAAGTGGATAAATGAACATGCCGCCAGTGATGGTAAAACCATACAGTGACACCAGCTTACTAGACAGAATATTGCTGACAATCATCACCATCACCAGCATGATTGATAGTGGGAGTATGTATTTGTACTCTTGCTTTCGAACGGTGTAGTCAATTTTGTCGAATTCATAGCACCCTCTTGCTCTGCCAGCAAAATAGGCTGACTTGCCATCAATCTTATTCAAGATGTCTGGGTTTGAGTCAATCAACTCCTGAGTCAAAAGGATTTTTTGGCCATTAATATCAATATATTGTTCCACAGTTTGAATCTCCTACTTCTGCATAACTAAATAAAAATACGGAGATTCGTGGTACTCATCTCGATACGGTTGATTGTCTGCGATTTCACCTAATGGCTGATGCAATGCCAAATAACTGAAGCCAAGCTTTTCGCACTCTTGTTGGATAGTTTCTGGTTTCCAATAAACATCTTCGACAACCAGATCAACGTTTTTCAGGTGAACATTAAAGCAATCGCCCTCCAATTCTGGTGGGGTTCCCACTCCTTGCACACTGGAAAAGTCGGCAACTGCAACAGCTCGATTCGGCTTCACGATAAGAAGAAACCCACCTTCATTAAGTGAGTTGTAACAACGCTCCAGCTCTTGGCTCATAGATTGAAGAGAATCGACGTGGCAAAACATAAGAAAGGAAAAGATAGAATCAAACTTTGCGCTAGGGTATTGCTTGCTCGATAAGTCGTTTAGGAATACCTCAACGTCTGGGTGGCTCTTATGAGTGTTTTTCAATGCGAGTTCGCTGATGTCACATCCTGTGACGCTATCGCATAAGTCTTTAATCACACCGATGGATCGCCCGCTCCCACATCCTAAATCCAAAGCTCTTTTCGGCTTTAAATTTAGTTTTGATAGCAGTTTTTCGACATCTCGGTACGCTAAGAATCCTGTCCCTGATACAGTACTTTTGGAGTATTTTTCAACATCCTGGTCTGTAAATTCGATCATGTTATTCTCTGTTTATAGCGGATAAAACTGACGTTTTTATACCCATATATAGGCATAGCACGCAGTATTATATCCAAAACAGCTGAATATACACGGCTGCCGTGTGTTTCTTTATCAAATCAGGCCGAAAAGAGAAGTACTAAACTGCTAAAAGCCCAAAGTTAATTTAACCTCGGGCTTGGATAACAAATCAAAACTATATGGCAACAGCGATTCTATTGCGTTGATTTTTAGTACTTATGCTGGAACTGCTTGTTGCATCACTGCTTCGTTAAACGCGACTGGGTCTTTAAGAATTGCTCGCCCGACGGCAGCCAAATCCAGTCGGCCACTGTGCAATGCATATTCAATGTATTCTGCCGTTTCTATACCACCAACACCAATGACAGGCACATTAAGCTTTGCTTGCTTAAGATAGCTCGACTCATCGACCAAATACCCTTCTCCACGACGATCTTTGGGGCGATTCCACCCGCCAATACCCGAAGACACATCGATAATATCAACACCGGCTTTAACAAATAGGCGACAGATTTGTTCCATATCCTGTTGAGTTAGCCCTTCGGGATATAGATCCTGTCCTGGTACTCGCACCATTATACCAAGCTTAGTTTCAAGCTTTATTTGTTGAATAATTTCGGTAATCAAGCGAGCGCGACTTTCAAGGCTTCCACCATATTGATCATCTCTTTGATTCGTGACTGGTGACAGTATTTGGTTCAACCCGTACCCGTGAGCACAGTGAAGTTCTACAAAGTCAAAGCCCGCTTTTTCTACCCGTTTCGCAGCTGCAATAAACGATGCTTTTAATCCAAGCATATCTTGCAATGTCATCGCTTTCGGCTTAGGTAACGTGCGATCATATGCTGGTACTGTAATACCTGATGGCCCCATTAATTCAGGGCAAATATCCAGCTGAGCCTTTCCGCCGCAGTGAGTAAGTTGAAACCCAGCTTTTACTCCATGAGAATGTATTACTGCGGCAATCTTGCTAATCCCATCGATGCATTCATCTACGTGCGCACCTAACTGATTAGCTTCACTTCGGCCAGTCACATCAACAAAGCTATACTCCACCATCACTAGGCCAGCACCAGATCTAGCAAGTTTATCGTAGTGCGCGATAGTTTTGTCAGTTGCGATACCTTCTGTGGTTGCTGTTTGAGAGGCCATGGGTGGCACCACTAAACGATTAATTAGGTCACCAGCACCAGTATGTAGGGGTAAAAAACGTTTCATGTCGCCTCTCTATTTCTCAATCTACGCGCAGCTATTCTAAGCTAGCTTTATATGATAAAAAAGAAACAATATTTCCACATCTGTTTCCATAAAGGCAACACATGAAAATCGATGATTTAGTTATATTTGTTGAAGTCGCGAAAGCTCCTAGTTTACGAAGTGCTGCATGCAAGCTAAATGTACAACCCGGCACACTATCAAAAACGATTAAAAGAGTAGAGAGCTACTATCAACAAGAATTGTTTAGTCGATCCAGCAGTCACTGGAAGCTCACTTCTGCAGGTGAAACGCTTTTCCAGCGTGCTATCGAGCTTATTGCTATCAACGATAAAATTGAGCGAGAGCTAGGTAAACCTAGGCGGCCACATTTAAGAATTTGTGGCTCAGAAACCTTGTTGAGCTACTTTGTCCCACAGTTGGTGCAACGTATGGTTGATAAGGAACTTAACGCAACACTAGAAACCAAGACAGCTCAAGATTTAGAAGCACTTCGTAAACACGATGCCGATTTAGCGCTAGTTGCTCGGTTAAACGAGCAAACTCCTGTTGAAAGGCAAATCGCTGCTCAGCCAATTAAGCATGTCAACTTCGTAACTGTTGCCAATTCCCACCACCCACTTGCACAACTATGCGAAGAACCCATCAACATAAAAGATGTATTGAAATATCCCTTTATCGTCCCGTCATCTCCAATCTACGGCAGCATGGACGCTCACCGTAGCCTAGATGGATGGCATGACGAACATTTCAGTCGCTTAATTACAGCACGAGTAGACACCGCTTCAATGCTTATAGCCATGATCAAATCCAAACCACTTCTTGCTTACCTACCCGATTACATGGCGAAAGAACACAAACTTCATATCATCGACATTGTGGGTTGTCCGTATACTTGTAAACAAACAATATGGCTTTGCAGACACAAGCAAATTCATCACCACTGGATACATATATTCGATTAATTTAATTCGACAGATTTGCCTCAAAGATTTCGTTTTAAATATACCCATACAAATTTAGTGTCTTTTATATATTATGCTAAACTGGTTTCATATAAATAAAAATATAGGCAACGTCATGTTGAGTAAGATACTGATTATTGATGATTCAGAGCTTAGCTTGAGTGTCATGAAAGCTCTAATCCAAGAAAGCTATTTATCTGAAAGGGTTTCTCTGACTCTTTGCAAAAATACAGTTGATGCTAAAGAGTTCATTGAAAAACAAGATTTTGACTTAATTATTACCGATATTGTCATGCCAGAGATTAGTGGCTATGAATTAATTTCTCACATAAAAGAGCACTATCAAACACCAGTGTTAGCCATATCATCTGGCTATGGTAAAGATGATCCAGCACTGGTGCTCGAAACAGCTAAAGAGTTAGGGGCTGACAAAGTTTTGTTTAAGTTCCACTTGCAGCAAGAGTTGGTCAATACAGTAAGCCTATATGTACAGCAAGCGGCCTAACTTGCCCAAAGGAGGTTTGCAATGGATATACAAGAAGAAGGTGTTAAAGGAGACAGAAGCTCTCGTGTGCTGTTTTTTTGGTATTTGGTTTGTATCTTAGCTGTATTGGCGGTTGTTATAGTATCAAGACTCTAGTCGAGGATTTCTTAACTTCTTCATTCACATAGCTAACTTGAGCCATGAGTATTACCTTTAGAATCCACTGATTATTAGATGCACCAATAAAGCTAATAAAGCCGATAAAAACCGGAGTATTGTTGTATATATGCGGTCATATGACCTTATTGTCTGCACTATAAGAGCCTATACCTGATCACTCCCTAGATAAAATGGTACTAAATAAGGGGTTCGTGCAATAAAACAATCGATAACCCCAAAGGTATAGGCTTTTGTATTAGCCACAGCTAGCTAACTTACCAATAGAAACGTTATCCGTTAACTTGCCTTGTTGTGTGTACTTCCCGTCATAAAAGCACTGTGTTGGCCACCCTTTCTTCCCCTGATGAAGCTGCGCGACATTAGCGACACCGCAAGCTGTATAGCCATTGAAAGGAACGACATAGTTAGTCGGATTGTTAGAGCTAAGCTTAACAGCAAGTTGATTAAAACCTTCTTGACCATCACAGGCACCAGCACCATGAACTTTAAACCACACCAAAGAATCGAGTATCTGCGTTTGGTTATGAATAGGGTATAAATCAAATCGACCTTGTTCAGCTGGATTCGAGTCGACCTTCTTCTCCAGCTTTGAATGGCGAGTGCTTTTTGTCTCTATGGGTAAAACTGAAACAGGCAAGCGAGTAATTGAGCATGCTGAGTTAGAGCGATTCAGAATGCCGTAGTAGTCATTGGTTTGAGACATACCTGGTGTCTCTATGGCCAAATGGCGTATCTGTATTTGGTCTGGCTTGCACTCAGGTAAAGGCTTAGCTTGAGCGACAAAGGGAATTGAAAAAGCGAGCAGTGCTAGGTATCTCATTATGATTCCGTAATATTCGATATGAGATAACAGACTATCACCGCTACGGTGAACTATAAATTAACGGCGCCTATCAGCTTTGAAAACTAGAAGACGCTATCAGCGAATAGTCACGGTTTACTCGCTGATAGTAATTAGCAGTGGGTTCAATCTAACTACAAACCAATTACCAATTCATCGCAACCATCACACCAGCTTCACTACGACTCGCCCATGGGATGATTTGTAGCTGATTCTGTGAAGGCGTGGTAAATGCCCAAGCTGCTAGTGAACCAACTGCGGCGCCCAATAGCGCGTCTTCCCAGTAGTGCCTATCTGCTTTGACACGACCGACACCTGTTAGAGCTGCAACACTGTATGCAGGGATCGCAACTTGCCAGCCATAGCGAATGCTCATTGTTGTCGCTGCGGAAAACGCAGTTGAAGTATGATTGGAAATAAAGCTTTTCTGATCCGAGCCATCTGGTCGGGTTTTATTGACCACCGATTTACCTAACAACGCAACACCGGAAGCCGTGACAATACTGGCACTGGCTTGCTGAAGGCCAAGCCAATCACCGTTAAATGTTGGTAACGCGAGTGCAGCGACAACCAAACCTGTCGAACCCACATCACTGACCGTTCCCCAATCATCAGTACTAGTTGCATGCGCTGGTATCGAAACCAAAAACATAAACGCTAAGCTGAACCTCGACAGGCATTTTCGCCCATACACCTTAAAATATGTCCCTATATACATCTTGCTCTCTCAACTACAAAATAAGAAAAGTTTTAGTTGCCTAAATTCCAGATATCCTGCACGAATATTGGGACACAACCCTTATTGCCGTTTTAGTAAGTTACTGACTAAATATCAATTTTCATCATGAAAAGTGAGAGTTGCTCAGTTAGAAACTAAGGTAAAGTTGAGCTAGATCTGATTGTTACGGTATTAAAATCTATCCAGCCATTCGCTAACATCTGACTAGAACTAATAGACTCGGCAAAGCTTAAATTTTGCTTTATATGAAAGATCGGTTGATAAACATACTGCTCAATAAGTGATTGTTCAAGCTCTTCAAAAGCGCAAAGCTTTTCTTTTAACGTCGCTAGGTTCAATACATTTTTTGTCTGCTGCCAAATCAAATTTCGATGCCTATTTGTCATGCAGTTTTCCAAGGAATTATTTGCAAATAACCACTCCATCCAAGCCATTTCCAAGTCTTCGTTGAACACCTCCCCAGAGATGACAATATCTGCGTTGGCTATCGTTTCTGGACGATTAAAAACTGGGAATTCTACAACCTCCAGTTCGCTGTTTATCCCATGTTGCTGTAATCCACTTTGCACATGCTCTGCAAAACATATGTTGTCCGAGAGTTGGTAAGTGACGATTTTTAGCGTCGTATTTAAAGGTGGTATTAGATTTTTTACCTCACTATGCCGATAAGCATCAACATCTGAGCACTCTCGTTTAAGCATACCGTTGGCTTGGCAAATACCAGAGTTGTCCAGCATAGCGGGCAACCCTAGGGAAGATATTAGCGTCATGATTGCTTTACTGTTTTCTCGAACTGCCAGCCAGCTGTTGTGCTTTTGGTTTAAAAGCAAATAAACCGAGCCTTTTTCCCATTGCTGACGCTGATGAAACATTTTATCCATATTAGCTGTCACTTCCCTTCCATGCACCACGTCACTGTTGAGCAAAAAGTCTTTCGCTTTGTCACCAATATTCCATATTTCGACGCCATCTACCCAAGGGCGCCAGCCATGATACGATTCGTAGACCTTCAAATATGTTCGCCACTCCGTCTGTTCCGCTAAGTAAAATGGCCCAGAGCCAAGCAATTTTTCATTTTCGTATTTGGTAATTCCCATAGGATCAAACGAAAGCAGCTTTTTTATAAACGATGATGAAAAACTACTGTAAAACGATATGCGGTACTCATCCTTCACTTCGATTTTTGAAATGCAACTGTAGAGCTTAGCGTTATGGTTCTTTGAGTTCATTAACCTTTCATAATGCACTTTAATATCAGCACTCGATATCCGTGAACCGTCGTGAAAAGTGATGCCTTTTCTTAAAGTCACATGTACACCCCCAGAACTCTCGCTCCAGTTTAGAGCTAAGTCACCTGTGTACATGGCTGTCTCACTGTCAAACCTAATCAACTTTGCATACAAATGGTTAGCAATGTGCTGTTCAGTTCGACGAGCAATGGAGATCGGGTCTAAACAATGTGTCCCTCTATAAAAGGGAACACGCAATATGTGTTTAGACAGAGGCTTTGCAGTTGGCACAGCTAGATAGTTCGCTAAAAATTGCTCCTGCTTACCTTTTTCAACCAGCTTCATAGCCAGCTCTATTTTGCCTTTCTGAAGGAGGTGCGTAGCTTCGGCATCGATTGTCTGCCTCACGTCTTTAAGCAAAGTAATTATCGGTAGGTTTCCTCGTCCAACGCTGGGTTGCCAATCAATAATGTTTTGCTCGGACAGTTTCTTAATCACAAGTTGAGCATTGCGCTTTGAGCAAGCTAGAGCATCTGTTATTGATTCTAGAGAGAGGTTTTGAGGGTGATTTACCGCTAGTGTATTCCTTAAATAAACCAATGCCATCCAATAACGCATAGAACTCCCCATTCACAATATTTGCTAGCTAACGTTCCTTTTTAACATATTGTATTGGTCCTAATAAATTCAATAACTAAAGCCGAGATAAAAGGTGAAATTGTCGGGTTACTATTTCTATTTTCTCTTCATGTTTATTGGTCAATAGTTTTCAAGGTCAGCAAACATTGGAGAAAACAATGAATCAGTACTTTGACTTTATACCAACACTACATAGCAGAACCTTCCAGGAAACAACGGCTTTATCTATTCCTAGAAAGAAGCGGAGGTTTTTACAGAGAATGAAATTTACGATACTTAGAATCGAGCGAAGCAAAAAGAGCCTTAAGCAGAATTCTGCTTAAGGCTCTCTGTAACAAGGCTTAACTTACTTATATTTAGAAAGGATTTTATCGTATTCACCTGATGCTTTGACCGCATCTAACGCTTTTTGCATAGAAGCCACAGTGGAGTCATCGACATCTTTGCTGAGCGCATAATAAAGCTGCCCCTCGTTCAATACATAATAAGATTTAAATTGACTGGTATCACCACCGTTTCTTTTAATCAACATGAACGCCGTGATTTCATCATACGCCCACAGCTGTAAGCGGCCCGATATCAATTTCTTGGCAATCTGGTCAGGCTTGGTCAACTGGTCAATTTGCTTCTCTGGGACACCAGCGTCTCTAAGAAGTTGCTCACCATAATCTTCGTTGACCACACCAATTTTGTAGTTTTTCATCTGATCAGCACTATTTATTTCGATTCCAGCATCTTTTTTACCGATGAGAGTGACGCGCAGCGATGCGATTGGGCCAGCCCATTTAAATAGGTCTTCACGTTTAGCCGCTCTGGTTGTAGAAAATAGCACCTTGTTCGGGCCTTTAAGCGTCATATCATACGCCCTCGCCCATGAGTACACCCTCACATCTCCTTTTGTAAGAGGAACATTGGCTTGCTTAGCCATTGCCATCAGCAAATCCACGGCAATACCACCAGCCTGATTACCTTCTTTAAAGTTGTACGGTGGAAACTCTTCGGTTAAATAGTCAAGTTTGGAAAAATCGCTCGCCTGAGAAACTCCCATCATCCCAAAGCAAAAACCAATGATTAAAGATAGTTTTGATATCCATTTCATAGCTGAATCCTGATATTTATTGAGTAGTTATTCAAATAAACAGTAGGTGTTGAACAAACTATGTACAAGAACGTTATTGCTTGCTGTCTCAGCTTCAAGACGAAATGATGTATAGAGTATGAGAATTGGGCGACATACAGTCGCCCGATTACCGTCTCTTTGATTAGGATTACGCTTGTGGTGCGGTTGCTGTTTGGTGAGTAAGATTTAGGTAATATTGTGGTGCTGGATAATTACGATAGCGTACCGTAGTCATCATTCCAGCTTCTGCATGCCATAAAATATGGCAGTGGAAAGCCCAAATTCCCGGATTTTTAGCATCAAAGGCAATAGTTATTTTTGAGTGAGGTAACACATTCACCGTATCCCGCATTGGCCCATCAGTCGCCTTACCGTTTACAGAAACAATTTGGAAATCAGTGCCGTGCAAGTGCATTGGGTGTGGCATCATCGACTCATTGTTTAACGTCACTTCCACTCTATCGTCCTTACTCACCCACAAAGGTGAAGTGTTCGGCCACGTTTTTCCATTTATATCCCACGCATATTTCGTCATATCACCGGTTAGGTTTAGCGTGTAGTGCTCGTCAACTTTTCTCTTCGCTAAAGGCTTTGATGCATGCAGGGACATCAACTGCTTATAGTTATACTCTGGGTATTGTTTGTTCACTTTCTCAGAGATGTTGGGGATCTTCGCACCTTCAGTCGCAAAGATAATACCAGAACGCAAATTGGTGCCTTCGCCTTCTGCTAGAATAGGAAATGCTCCTTTGTGCGGGATAGTAAATTCGACATCACTACGCTGAGCAATAGCAACTTGATAGTTATTACCTTTGATTGGCTTAACATTCTGGCCATCAACTGCAACAAGTTGGTTTTTCAGCTGCCCTATATTTAAGTAGAGATTGGTATCAGTAGCGCCGTTAATAAATCTTAAGCGAATCTTCTCTCCCACTTTCACTCGAATCACTTCAGGCTGTTTGAGAGTATGGCGATTGGCAAGCAAAACATCTGGTGGAACGTCATTTATCTCGTTGCCATTAATTTTAAGTGTCGATTCATTTGGTTTGGTTAACGCATTCCAGATTTGATCCGGTGCGTTATAGTTGAAATCTTGCACCATCATAGTGACGTTCTTAACACCCTTCTGAGGACCTGACTTCGGATAAATAATGAATGGCGCTCCCATTAACCTTGCTTCCTCAAGCCCTACGTGGGAGTGCATCCAGTAAGTGCCCGTTTGGTTAAGTTTAAACTGATAGTGCTGCTGGCCATTAGGTGGAATAGGCAACTGAGTTACGTACGGCACACCGTCTTCTTTGTTCGGTTCAACGAGGCCATGCCAGTGCAGTGTAATCGGCTTATTGGTGTCATTTTTTACAATAGCATTAAAATCTTCACCTTCTCGGCCTACGAAGCCGTTACTGCCATCGCTATTGGTTATCTGATACACCGTTTCATTGTGTCCATCAATCTTGAGTTGGGTATTATGAACGGTGAGGGTAATAGGTTTTTGAGCTGCATAACTTGCTACTGAGTAAAGTGGCAGCGCAGCTAAGCTGGTAAGAGCTAGTGTTTTGAAGGTGCTGACATTCATGTTTGTTTCTCTTTTTATGTGATTAGATTTATAGCGTAATCCTTACCCTTACCGGAAGGTCAACCATAAATGGAAAAGTTTTCAACATGAAATTCTGCAAGAGATGAATATACAAAAATGAAAGTAACTTACTGATTTAAATTATCAAATGAAGAGTCATACTGTTTAATATCGGGATTAAATGCCTTTGAAAAACGAGTAAAATCGACTTTTTCCCAATCTTGGTTAGTAATAAAATCGTAATGCTGAGCAATATTCTCGCGAGACAATAAATGCATCTCAGAATAGATTGTTGAAGGGTACTCAGATATAAAGTCTATGCCGTGATAGTGGTCATAAAGCAATACCATAGTAAAACCTAACTCAGCAAAATGTCCGCCGACTGAAGCCTCCAACAGACCACTGCGCACAGCATTGATACCATCTTTTGTCCAATCAATCCCACCAGTAATTACCTTGTCGCTACTGCCTACCCTATCAATCGTGTTTTTTACATTGATTGACATGTGATCGCTAGCAGCCCAGATTATCGATACGTTTGGATATCGTTTGATCAACTCTGCAGCTTGCTTTCCCGCCTTATCACCACTCCAATCAGCAAAGACAATTTGATGCAGCAGGACATTCTGCTCTCGCGCAGCTTGCTTCAAACCTTCATTTCTAGCCAACGCTTCAGGTCCATCACGCCGCCCAGAAATGCCAACAATTTCAATTGTGTCACTTAATGATTTATCCCTCGCAGACTTTATCAATTGCTTACCCAACAAGTAACCTGCAAAATGCTCACTAGGCGCCATGTGACCAATAAAAAACTTATAGTTTTCTCTGATATTACCGATGGTTGCTTTGTCTTCTTTCGGTATGCCTGCATTGACCATAAAGATTGGAATTTGGCATTCCTCTGCAATAAATAAAATATCCTCTGCGATTGCCCTATGAAAAACTGCCACTAAATAGTCGGGTTTATCGATAGATGCACACGCTTGCCGCACATTTTTTAAATACGCATATCGATTGGTCGCTGAATAGACGATGTCCAAATCTATATTCAGATCTTTAGCGCTGGCTCGTGCGAAATTATGCGTGATTCCCCAAAAATCTTGATCATCAGGGTTTGGAGAAATAAAGGTAATATGAATGGTCCCGGGATGAGCAAAGCAAGTACCGATAGAAACAAGCAATAACGTAATAACTCTAAACAACGCGTTCATACTGACCAGAAAATTTTAGTTAACGTTATCTAAAAGTATATTCAAAGACTCCAAAAGGATCGTATTTCGAAGGAATACGGAGGGTAAATGTAGCAAATTAAATACTTATAAATGTCGGTCCCTGACATGTAGTATCCATTATCTATTTCTTTTCAATACGCTTTATGGCTGCTTATCGAACGCCTGTACACCTTCTGGAATATCGTACCAATCTTGCTTTTCACTCACCCAAACATGGACTGTGGGCTTAAGAATACTAGTATCATTTAGGTTCGCAGGTTTAAGCTTAATCATGTTTGGCTGGTTAGGATCGAAGTGATACATGCGATTGCCACAAGTCGGACAAAACTTCGCTCCATTGATGTTACCGCTGTCCGCCACGCGGCTCCATTCAGACATCTCACCATTGAACTTCACACTGTCCGTATCAACGACTGCGGTTATGCTAAATGCACTTGTTGACAGCTTTTGGCACTCTTTACAATGGCAAGCGACGACCATTTTAGGCGGCTGCAAGAGCTCATAAGTGACATTACCGCACTGACAAGATCCTTTAATTGGATAATTCATTTTTGTTCTCCTTATCGGTACTCTCAGATCTGGTTATATAAAATAGGCTCAGCACTTTCGTAGAAGTTAAGTAACTTTTCTGGCAATAACTCTCCTTCCTTTTCTGGCCCGAGTAAGTCTTTTAGCTTTTCGATATGGGCGTCGAGAGTCTCTTGGCTCTCCCATTGCTCATAAATGACAAATTCTTCAGGCTTATCTTGTCGTTGATTGAAAGAATAACTGATACAGCCTTTTCTTCGCCCTAAAGTATCAGCAGTTAGCTTTTTCGCTACCTCTATAAATTCACTCAACAAGTGCGGCTTTATCTTCGCGTGGATAATAACTGTAAGCATAATCAATCTCCTATGAGCTACTCGGGTCTAGCAATATTCTAAACCTTCAAGTTGATTAATAAAAACAACGATTTATTTGGAATTCAACAAACAGTCAAAACCACTTCTTAGCAAAGCGTTTTCCATAAGCGAAATGACTTTTCTACTGGTTTGGTGTGGGAAGATAGTTGAGCCGTTGGTATTGCTCTGCACCAACGATGTGAGGTGATCAATCTCATACTCAAATCCACCACCGCCTTCAGCTGTGGTCAGTCTTGTATGCTCACCTCTGAAATTAATATCGATAGTTTTCGGGTTCCACCATTTATCATGAATAACAATTTCAACATCAGGGCCAGTGATGATGGCTTCCCGCTTCAGGTTTCGAGTGATAGATGCGCCTATTCTGCCCGTTACTTGACCTTTAAAAGCAAAATCAATATTTTCGTCGACTTCACTTCTATCATTGTCTTTAACAATCGCTATTTCAGGGGTAGCTATCGAAGCTTGCAGCAAATAACACAAGTCAGCATAGAGCCACAAACCATATACACCAACGTCCAATGTCGCGCCACCTGCCAATCTAGGGTTAAACAAGTGCCAGGCAGGATCAAAATCATGCTCTGTACCAAACGAGGCTTCAATGTTGCTGATAACAATGTTGTTGTCAGTGATAAATTGCTTCATTGACCTGTAGGCTGGAAAAGCGACCGTTTTCATGGCTTCTGCAAGGATTAAACCTTTCCTTTTCGCTAAATTCGCCATCTCATCCCAGTCTTTCAAATTAGTAAAAGCAGGCTTTTCAACCAGTACATGTTTTCCGTGGTTTAGAAAGAGCTCGACTAAGTGTTTGTGGAAGGGGTGGATAGTTGCGACATATACAACATCCACGTTAGGATCGGTTGCTAACTCGATATATGAGCCAAAATAGGTTTGACACTGATATTGCTTTGCGAAAATCTTAGCTCGCTGTATGTCACGAGCAGCAACAGCATAGAGCTCAGCTTCAGTCACTTGTGCGACTAAGTCTTTAACAAAACGGTGAGCAATATTGCCAAGACCAGCGATTCCCCAAAGTACTTTACTATTCGCCAAAATACATTCCTTCGATGTGTAATAGTTCAGGCGCTAACTATTACACACCTTAGGAAATGAACAAAGGCTATGAAGCAACGGACAAGCTGAAAGCTATACAACGTTAACTGTTTTACTCAGGTGCTTGAGCAACAAAAACGCACTTTCGCCAGAAACTTTATAAGGGTCAAACTCTGAACTTACGGAATACATTTTGTTGGTCGCTTCATTAATACTAGTATCGCCGACATAACCCATACTCCAATCAACAAAGTCTCGCTGGCTGATTTCCCGGTACTCCAGCATGATAATATTGTCGTGACGCTTGTCGTTGAGGATTTTATGATATATCTCGTTTACCTTTGCTCGAGAGCCTTCAAGACACTGTAGAAAATACTTGCGGTTAAAGCATAGTATCCCTGTAATATCACGAGATAAGTTATTTCTTTTAGCTGAGTCAATAATTTGTGCAATATCATCTTCGGTAAACCCATTGCTTATCGAGCTTACGTATATGAGTTGAACAAGTAACATAGTTACAATTCCTTTGCTGACGTTGTGTTTAAAGTTTATGCACAATTTTGAATATTGGGATAAATTAATGTGTGGCGAGTATCTTTTTTTCTGGGTTGAGATACCAGCTAACGTTTTTCAAGCGAGACAATCTACCATTTACAGCAGACTGCCTCATTTGAGAAGCATGAATTGCCCACCTTCAGCCCTGCATCTTCACTGTGTTTCGGTATATAATGCCAATACCGCTGATTTCGCCAGAATGCACATGCTAGATTACGCCCAACTACAAGATAATGCCGAACAAGCTGTTAGCCTTTTAAAGGCCGTTGGTAACAAACATCGTTTGATGATCCTTTGTATATTACAAGAAGGTGAGCTATCTGTTTCCGAGCTAAATCAACGTATTCCTATGCCTCAATCGACGCTATCTCAACACCTTTCCTCTCTGCGAAAAGATAAAATTGTATCCACTCGACGAGCAGCCCAAACCATTTACTATTCATTGAACAATGCCAATGTTGTAGAGCTTATCGCTCTTCTCCACAAGCTATACTGCAAATAAACTACATTTCAATTCGGTCATTTTTAGAGCCGTTTAGTTGCATTTATATCGTATATTGTTAATATACGATATAAAGAAATTAGTGGAGAGATAATTATGACTTCATTTACACCCGAACCTGCCCTAATCGGAGGCCTGTTGATAGGTGCTGCCGCTCTTTTATTGCTGGTATTTCATGGCAAAGTTCTCGGTATTTCAGGTATCGTTAGCAACAGCTTCACGGTGAACAAAGCAACATCTTGGCGCAGGTTCTTCTTAATTGGTCTCGCAATATCTCCTTTCTTTATAAGCGATGACATTGCTGCATTACCTACGCAAATTTCTATTTCTTGGCCTGAAATTGTTTTGGGCGGCTTCTTGGTTGGTTTTGGCACTAAGATGGGGTCTGGATGCACAAGTGGACATGGCGTATGCGGTATCGGGCGACTTTCAATACGCTCTATTGTCGCTACCTGCACCTTTGTTTTCACAGCTGTAGTGGTCGTCTTTTTTACTCGTCACATCAAAGGGTAAGCATTATGAACAACATTCTTTCATTGGTGATAGGTATTGTTTTTGGCGCTGGGCTCATCGTCTCTCAAATGGTCAACCCACAGAAGGTATTAAATTTCTTAGATGTATTTGGAACTTGGGATGCGAGCTTAATCTTAGTAATGCTAGGGGCTATTGCTGTCTACGCTGCTGGCTATTTCTTTTGGTTACCAAAAACCAATAGGCCAATACTTGCAGAAAAATTTGATTTGCCAACGAAGAAAGCCATAGATTCCCGACTTATATTGGGAGCCATTTTATTTGGTATTGGCTGGGGAGTAGCAGGTATTTGCCCCGGACCTGCTATTGCAAATATTACATCTGGTAACATAAAGATATTGGCGTTTCTTGCTATGATGCTCATTGGAATGAAGGCGGCTAAGTTACTAGAAAGACGAAAAATTGAGCGATATTCCAAATAAAACAATTCATCACAGTAAGTGTTAAAACTTTGTCATTAAAACTTAAGAAACTTGTGTCACATTGCTAACTGTGTTAAAAAAATTTCGTCAGGTTGGCTGACAGCTATAGAAAAACACTTCAAACAATCCGAAAAGGAGATAAAGTGATGGAACTATACTGCCCGAATTGCAAAACTGAACTTATAGAAAGAAGCAAAAATTACATCTGCCCTAGGCATCAAATTGGCGAATGCACCTATGAACCATGCCATCTGGATGAGGGTCACCAAAGCAAGCACTACAAGTCCAAAAAAGTGGAACTTGAAACAGTAGCAGCTTAACGCTTCTCAGTTAGCAAAAAAAGCTCGAGTTTTTGTAAAACTCGAGCTTTTTTGTCATTTGTCCGATTGATTATTTCTTTGGCAAGAATACTTCACCAAGCATACACCTCACGCTGCCACCACCAATTTGCTCTATCGTTGAAACGTCGAATGGAAGCAGTTTTCCGTGACTTGATAATTGGTTGATTTGAGCAGGAGTAAAGGCATCGTACGCCGATTTAGACATAGCAATCACCTTTTGCCCAGATGCTGTTTCTAACTGGAGTAAGTTTCCGCAGAAGTGATTCATCTGATCGACGGAAATAGAAATGATCTGTTTGTCTTTGGATAGCGACTTAAGAACAAATCTTCTCTCTTCTTCAACAATCACTTCATCGCATATCACACAAAAACTCTCACCTACTGCCATCATTACGTTAGTGTGATAGATAGGAGAATTGCTTCCAGGCAAGGCCGTCGAGAATGAGACAACGCGATCATAACCCACGCGCTGTGCATAGTTGTTTAAGACTTGCTTATTACACCTTTGCGAAAGCGCCGCGTAAATAGTGTGGTTGAGGTGATCAAATACCATCACTCCTGTGCTTTCCAAATAGGTATGATTTTCGACTAGATGTTCCAAAGAAACTTGCTTATTGACCGCTCTGCCAGACTCTTGTAGCTGTTTAATTAAGGCTTCCGGTCTGACTTCACATTGACGATTGCGACACGCCATTGGAAACGTATATAAAGAACCATCGGGTGTCGTACTAAACCAGTTGTTTGGGAAAACAGCATCAGGCGTTTCTGTGCCTGACAAAGGATAGTCGAACTCAACAACTTGTACACCTTCTGATCGTAAACGCTCAACCATAGCATCGAACTCAGACATCGCTTGTTTTGTTACTTGATCATTAGTCAGGTCCAATTGATGCTGGAATTCATTGTCACCCGCAGTTTCAGCGTTAAATTTAAATTCTTTTGGTGGCACCATAACGACGCAGTTAGCGTTTTGGACGCTCGACGTACGGTGATGTGAGATCTTTGAATCTTTGAGCATGACGACAACTCGCTTGTAAAACATAGAGGTTGATTGTAAATATATTGTTAACGCATTTCTTACTGAATTTGTACGAGAGAAGTAACAGAAATATATTTTATTACTGAAAAATCCAACATTAACCAAAAAAATCACTGCACGTTATATAAAGGGGAACAAAAAACGCTTTCAATAGATATTGCTGATAAATCCAGCAGTGACATAAAGCAACATTTGGGTATACCATACATACCTGTTACTTTTCACTGACTCTTATTCTCTCCAAGTACATAATTTAGGATTCTTATGTTCAAGAAGTTTGAAGGTTTTACGAAACCTTTCCCTGAAGAAGAGCCCGCGCAACCACCCAAAGGGGTGTTTGCGTTTTGCCGCTATTACACAAGAGGCTTCGAGCTTCCTCTCATCATCATGTCTATCATGTCGACAATTGTTGCTATCGTCGAAGTATCGCTGTTTGGCGCGATGGGTAAACTGGTGGATTGGCTATCAAAAAGTAATCCAGAAACCTTTTTCCATGACAATAGCGGCATGTTGATCGGATACAGCATTTTGCTACTTGTCGTGATGCCGATACTCGTTGTTGGTTATTCACTCCTTATCCATCAGACATTGCTTGGCAACTATCCAATGTCGATCCGTTGGCTGGCTCATCGATATTTGTTAAAGCAAAGCGTTAATTTCTATTCAAACGACTTTGCCGGGCGAGTAGCAACCAAAGTCATGCAGACTTCGTTAGCCGTACGCGAAACCGTGATGAAAACAATGGACGTATTTGTCTATGTGTCTGTCTACTTCACCTCGATCGTTGTTTTGCTCGCACAAGCAGACTGGCGGTTAATGATTCCGATGCTCGTTTGGTTGTGTTGCTATGTGGGCATACAGATTTACTTTGTACCTAAACTCAAACGTGTAGCCTCTGATCAAGCTGATGCTCGCTCAACGATGACAGGGCGCATCGTTGACAGCTACACCAATATAACGACCGTAAAACTGTTTTCTCATAGCAAACGAGAAACTGCATATGCTGAAAAAGGAATGAAAGGGTTCTTAGGTACGGTATATCGTCAAATGCGCTTAGTAACGGGCTTTGACGTTGCAGTGGAGATCACCAACTACTTTTTAGTTTTCTCCATAGCGGCTCTGTCTATCTATTTATGGGCAAGCAGTGCCATTTCCATAGGTGCGATTGCAATTGCCATTAGCTTGGCTCTGCGTATTAATGGTATGTCGATGTGGATCATGTGGGAAGTCAGTGCCTTATTCGAAAACATGGGCACCGTTGTTGATGGTATGAAAACGCTATCTAAACCAATTGATATCGAAGACAAACCCAATGCCAAACCACTACAAGTGTCAAAAGGTGGAATCAACTTTGATAACGTAAGTTTTCACTATGGTGAAAATAAAGGTGTCATTAGCCACCTCAACCTCAATATTAAACCAGGGGAAAAAGTTGGCTTGGTCGGAAGATCAGGCGCGGGTAAGTCAACGCTGGTGAATTTGTTGCTTAGGTTTCACGACGTGGAAGGTGGAGAAATACGGATCGATGATCAAGTAATATCGGACGTAACTCAAGACTCGCTTCGCAGCAAAATTGGTATGGTAACCCAAGATACTTCACTACTGCATCGCTCTATTCGCGACAATATCCTTTATGGCAACCCTGACGCAACAGAGCAAGATTTGATTAACGCCACCAAGCAAGCCCATGCTCACGAGTTTATTGAATCGCTCACCGACCCATTTGGCAATATTGGCTATGACGCTCAAGTCGGAGAGCGCGGTGTGAAATTATCTGGTGGGCAACGCCAGCGTATCGCTATATCTCGCGTTCTTCTCAAAGATGCACCTTTACTGGTACTCGATGAAGCAACTTCCGCATTGGATTCCGAAGTTGAAGCTGCTATCCAAGAAAGCTTGAATGAGCTTATGCAAGGAAAAACCGTTATTGCAATTGCACACCGCTTATCCACCATTGCTGCAATGGACAGGTTAATCGTGTTAGACAAAGGGCAGATTGTCGAGCAAGGCACTCACCGTGAACTGGTTGAGAACAACGGTATTTACGCTCAATTGTGGACTCATCAAACTGGTGGGTTTATTGCGGAGGACGTTAACGACGTTGCCGTAAACGAGTGACAATAAAATACCAGCAATGATTAGCGGCCGAAGTAGCCAATCATTGCTGGTATATCTAATTATTTTATGTAGTTAAAGCCATGCTATTCCTTTTACTATATTCCAACCTCTACTGTTTTTTCCTCTCTTCGTTTGGTCTGATTGATTGCGACCGCAAACAATATCAGAACCAAAGCAACCCAAGTGTTCGCTCCAACATCTTCGCGAGTAAACGCCAGACCAATAAGCACACCAAACGTAGGAACTAAATAGTTAGTCAGCGAGGCAAACAGTGGCCCAGAAGTGTGTATAAGCATCATATACAGTAAGTAAACGACCCCTGCGCACATCACTCGAGCTATTGTCAAATGTGGTGTATGGAGATCATGCAGTAGCCTGTTGATGAGTCTCCATTTCTTTCACCCCATCGATGAAGCGAACATCTTTCACAACATCAGCCAGGAGTTTAAAACCTCGTAGACGACGCCACTTCGTCTCTGCACTGCGCATTAACTTGTAAGCCATCATCAACGTAGTCTTTCTGTTTCCACAGTTCTTCGTCTTGTTCGTGCGCAAGCGTACTGTGGCGAACATTGATTCTATCGGGTTCGTCGTCCTGATATGAACCCAGTGCTCTGCTGGGTAATCGTAGAACGCTAACATTTCAGCTTTGTCTTTCACCAAGCAGTCCGTTGCTTTTGGGTACTTGGCTTCGAAGCGCTTCTGGAAGGTTGAGAAGGCATGATAAGCCTCATTCCTGGTCTCTGCCATCCAGATATCTTGCAGTGCTTCCTTCATCCTAGGCTGAACACTTTTGGGCACCTTGTTAAGCACATTCGCTGTCTTATGTACCCAGCAACGCTGCTGACCCGTTTGAGGCCAGCACTTAGCAACCGCTTTCCAGAAACCAAGTGCGCCATCTCCGATGGCTAGCTTTGGTGCTAACTGTAATCCCTGTGCTCGTAACTGCTCAATGAGTTCCGTCCAACTTGCTTCTGACTCTCGATGACCATCCAGAACGCCAAGGACTTCTTTGCGCCCAGTGTCATCGACGCCAATAATGACGAGCAAACAGAGCTTGTCGTCCATTCTGACGTGACAGTAAATACCGTCAGCCCAGACGTAGACATAGCGACGCTTACCGAGGTCTCGTTTGCGCCACTGCTCGTATTCTTCATGCCATTGCTCCTTGAGGCGACAGATACTGTTGGCTGAGAGTCCTTTTGCATCCTTACCGAGCAGCGACTCAAGAGCGGGTAGCATATCGCCCGTCGATATCCCCTTGAGATAGAGCAGTGGGAGCAGTGTTGCTATGTTTTTAGTTCGCTTGAGATACGGTGGTATCAAGCTGCTATTAAATTTAACACCATTCCCTGAGCGATCTCGTACCTTAGGAATTTGCACTTCCACATCGCCGACACCTGTTTGTAAGGTTCTCTCAGGTAAGAAACCATTGCGAACTATGGCTTGTTTGCCGTCAACCATCGTATTCTGATATTGAGTAAGCAGCTGCTGAAGCTCCGCTTCAACAGCTTGTGAAATTAAGTCTCTTGCACCTTGGCGTATCAATTCAGTGAGCGGGTCTTGTGGTGTATTCAGTGAAACAACAGTATTATCAGTCATGCGGTGTACCTTTCTGTTAATCGTTCTGGTGAGAACTACATCAACAGATTACACCGCAACTTCTTTTCTCTTCCATACACCAGAAACCAGCATAGCTCACATCACTCCAAGATACAGAATAGACAACGCTGACGAAGCGGTTATCGTTGTTGGCAGTGGTTCTTTAAATATCAAGCAAATCACAAGCAACTGAATACTTGCAGCTGCAAGAATGTTTCGCGCAACAATGAGTGGGTGCTCTTTATCGAGATTTGAGAGTAGCAACAATGCAGCGGCAAACGATGAAGACGCACCAAGTATCGACAATGCTCCAGTGAAGTTAGAGATTCCGCCACTACTTTTAATCTGCGGCAGAAATAGAACCACTAGCCCTACAAACCCAACCAAGATACTTGAGACATTCTGCATTGTAATTCGAGATTTATTGCCAATTAATGGCATCAGCAAAATAACAAAAAAAGGAATTGTGCCCATCAGAACAGACGTTTCAGAAGTGGACACAAATTGTTGGCCCCAAGGAACAAGCGTAAAAGGCACCGCTGCCTCTAGCAGCCCTATCAACATGTATAATCTCAACGGATATTGAGCCTTAGATTGAATATTGAGCAGCCTGCACAATAAGTACAATGTTATAAACCCAGCTATAGCTCTTCCGACACCAACTAATGGAGGAACAAATGAGGCCAGTGCTGCTTGCTGAAAAATAAACTGAGATCCCCAAATTAAACCAACCAAAAGCAGCATTACGTACTTACGTGCCATTTAATTTTTCCTTAACTAACGTGATGTTTCATTTTTAATAAAACAGTGCCCCGTTAAGCATACGTAAATGGGGCACTGCTTATTTCTATTCGTGTATATATTTATCGACTATATTTCATTTGATTAGCTCGATAGATTACGTAGCTTAGGATCATCGCTAAGGTACTCAACAAACTCCACTTCAAATCCAGCAGGGTCAAAAAAGTAGACATTTTTCCGGTAAGGCTCTTTTGCTCCGGGTTTAGCAATTGAAAAGCCAGCTTGCTCTAGTCTTTCTATTACGGCATCTACATTGTTGGTTACATAAGCGAAATGAGCCAAGCCGACTTGATGACCTGCAAGATCTCGGTTTTCACCCTCGCCATGATCGCTGAGCGCAATATACTGGTATTCGTCACCAAAATGTAGCCAATTTCTAGGCTTTCCTGACCACTCTCCCTGCCCTTCATCTCGCACATGCCAATGAGGAAAAGCGGCTTGATAAAATTTCAACATTTCTGGGATATCTTTCACAACTAAATTTACATGCTCAAGCTGAATCATAACGTTCTCCTTAGTGATATCTCGTAACCAACATTGACTATGCTAATACCTCAACTTAAGTTGAGGTAAAGAGGTTTTTTCAATAAAATTAAAAAAGTTTTTAGGAGAAGCATTGTGAAGAATGAAATTGCATGGACAGTTGGTGAAGTCGCAAAGCGCTGCGGAATTAAGGTAAGCACTTTGCACTTTTATGAAAAGAAGGGGTTAATCCACAGCACCCGAAACGCTGGTAATCAAAGGCGCTATCACAAAGAGGTACTCCGGCGAGTATCCGTCATCAAAGCTGCGCAAAAGATGGGAATAACGTTAGAGGAAATCAAGCAAGCCTTTGCTTCACTCCCCGATAACCGCACGCCTTCAGCGGAAGATTGGGAAGCACTCGCCACACAGTGGCGGCAGGACCTAGACCAACGTATAGCCTATATGGAACGCCTGAGAGATCGCCTCACTGGCTGCATAGGCTGCGGCTGTCTATCAATGAAAAGCTGTCCTATGTACAACGAAGACGATCAATTGGCAAATGAAGGGCCGGGACCAGTGTTGTTAGAAAGAAACTAATGTACTTCATTTAGCCCAACAGCTGCATGACTCATTGCACTGCAACAACCTTTAATTCTCCGTGAGAATTTCATAAAATCAGGCCACTTTAAACGAATTCTATACTGGTATGAACAAGAGCTTTCTGACAAATTTCATCTCTTTGGCGCTGTTGGCAGCGGGTTATGTCACCCACAATCACATCCTGCTGTACGCAGGTTTATTCGCATTCTCTGGCGCTATTACCAATTGGTTAGCTATTCACATGCTTTTCGAGAAAGTGCCCGGCTTGTATGGTTCTGGGGTGATACCAGCGCGGTTTGAAGAGTTTAAGGCTGCAATAAAAGCGCTGATGATGGAACAGTTTTTCACCACAGAAAACATTGATCGCTTTTTAACAAATGAAATGGCTGGAGACAAAACCATCAATCTAGAGCCTATTCTAGAAAAAGTAGACTTTAACCCAGCGTTTGATTCGCTTGTCACTGTGATTGAAAACTCTCAGTTTGGCGGAATGCTCGCCATGTTTGGCGGTACAGAAGCATTACAGCCACTAAAGCAGCCTTTCGTCGAAAAAATGCAGGAATCTGTAATCGACATCAGCCAAAGCGACTCAGTTAAAGAAGCAATAAAGCAGCAGTTCGAAAGCCCTGCCATGATGGATGAAATCACCACCAATATCGAGAATATCATCGATCAACGCCTGAACGAACTGACACCTAAAATGGTCAAAGAAATGGTGCAGAAAATGATCAAAAACCATCTTGGCTGGCTCGTTGTTTGGGGTGGCGTATTTGGCGGCTTAATTGGAATTGTTTCTGCGCTGATTACTGCTTAATACAGCATCTAGCCTAAAGTGAAAAAGGAAAGCTTCAACTCAGCTTTCCTTTCTTTGTTTATAAATTTGTTAGCTGGTCTGGGTTTATGCCAAAGCTTTTCTTGTGTTCTTCAATCACAACTTCACTTCGAGTTTGAATGACTCCAGGCAAAGTGCCCAACTTGCTGGACATAAAAGTGCGATATGCTTTCATGTCCTTCACCCTGATTTTTATCATAGTGTCAAAGTCTCCAGACAAAGAATAGCATTCTTCGATTTCCGGCATTAAGTCGACTGCAGAAGCAAACTTTTCAAAAACTGAAAAACTCGATTGATCTAGTCGGATATGAATAAACACTTGCACATCTAAACCAAGCTTTTCTGGGTCAAGCTCTGCATGATAGCCTTTAATAATGCCCTCCTTTTCGAGGCGTTTAACTCTATCAGCACAAGGTGAGTTGGTTAAATTAACTTGTTTTGCTAATTCAACAACGGATAAGCGCCCTTTTAATTGCAAGGCACGTAAAATTTCGCGATCGATTCTATCTAGCGCCATAATCTGAATAGTATTTGGTTATGTGACAGAAATAATAGCCAAAGGTTGGCTGCTGAATCAAATCAGGAGGAAGGAATTTAACAACCCATTAAACGTTGTTAAATGACTTTAGCACTTGAGAAATCCGCATCAGTTAACTCGGTACGGCTGTTACAAACTCGACAATAGCTCTGTTTTTCCATTTGAACATAATGCCCGCCCTGAAAAACAACAGACACTATGTTTTGTACTGTTTGCAAAACCGATCCATGTGCTGGCTGACTGCGCTTCATTACTACTTTTTGGGGCGTTTCCCGGCGACAGCAATGGCAGTAAGCTTTTGGCATTTTTTTTATCCTCTAAAAAAACGGGCGATTAACTGATACATAGCTCAATATGAGCAGAATGACACGTATAGCTCAAACTCAAGCATTTTTTTGTGACACAATTCAAATTTTATACTAAATCGGCTCACAAAGAATACGGAGCGTATATAAAAAAAGCTCTGTATTATACAGAGCTTATCTGGCATATAACAAGCCAATCTAAATTATGAATGAAAAATTAAATTTTCAGTTTTGTGAAGTCAACTAGTTAGGCGACTTTTCTCATAAATTAGTGGCTTTCACTACCGAGTTCGAGCAGCGTAGCATTTCCTCCCACTGCGGTAATGTTTATGGTGCGCGTTTTTTCAGTGATAAACCTCAGCACTAAGTGAGTATCCAACACTAGCTGCCTGCATTCAGCATCCGTTTCCGAAACTAACGAAACAATTGCACCTGTGCGCTTAGAGAGCTGACGATTAATAGAGCGCTCTACAGATTCGTTGCCCACATAACCTACGCTTCGAACGTCAGACTCCAATAGCTGATGATAAGCATCATAAGACACAAACTGGATTAAGTTTGCTGGCAACGACACCAATGCCTTAGCCAGTTGACCAGCTAATTCATTGTCATCACTACAAACAATAATACTGTTACCGGCTAACAGAGCTGCCGATAACAAAGCCACAACCGCTTGCCTAGCTTTTGAGGATTTGTCATCTTGGATAATGAGCGCCACGCCTCGACCTGACGTATACAACTCGTTCGTTTCTCCAGTTGGGCCAACGAGGTTGTGAGTGGAAGCTAATAGTAGCTTGGCATGTTCTAATTGATAGTTTATTACCGAAGGTAGGTTAGGCTCACTATCTAGCCTTTCGACAGTAGATAGTAAGTACTTACATTTGGATTCAAAATCCGTCAGATTCCAGCTTTCTCCTGCAGCAAGAGCATCAGAAAAACACGTTACTTGATGAGTCATAGTTATTTCTCCTGTTAGCAGCAATTAAGAAAACTGTACTTTGGTAAAACGATAGAGATAGTGCGGACCACCAGCTTTTGGCCCAGTGCCAGACAATCCTTGACCGCCAAATGGCTGCACGCCAACAACGGCACCAACTTGATCACGGTTGATATAGCAGTTTCCGACTTTGGCATTTCTCTCTATCCAACGGTAAGTTGTTTCGTTACGGCTATGAACACCTAGTGTCAACCCATATCCAGTTTTGTTGATTTTATCTACTATGTCAGCAAGCTGTTTCGCCTTGTACCGAACGATGTGCAGAATTGGCCCAAACTGCTCTTCGGTCAAACAAGCGATATCATCTATTTCAAACGCTGTTGGCGGAATAAAATCTCCGTGTTCGCACTCTGGGTCTAACTTGAGTTGCGCCACTTTTTTCTGACTTAATGTCATTTCATCAATGTGCGCCAGTAGTTTCTCTTTTGCCGTCCCGTCAATCACAGGCCCAACATCGGTTGAGTGTAAATAAGGCTTGCCGACATTAAGTTCACTCATTGCACCTTTTATTAAAGTAACGATTCGGTCGGCAATATCTTCCTGAACAAATAACACTCGTAGTGCAGAGCATCGCTGACCCGCTGAAGCGAAAGCAGAGCGCAATACATCACGCACAACCTGCTCTGGCAATGCAGTGCTGTCAACGATCATCGCATTCTGGCCACCGGTTTCAGCAATAAGCGGTGCTGGGTTGGCATCTCTTGCCGCTAACGCTTGGTTAATTCGCTGAGCCGTAATTGTTGAGCCAGTAAATGCAACTCCAGCGACTTGAGTACTGCTGGTCAGAGCTTCGCCAATATCTCTACCTCTGCCCGGTAAAAGTTGAATGACTCCGTCAGGGAAGCCAGCTTGCTTCATTAACTCAATAGCCTTCATTGCTATTAAGCTAGTTTGCTCTGCGGGCTTAGCAACAACTGTGTTCCCAGAAACAAGGGCTGCTGTTACTTGGCCTAAGAATATTGCCAGCGGGAAGTTCCATGGACTAATACAGACAAATACACCTCGACCCACTCGAGAGATTTGCTGATCAATGCCATCCAAGCCTTGTACTGTCTGAACGCCAAGTGCTTTCGCCGAATTCGCGTAGAAACGACAAAAATCAACCGCTTCTCTAACCTCATCGATACTGTCATGTATCGTCTTGCCAGCCTCTTGATGGCAAATAGCCACCAACTCAGCCATATTGCTTTCAAGAAGATCCGCTAACTTGTTCAACAATGAAGATTTTTCGTCAATACTCGCTTCATTCCAAGCTGGGTAAGCTGCTGCTGCACCATCAATCGCTTCGGAAACATGATCAAGGTTTGCAAAAGCCACTTGACCAACTTCGACTCTACGATCATACGGGGCTGTGATTCGCTCACATTGAGATCCGCTCTTGATCATGCTTTCGTAACTTGATTGTCCATTGATAAATGGAGCAGCATGCCATTGCTTGTTCAAGAAGCTTTCAACCTGTTGTTCAAAAGGCTTAGCTTCACTTTCTATATCGATATTGATCCCAAGCGAATTGTTGCGATCGGGGAAGATCTTAGGTGGTAACGGGATGTTAGCATTATGTAAAGTATCAAACTCTAACAACATTTCCACTGGATGCCTTGTCAGCAAATTAATTGGGCAGCCCGCATCAACTAAGCGATGAACGAAAGAGCTGTTCGCTCCATTTTCCAATAAACGGCGCACAAGGTATGGCAGTAAGTCTTTGTGGCTACCAACAGGTGCATATATTCTTACCGATTGATGATAAGACGACATGGCATGATTGTAGAGAGCTTCACCCATGCCATGCAGACGTTGAAATTCATAGTCTTTGTGCTGCGCCATAACAGCAAT
This sequence comes from Vibrio marisflavi CECT 7928, assembly GCF_921294215.1. Lineage (GTDB taxonomy): Bacteria > Pseudomonadota > Gammaproteobacteria > Enterobacterales > Vibrionaceae > Vibrio > Vibrio marisflavi. The sequence goes on from NZ_CAKLDM010000001.1 coordinate 1,463,204, forward strand.
TGCGCTGACTGTGTGAGCGTTGTGGCTTGCAAACTGTGGGAAAATGTTGCCTCGAACATTCTCACTCAACAAGAAGCGAGCACAAGCAAGGTAAGCTACATCAGTTGCTTCCTTACGTGTATATACTGGGTAGTTATCGTAACCCGCTTGCTGAGACCACTTGATTTCGCTATCCCAATAGGCCCCTTTTACTAAGCGAAGCGGTATCAAGTCACCTTGTTGCTTTGCCAGCCCGTTAAGCCACAGCAATACTGCTAGTGCACGCTTAGAGTATGCCTGAACAACAAGACCAAATTTACCCCAACCTTTCACCGAGTCACTGCAGTAGATTTTTTCAAACAGCTTAAGAGACAACTCTAGTCGATCAGCTTCTTCTGCATCTATAGTAATCGCGACATCAAGTTCTTTTGCCCGACACAGTAATTGCATCACTGTTTCATATAGTTCTGATAGAACTCGCTCTTCGTTGGCTACCTCATATCGCGGGTGAAGAGCAGATAACTTTATCGACACAGACGGAGCCGGGCTAGTGCTTTGTGCATACTTATCTCGGCCCACAGCTTCAATCGCCACTAAATAGTCTTTGTAGTATTTATTTGCATCTGCCGTAGTAAGCGCTGCTTCTCCTAACATATCGTAGGAATAGGTGAAGCCTTTGTCGCGCATCGAGCGGCCATTTTTTTGCGCTTCTTCTATGGTTCTGCCCAGTACAAACTGGTGTCCCATGACTTTCATCGCTTGATGCATCACTTTTCGAACCACAGGCTCAGAAAGCTTATTGACTAAACGGTTGACCGCTTGAGTCGGGCTTTTGGTATCGTTTGAAACACCAATAACCTTGCCCGTTAACATTAAGCCCCAAGTAGAAGCGTTAACAAACACCGAATCAGAGTTCTTTAGATGAGATTTCCAATCAGCAACACTTAACTTATCTTTGATTAAAGCGTCAGCAGTCGCTGAGTCAGGGATACGCATTAAAGCTTCAGCAAGGCACATCAGCAATATGCCTTCTTGAGTATCTAGGCTGTATTCTAAAAGCAACGCGTCTATCATCTGGATTGCTTTATTGTCCGCTCGAACGGCTTCTATCAGCTGCGTTGTCTTTTGGGTAATTTGAGACTTTTCTACTTCACTTGGTGTTGCGAGTGGCAAAAGCTGCTCTAACCATTGAGTTTCGTCCACCATATAAAGTGGAGAAATCTTTGACCATAGTTGGTTCAATGGTTGATTAACGAACTCTGCATTTAGCACATCAGTTGCAATAAACATTGGTAGTCCTCGGTATCAGATCCAATCACGCTTGGGAATTCTACATTGGCTGGAGTTTATTTCGTGCTACTGGTAAATACTTGCGAAATACTCCGTGCTTTTTTCCAAATCCTCCGACTTTTAACAAGATGACTACATCATCACAGCAAAATCAGTATAGGAATTTTAGCAATAGCCCTATTTGTTGCGAGTTTTTCGGTATTGGGAAGGGGAAAGACCAATGAGTTTGGCAAAACTATGGGAGAACGTACTTTGACCAGAAAATCCAGTCAGCTCTGAAATCTGGCCCAAGGATAGGCCACTATTTTCGATGAGATACTTCGCCTTTTCCATTCGCTTGGATAAGACATATTGATGAGGTGTCACACCAAACTTTTCCTTAAATAAGTAAAAGAATTGGCTCTCTCCAAGGTAAACACTACCTGCTAGTTGGGTTACGGTAATTTTTTGCGAAAGGTGTCGCTCAATGTAGCTATCGATAGCATCCATATCGAACCTAGATTCTCTCGCTGGTATTGGTTTTGTTTTAGAGTGGCGCAATAGCAAAGCAATCACCGTATCACAGCAAGCTCTGCTCAAATACAAATCATCAGGGCTAATTCTAAGCTCTTCAACCAAACTACAAATCAGTCGGCTTACTCGTAAATCCAAGCTAAAATAAACATCAGAACTAGATATATCATTGAATTTTTTTAGATTTTCAGGCTCGTTCTCGCTTGGTTTGGCTAAGTTGACAACTAAGATATCTGAGTATTGAGATAAACTACCGAAAGCATGATCAAGGCCGTGAGAGACGACACAACCCTGTCCGGGACCAATTTTGTTGCCAGAGCCTTGAACCTCAAATTCTGCTTGTCCATTTAAACCAATCACTACTTGCGTATAGTCATGATCATGGCAATCCATATATGAAGGTAAGGTCACCAGTTGAGCGGGACGAATGTCATGTTCAACAGAGTCAGCGATTTTATACTTATCCAATTGCAAGTTGTTTTCGCCCGTATTCACTATCACCAAGATGGTCAATCATACCGCAACTACTTCATACGCCCAAATCTCGGAAAACAGTGCATCCAGCATATAAAAATGAACACCTATCCAACCAGTTATTCAGCTGAATAAAACCTTTTGACAAGGACACGGAACAATGATCAAGTGCACATTAATTACGGTCAATGTCTATTCGAATGTCGATATTGCAAGCAGGTTAAAATTATAGACTTGCATAATTTAACAATGTGCTCAAAATAGATAATGCATGACTCTAAAATTTTCAAAGTCATTTACTTAGTGAATTTCTGGTTGTAGATTTTAGAAACATAAAGGAATTGAAAATACGTTTAGATAACGCTTTTGCTTGGTTCATCTAGTTTGTATTTTTCTATATGTGGGTTAACACGTTAATTTGTATGCAGGGACCTATGATAATACGTCGCATCCCAGCGCTGTTACTTGCGCTAAGCCCTATATGGCTTTCAACACCGTTATTGGCCGAAGAAGTAAACCAAGTCGATCCAGTTACTACAATCGACAAAAAACTCAGCACAAAACAAGCTGAGATAGATACTATGGCATCGGAGTATGATAGCGAGTCAGGGCAGCTTCAACAGCTAAAGAATGAACAAGCGAAACTAAAGCGTGAAGGTGATGAGCTTGGAGCTAAACGGAACCGGGCTAAATCAGCATTAGACAAACAATATAGTCGCCTTCTCGAAGATCCTGATACAGATTTGGTCTCTTTCCAAAAGAAATATCAGCAAGCTTGGGCCGCCGTAAAAGCTAATCAAAACTCGAAACTAGAAACTGAGCAAGCCATTACTGAAAATGAAATGAAGCTTTCTCAGATCAAGCAAAAGCAAGCCCGCCTCAATACTGAATTCTCAAATTTAGAAGAGCAACGCGTTGAAGCCCGAGTGAAAAGACTCGCAGCTGAGCTAAGAGAAAGTTCCGTACTTGAAACTAGCTATAAAACAACCTGTTCTACGACCATGACCTTGGCTGAATGTTCTAGCCAAGGTAAGCATCTTGCCAAACAAAAAGCCGTTAAATCTTTCCGCTCAGAGCTGATGGATAACCTAACAGAGTCAGTAATCGCCAAGCAAAACGTGAAAGGAGTGCAGCTCAATATTCACGTTCAAGAAAGCCAAATTATTCGTGCTGGATTTGAAGGTAACAACGAATATTTCACTCAGATGCAAGCGCAGCTGCAAGCAAAACCAGAAGCAATCGCTGCCTGTAAGCTACTCAACGTATCTAGCCGTTACTGCTTAAAAGGTGACGCTGCGAAAAAAGCTAACGATAAGAATAAAAGCTGGGCCAATGTGACTGTTCGTTCTGATCAATACAACGACTCAGTGACGATAAACGGCATAGATTATGGAAGTACGCCAGTGGAGTTAGTTTTACCAACTGGACGTCACCAAGTGACTGTATCAAAAGATGGCTATGAGACGTACAACCAAACCATCAACGTAAAAGGTCGAGATACAGTTTGGGTTAAGCTTAGACCAAGCAAACAGACTTAGTGGGCTAAAGTGAGTTAATTGCTGAATTTTCAACCAGCTACAAGACTACAATTTCCATTATTTTGTTGAGTTTCACAAAGATGCAGTTTAAGCGCCGTTTTGTCCGTCGATATCGTAAGATATAACAAGGTAAAGTGGTGCTTCCACTTAGAACTATTTTTATTAATATCACTGAAGTAGACAGACAATGCGACAAGGTTTAACAGCTTTATTCTTAGCGCTTATACCTTGCTGGATAGCATCGTCAGCAATGGCAGAAGGAACGCCCTCCTCAGTTATCGCTATAGATGATGCCCTATTTAGTAAGAATACCGAGCTTGAAAAAGCTCAAGATGCTAGAGATAAACAAAAACAACAATTGGACCTGCAGCAAGAGCAGTTGGATAAACTCTCGCAAGAAGCGCAAGAGTACGATTCTGATCTCGCAAAAGCCAAACAGAGCCTTGCTCAAGATTACCAGAGAATGATCGATGATCCCGACATCGACATTTCCCAATCACAAAATGCCTACCAACAAGCTTGGTCAAGCGTCAAACAAAATCAAAAAGCGCGCCTAGAAGCGGAGCAAAAGACTCAGGATGTAAAATTTAAATTTGACCAAGCACAAGCAGGGGTCAAAGGCATCGAAGACAATATTGCTAGTCTTCTTGAGGACAAGAAAAGAGCACGAGTAGAGCGCCTTAAAAGCGAGTTAGGACAAACTAAGCAAGAAAAAGTGAGCTTCACTAATCTTTGCCAGTCCAATATGACTATCGCACAGTGTACCGCTCAAACCCAAGAACTCGCTCTACAAAAGGCCGTAAAACAGTTCCAAAAAAACCTGATAGATCAAACGTCTGAATCTAAGTTAGTGGAAAGAAACATCAACAATGTTTCTCTCAATATCCATGTACTGCGCCACAAAACGCTTGATGTAGGGTTCTATGACGGTATGCGCTTCAAAACAGTGTTGCAAGTGGAGCTAGATGCTAGGCCATCTGAAAGCACATCGTGTAAGCTACTCGACTTAGAGTCCAAATATTGTTTTGCTCCCGGTACGTATGCAGAGAAACCTGGCAGCCAGCAAGAAATAGCTTGGGTCAGCCTTTCAATTCGCTCCAACCAATACAATGACCGAGTATTTGTCGATGGCGTCTCATATGGCAGTACACCAGTAGAAATCATGGTCCCTGTTGGCCCGCATATGATTACGGTACAAAAAGATGGTTTCCGCTCTTTCAATCGAGAGCTAAAAATCAATTCCGATCACAACTTACGTGCAGTACTGCGCGAAAAAGAAAATAAGCTGGTTGCCGGAAAAGAGTTTGCAGACGCAATCAACGGCAGAACGAAAGCCCCAGATGTCGTTACCATTTTGTCTGGCGAGTACCTAATTGGTGAAAACGCATCAAAACAAGTTAACCTTGATCATGCTTACGCAATCGGAGCAACACCTGTCACCGTCACACAGTTCGAAAACTTCATCAGCAAGACTAACTACCAAACAGATGCCGAGCTGAAAAACACTTGTACTACGGTAGAAGGGTCAGAAGTTACACCAATTGCGAAAAGCTATTGGCGCGATCCGGGCTTTAAACAATATCCGAATTCACCTGTTGTCTGTGTGAGTCGAAATGATGCCTCAGCTTACGCTCGCTGGCTAAGCAATGAAACTGGCTTTAAATACCGCTTACCTTCTGAAGACGAGTGGGAAATAGCGGCCTTGGCAGGTAGTCACGACAATTACTGGTGGGGAAACAAATTTGAGCCCGGAAAGGCGAATACTGGCTGGGGCGGAACACCTTGGTCAAATAAGAGTACCTCGCCTGTAAGCGCTTTCGCTTCAAACCCACTTGGGCTATATGACATGGTCGGCAACGTGTGGCAGTGGACAACTGACAACCGCGGGCTCGCTAAAGGAGGTGCATGGAACTTCTCTCCTGCGATGGCTGAAGCGTATCAACGACTATTTATTGCACCGTCCGCAGCAGCAAACTATGTTGGCTTTAGAGTGGTTCGAGAGATAAACTAACATTTAAGAATACGTTCCAAAACAACAACGCCGCTATTGCTAGCGGCGTTGTTGGTTCAAAACTAAGGCGCTAAACGCTCTACCTGCCAATCTTCAGCTTCTTTTGAATATAAGAAACGGTCATGGAGTCGGTTTTCACCTCCCTGCCAAAACTCAATGCTTTCAGGCCTAATTCGATAACCGCCCCAGAAGTTTGGCACTGGCACCTCACCTTTCTCGAACTTTTTCTTAAGTTCTAAAAACTTACCTTCCAATATCCCTCTAGCTGAAATGCGGCTACTTTGCTTACTCGCAATCGCGGCAATTTGGCTCTCTTTCGGCCGTGATGCGAAGTACTTCATATTCTCTAGTGCCGACAATTTTTCTGCCGTCCCAGTAATATGGACTTGTCTTTCCAATGGGTGCCAAGGAAAGTGAATACTCACTTTACTATTTTGCTCAATGTGCTGCGCCTTGCGGCTACCTAAGTTGGTATAGAATACAAAGCCTGAAGGACCAACATCTTTTAGCAATACAATCCGCTGAAAAGGCTGACCTGATGCATCTACGGTAGCCACTGTCATAGCCGTTGGATCCGTCATTTTTGCAGCAATGGCCTGTTCCATCCACAGGTTAAATTGCGCGATTGGATCTGCATTTAAATCTTTTCTACGTAGGCCGCCTTTCGTGTACTCGCGGCGAATATCGGAAAGTTCCATCGTCACTCCTGAAAATTTTTATCTCATTCTGCTACCAACTCAGTTTGAACTCAAGAGCTCTACCCTACTCTTCATCAACCTAGCTACTTATTTTGGCAACTAACATTGCGTTGCGACAATAGTTGCTCATATTTCATTAGAATTCGTTGTACTGAGGTTTACTTTTTGTTACAAAGAGCGCCTTTGACGAAACCGATTAGCATACCGAATATACGGAGTTCATTTTGAATATGAGACTTTTTGGTAGTTCCTTAATACTTGCAGGAACTGCCCTAGGCGCTGGGATGTTGGCCATCCCAATGGTATTGGCACAATTTGGCTTCTACGCCAGTACATTGCTGATGCTGTTTATTTTTGTAGGGACCACATACTCCGCCCTACTGCTTGCTGAAGCTTGCACAAAAACTAAAGGTCATTGTGGTATGAGCACAATTGCTTATCTCACACTTGGCACAAAGTTTAAGCACTTTATTAACGCGCTTTTCTATTTATTGCTGATCTGTCTAATGATTGCCTACCTGTTAGGGGTTGGGGACTTATTCCATAAGATCCTTGCAGGACTTGGCGTTAACTCTTCACCTGCAGTCAGCTATACCATCTTCTGTTTGCTAATGGGCGTAGTTGTCGCTTCAGGTACCAAACACATCGACAAGCTCAATCGTGCGCTATTTATCGTCATGGTCGCGATGCTGTTTATCGTTATTGGCTATCTGTCTTCCAATATTCATTTGAGCTACATCGACCAAGCAAGTCACTACACGTTCCACGATGTTCTCAAGTACAGTGCCGTTATTTTTACAAGCTTTGGTTCAATGGTTGTGATTCCTTCACTCGTAACCTACAACGAAGGTGCGACTCCAAAACAGATTCGCAATATGGTATTGCTGGGTGGCTTGATTCCGCTGGCTTGTTATCTAGCTTGGCTATTTACCATTATTGGCAACTTAGGCGTTCATACTGTAAGCCAGTTCCACAGTATCTCTGATCTTATCTCGTCTTTCAGTTACAACAAACCGTTTATTAAAGAAGTCAGCTCTATCTTCTCAGCTCTTGCTTTGATCACTTCATTTTTAGGTGTTTCGATGGCGCTGTACGACCAGAATAAAGATGCGGTATCAAGCAACAAAGCGATTACTTACGCGCTTACCTTTATCCTACCGTTGGTTCTCACCAAGCTGTTTGCTGATCAGTTCGTTGGTATGTTGAGTTACGCTGGTATGGTGCTTGTATTCCTCGCGGTCTGGGGACCACTAGCTATGGTGGTAAAACTTCGTCAGCCAGCATTCGATATCGTCAATGAGCGCATTGAGCTTGATGGTAGTTATACCGCAGGCGGTGGAAAGCTCGCTCTAATGGTTACGTTCCTATTTGGTTTTGTCGTGTTTATTTCTTGGTTTATGAAATAAATAGACATTTAAAATAACAAAAAAGAGCTGACTCAATCATTTGGGTCAGCTCTTTTTTATTGCAGTGAAGAATTACTCGTCGGTTTTGCTGAATCGCAAACTAGCCATAAAACCAGCTACTCCCAACATAAAGTAGATGAGCAAAAACAACATATTCGCATGCATAAACCCGCTAAGAGGGTTAGTGTCAAACAGAGCACTACTCGGCAAGTCAATAACAGCGCTGACAAAGTGGCTAACGCCATAAAAACCAAAAAGCAGTATTGGCATTAGCTTTAATAAGTAGATAGCGACAAACATGGTGATGATTGGCGAACGGGTTCGCTGAGATACGGCCAAAGCAATAGCCGCAAGAGGCAATAGTGCAATTGCCACAATAAACATTCTGCCCAGAAACTCTATCCAGCCTGAAACAACATGAGTAAACGTTAGTGGAGCTAAAAGAAAGCCGGCCTGTTGGCCCGAAGTAAGCTTTACTATCCAAAACAACAATTCTGCCGCTAAAACGAAAAAGGAGCAAAATAAAGGTATTGCAATGAGCCCGAAGAGTAGTTTAACAAGGTGTCTATGTAAGTCACTGACCGGCATACTACGCCAAAACATCCAACTGCCTTCTTGCTTTTCCTTCAATAGCGTTTTCGGAAAATAAGCGCTTGAAAGCGCAATAGACACCACCCCGGCAATCGAGATCAAGATACTGGCTAGGCTAAAATTAAAGCCCGACATTGAAGTCAATGTTTGACTGCCACTGAAACTGTATTGATAAGAAAAGTTAGCAAAGTGGCCAGAATTTGAAAACATAGCTATTGCAATAAAGATGCTGAATACAAAAAGTATGATCGGTGTTGTCGTCACGACCTTATTCTCAAGCCACTCTTTCTCAAGCATATGTAAAGTCGGTCTCATGATTTTTCTCCTTGCTGAAAAGCGAGAAATATATCGGCAAGCGAAGCTTTTTTGCGAACAAATACTTCTTGCGGCAAATTCAATTGCTGTGATTCAACTAACCACTCAGTAGAGCTCATTCCTGGCCGAGAATAAATAGGATGTAAGCTCTTAACCTGTTCTGAATATTCATTGGCGGCTTCGATTAGGGTGTATTTCTGTTGCAATGATTCTATTGAGTCATTGAGCACCATTCGGCCTTGTTTGAGAATCAATACATCTGTGAGCAGTTTTTCAATTTCATCGACTTCATGGCTAGCAATAATCAATGATTTTCCTCCTTGCTGAAACCAATTCATCAAGTTCCTATAGAAAACATCACGATACATCAAATCTAGCCCCAAGGTCGGCTCATCCAAAATCAACACATTGGCATCGGCTGCAATAACGATGGCAAGGTGGAGCTGTACTTTCATACCCTTAGATAAAGCACCAATGCGCGACCGCATGCCAATATCCGTATCCGACAGTAGTTTCTTAGCTGTTTCCAGCCTAAAACTTTGACTCACACCAGCGGTATACTTCAACAGCTGCTGAACAGTCATCCAATTCGGCAACGTACTGGTGTCTGAGATATAAGACAAACTCTTCATTATTTCGGTTCGGTGGGAAGTTGGGCTCAAGCCATTGATTTTTATTTCTCCAGAATAGCTTTGCGCACCTAACAAACTTTTTATTAGTGTCGATTTACCAGCACCGTTATGGCCGAGTAAGCCCAAGACTTGCCCTTCTTTTAACTGGAAGCCTATGTTTATTATAGCTTTATCGTTTCCAGAACTAGCATTCTTATATTGCTTTGAGACACGGCTTGCCTCTACCAATACTTTCATTCAATTTTCCTTAGCTAAACTACTGGCCAAGTAACACACACAAAAACCAACCTAAGTTATTGATTTAGATTTTTGCTACGAGGTGATTTGGTCGAACATTCTTTATTGATAATTTGATTAAAACACAACCTATAACTATTTTATTTATATCCCTATTCTTAACGACAAGGAGTCTGTTTTGAAGAGTTTGAAGGTTATATTCCTCGTTCAAGTAATCGCTGCCGTCACAGTCGTATTACTTATATCGGCTTTTATAAAATATCAAAGTTTTAAAGACAACCTACAACAAGAACTCGACCAAACAGTTGGCAATAGTACTCAGCGTTTAACGATGAGTCTACCTAGGCTTATGTGGGATTTTGACCTAGATACAGCCAAATCAACCATCGCAGCGGAATTGAATACACCTGAGATCTCAGCCGTACAAGTGCTTGATAATCAGGGAGGACAAGTACTGTTTTTGACCTTAGAAGGGGCGGAAGATGGGGCTGAACCGAAAATCGTTGATGTAAAAGATAAGTCGATGTTAGACGAAGACCACTCCGTCAAAGATCAGCTTATCTTTGTGGAGTACGATGAGAAAAATGACGTGGGTAGTGTGATTGTTTTCTACAACACCGATGTGCTTAACGCCAAATTATCCCACTCTTTGAAGATGAATATCGTTGAGCTACTTATTCTTGACCTTATTATTAGTGTCACGATAGTACTCGTTTTGACCTTAACGGTGCTCAAACCTTTACAACAGCTTACCGAAAGAATTCAAGCGCTATCATCTGGTGAAGGCGACTTGTCCAACAAGATTCAGAAAGCAAAATACAAAGAATTTGACGCTATCACCGATAGCATCAATGTGTTTACTGAATCTCTACGGACTATCGTCATCGACGTAACTGGAGCATCCATTACGTTAGAAGATAAAGCTACACAAAATGGTGCCACCGCTAGAGATAATGCTGAAAAGCTCGACCTTCAGAAACAGCAACTCACCACCGTCGCCGCCGCTGCTACTGAGTTGAACCAATCTGTTGCAGTTGTTGCAGATACCGCTTCAGATACCGCCTCTCAAGCAAGCAATGCTGCTCAGCTAACAAACGGCGTAAACGATACGATTGAGTCCTCTTCGCAAGAGATCTTTAACATGCGTGAAGAGATGGATCATGTGAATGCAGAAATGCACAAACTGATCGAAGAAGGCGAGAAAATCACCACCGTACTGAACGTCATCAACGATATTTCAGAACAAACCAACTTATTGGCACTCAATGCGGCTATCGAAGCAGCGCGTGCTGGTGAGCAAGGGCGGGGTTTTGCCGTGGTTGCAGATGAAGTTCGAAACTTAGCGGTTAAAACTAGTGAATCGACAGAGCAAATCCAGAAGAACATCCAAGCACTGGATCAAGCAACTAAATCCGTTGAAGATGAGCTGACTCGCATTGCAACCATGTTAGAAAACACTGCAGAGAAAGTTGGCGATTCACAGCACTCAGTAAAAGAAGTACAGGAGATGATCAATCATATCTCTGAACGAAGTGGGCAAATTTCTCATGCGACGGAAGAGCAGAGAATGGCCGTTGAGGAAATAAGCCAAGCAATTGTTGAAGCCTCAGATGCATCAAGTGAAGCTTCCGCCGGTGCGGTGGAAAACTCCAACAATTCACAACAAGTGCTCGATCTAAGTAAGAGCATTGCAGGGCATATGTCTAAGTTCCGAACCTAACCTTAACGAGTATGCCAGCCAACGACTTAACCGTAGTTGGCTGGCTGCTTTCCTAAACTCAGAAACTTTCTTCATTTATCCAAATTTCTCTGCTCAACTCGTCTCATCTTTGCGATTTACAGCATTAAGGCAGGCAAAAGCCCGCGCGGCTCTCAGTAATCACTATGCTTAATTTATATACATACGAGAGCTTATTATGCGCGCGACAAAAACTTTATTAATTCTACTTCTAGCTGCAACCCTGCCAAGGTTGGCGTTGAGCCTAGAGTTGACCATTCTCACGGAAGACTACGCTCCCTACAACTATCAAAAGAATGGCCAAGTCACTGGATTTACAACAGACGTCGTTAAAGCGATATTAAAGGACACAGGTAACCAAAACCTCAAGATTGAGCTTTATCCTTGGCAGCGTGCTTACCGAATGGCTCTCAATGACAAAAACATACTCCTGTATACCATGACGAGAACTGAAGCCAGAGATCCATTATTCAAGTGGGTTGGACCAGTAGCCGAGCGTACCGTTTGGATTTGGAAGCTGAAAAAGAGGCAAGACATCGTGGTCAACACATTAGAGGATGCCAAAAAATACACCATTACTTCTGTAGCAAAATCAGCGGGTACGACCTATCTTAAATCGCAAGGCTTTACAGACAAACAGCTAAACCCTATCCACAAAGAAAGCCTAACTGTAGCGAAATTTCTTGCTGGAAGAGATGATTTAATCTTAAAACCTAAACTTGCTATGGCGTATGAGTTAAACCAGCTAGGTGAAACTATGTCTATAGTTGAGCCACTATTCGCACTACCAAACAGCGGGAGCTACTATCTAGCGTTCAGTCTTGATACACCAGACAGCACGGTAAAGCTATTCCAAGATTCATTTGACAAGTTGAAGCAAAATGGAGGATACGACGAAATTTATGGAAAATATGTGGTCACTTCACCCTAGTCCATAACTGAGTACCTCAACAAAGTATTGCTTGGCTAAGCGATTTATATTGGATATATCGGATTGCTCACTAGTCAGGCATATAAGTAAAATGAAAACTTGGAAAGGAATTGCGGCTGTCTTTTTTGGCCTAATTATAATCACCACAATTGGCTACATTTCATTGAATCCTGAAACTCAACCCCTGAACGATTCTATTCGAAAAACGACTGGTCTTAACTACATTCGGTTATCTGACGGATTCACACATTACCAACTTGATGGGCCTGAAAGTGGAGAGGTGGTTGTTCTCGTGCATGGTGGTACCATCCCTCATTGGGCATGGGATAAACAGATACAAGCACTCACAAGGCAAGGCTATCGTGTACTCAGTTACGACAAGTTCGGTCGTGGCTATTCAGACCGACCTGACATAGCCTATGATCAAGCACTGTATCAGCGCCAGCTGAGCGAACTAGTCAACTCACTTTCAATCTCCACACCATTCCATTTAGTTGGCGTCTCTCTCGGCGCTGGCACTGCCGTTAACTTTGCATCTCAAAACCCAAATAAGGTAGATAAGCTGGTCTTGATCGCACCTGTTGTCGATGATTATAAGGTGCCCGCAATTTTTAAAACTCCAGTGCTAGGAGAAGCTGCGGCTCGATTTGTTGGCAAAAGCACCTTGATTGCAAGATTCCGTGATTTATATGGCAACAGCCCAAACTCAGAACACTACCTAAAGCTATACCACGAGCAGATGACCTATGATGGATTTCAGCGCTCTTTGCTCTCAATGCTAAGAAGCGATGCTCTGGGTGATTACACTAAAGCGTATGACTTGTTAGGAAAGCAGAAACAAAGCACTATGATCATTTGGGGAACCGAAGATAAAGAGATATCCCGCGAAATGATTGATGATGCGCGATCGAGAATCCCAAACAGTAAATTTGTGGCGATTGCTGACTCTGGCCATGGAGTTTCGCTGCAAAAAGCCAACGTAGTCAATGACAGGATTATTGGTTTTCTGAAAAACTGAAATAGGAGGCGATTTGCCTCCTACTTTTTGATTTTTATAAAATTTACTGTAATTAGCTAGTTGGGAAAGATCACTTTCTTAGGAACATAAGAATCGACAAGGCTACCATCTCCTAGTTGTCCATAGTAATTGTCGCCCCAACAATATATCGAACCATCCTCAATTTTAGCGCAAGTATGGTTTGCACCAGAAGCATTGATCGCAACGACATTATTGAGGTCTTTTACCATCACAGGCACATAAGTTGTTTCAATTGAGCCCATCCCTAGTTGGCCACGATAATTAAAGCCCCAGCACCATACTGTGCCATCATTTTTAAGTGCACAGGTATGAAAGTTACCGGCACTGATCGTGGCAACATCGCTTAAGTTGGATACTTCAACTGGAACCACGGAATTTGTACTATTTCCATTGCCAAGCTCTTGCTTGTCATTCAATCCTAAGCACATTACATGGCCGTCTTTTTTTAGGAAACAAGTGTGACCTTCACCGACAGAAACTTTGCTTACATCACCGGAGGTTCTTAGGGCGACAGGGGTTGTAGAAATATCGCTATCTAGATTGCCTAACTGGCCAAAATAATTGTTGCCCCAGCAATATATATCACCATCAAAAGTTACGGCGCAAGTTCCTCCAGTTCCGGTACTTACAGAAGCAACATTAGATAAACTCTCAACCAACACAGGAGACGTTTGGTCGATAGTAGTTCCATTTCCGAGTTCTCCCCACGTATTATCCCCCCAACATGCTACGTGGTAAGACTCAGTAATAGCGCAGGTATGATATGTGCTGTTGGATAAGAAGCGTGCGTTAAACAGCTTAGTTTCTTTTACTTTGTTACTCCAGCAAGCTACCCGTCCCGAACTATCTACATCACATAAGTTCCTGAATCCAGTGCTGGCCTCGTAAGAATTAAACAATTCAGGGATTTCAGTTGGTGTGATTTTGGATTGTGTCGAACTTTCCAGAGTAGATTGAAACCTTTTACCCCAACAATACGCTTTACCTGCGTCATCAACATAGCAAGTCGAACCGTCACCTGTACTTAACTTTGTTTCAAAAGCTTCTCTATGAGTGACAGGATAAGCTTGCCATAGTGGATTTTTAGTCATTTTATCGTAAACAGAGATATTGCCTGTCTCGACACAAAACTCCGTTGGGTAAGGACTTGCAGTCTCTGAGCTCCATTTCGTTTTTCCATTGGAACGCAATACACTAACGTTTCCACCATCGCTTAAAACAAGCTCTGTACCAGTCATTCTCCAAAGTACATTAGAGCCAGCTTCAGCCGTCTTATCATATAAAACAACGACGCCATCTGCTTGCGCTACTAACCTTGTAGAGCCATCGTCTGTAGTAATGGACTGACCATTTTCTAGCGTGAAAGGGGCATCGTAGCATTTCGATGCTGCGTAGGTTTGGCTTGGGATAAATATGAATGCGGCCAAAAGGAGTGCAAACTCCAATTTAAAAATTCTCACATTAACTCCTTGTAAGAAAATCAAGCTGATAAGTTATTGTGCAAGGCGAGTGTGATAACGTTTGTGATTCAGACAAAGCTGAATAGGTGTATGAATTCCCACTCTATCCTAGTGGGACAAATGCAACACATCGTTCCTTGATGTTAATATCCAATTTGTTAGTTAATATTTACAATAAATATTAACAGCCACGAACACTATAAGAATAATTAATTGTTTTCAAGCGGTATTTTTATAAATAACTTATAGTGCGCATGTTTAAAGTTAGAAGATATATTTACATAAATGTCAACTAGAGTTTCTATCAGGTCACCGAGCCACAAAACTAAAAAGTGCGCCGAATGTTGAAGTAGGAAGAGGAACTAAATGAATATTCGAGAGTTTTCCAAACAGGTTGGCTTGTCGTCTCACACACTTCGATATTACGAGAAAATTGGCTTACTCAAAAATATTCAAAGAAGTGTTAGCGGGCATCGTGTTTACACGAATAAAGATAAGAGTTGGATTGAGTTTGTTAAACGGCTAAAAGATACAGGCATGCCGTTAGATGAGATATTGGTCTACGCAAGTTTGAGAGAAAACGGCACTGAGACTTTAAAGGAGAGGCAGCAGTTACTAGAACAACATCGAGAGGAACTTATTCGCCATATCGAGATGCAACAAAAGCACCTATCCGCCTTGGACGATAAAATAATGCTGTATAAACAAGGAAAAGTTGCTTGACTTAGAGTCAACTCTAACTTGTAGAGTGTGTTTATTCCAATCAATAGGAGAATTCGAATGAACACGTTGCGGTTTGAAAAAGGACTAGAGTTGTTATCAAGTATAGATGGAGAAGCGGGTCACAATGTTATTGCGAGCCTAGACACCATAAGTCCAGATTTAGCGAAGCATACAGTAGAGGCTTTTGGTGATGTCTATTCTCGCCCAAACTTAGATGTAAAATCTAGAGAGATTGCCACCGTCGCGGCTTTAACGGCTTTAGGGAATTGTGCTCCTCAGCTTAAGGTTCACTTAAACGCTGCACTAAACGTTGGATGCAGTGAAGAAGAAATTAAAGAAGTCATTATACAAATGTCAGTTTACGCTGGATTCCCAGCTTCTTTGAATGGCATGTTCGCATTTAAAGAGGTGCTCGCTGAACGAGAAAAATAAAGAGTAGTAACGAGTTTTAAAAAGCCCTTATCAGGGCTTTTTTTATTTAGTATCGAGTCTAAATTTGCTTAAATTTCGCCGTAAAGTGCCTCAATACGAGCTATTGTCAAATGTGGTGTATGGAGATCATGCAGTAGCCTGTTGATGAGTCTCCATTTCTTTCACCCCATCGATGAAGCGAACATCTTTCACAACATCAGCCAGGAGTTTAAAACCTCGTAGACGACGCCACTTCGTCTCTGCACTGCGCATTAACTTGTAAGCCATCATCAACGTAGTCTTTCTGTTTCCACAGTTCTTCGTCTTGTTCGTGCGCAAGCGTACTGTGGCGAACATTGATTCTATCGGGTTCGTCGTCCTGATATGAACCCAGTGCTCTGCTGGGTAATCGTAGAACGCTAACATTTCAGCTTTGTCTTTCACCAAGCAGTCCGTTGCTTTTGGGTACTTGGCTTCGAAGCGCTTCTGGAAGGTTGAGAAGGCATGATAAGCCTCATTCCTGGTCTCTGCCATCCAGATATCTTGCAGTGCTTCCTTCATCCTAGGCTGAACACTTTTGGGCACCTTGTTAAGCACATTCGCTGTCTTATGTACCCAGCAACGCTGCTGACCCGTTTGAGGCCAGCACTTAGCAACCGCTTTCCAGAAACCAAGTGCGCCATCTCCGATGGCTAGCTTTGGTGCTAACTGTAATCCCTGTGCTCGTAACTGCTCAATGAGTTCCGTCCAACTTGCTTCTGACTCTCGATGACCATCCAGAACGCCAAGGACTTCTTTGCGCCCAGTGTCATCGACGCCAATAATGACGAGCAAACAGAGCTTGTCGTCCATTCTGACGTGACAGTAAATACCGTCAGCCCAGACGTAGACATAGCGACGCTTACCGAGGTCTCGTTTGCGCCACTGCTCGTATTCTTCATGCCATTGCTCCTTGAGGCGACAGATACTGTTGGCTGAGAGTCCTTTTGCATCCTTACCGAGCAGCGACTCAAGAGCGGGTAGCATATCGCCCGTCGATATCCCCTTGAGATAGAGCAGTGGGAGCAGTGTTGCTATGTTTTTAGTTCGCTTGAGATACGGTGGTATCAAGCTGCTATTAAATTTAACACCATTCCCTGAGCGATCTCGTACCTTAGGAATTTGCACTTCCACATCGCCGACACCTGTTTGTAAGGTTCTCTCAGGTAAGAAACCATTGCGAACTATGGCTTGTTTGCCGTCAACCATCGTATTCTGATATTGAGTAAGCAGCTGCTGAAGCTCCGCTTCAACAGCTTGTGAAATTAAGTCTCTTGCACCTTGGCGTATCAATTCAGTGAGCGGGTCTTGTGGTGTATTCAGTGAAACAACAGTATTATCAGTCATGCGGTGTACCTTTCTGTTAATCGTTCTGGTGAGAACTACATCAACAGATTACACCGCAACTTCTTTTCTCTTCCATACACCAGAAACCAGCATAGCTCCCTCAATACAGGCGGCTCGTAGGAAAAATCGAGCCCTTTCAATTTATCGACATTGCGACTCAGTTCGATAATAGCATCTGCGATATAGTCCATGTGATCGTTGGTGTACACCCGACGTGGAATTGTGAGTCTCATTAGTTCCATTTCACAAGGTTTCTGTTTACCTGTTTCTGGGTCTCTTCCTAGTAACAAAGAACCAATTTCTACAGCGCGAATACCCGCCTCTAAGTAGAGCTCATTACACAGGACCTGAGCTGGAAATTGGTCTGCTGGAATATGTGAAAGCATCTTTCCTGCATCGACAAATACAGCATGGCCTCCTGTGGGGTATTGGATTGGAATGCCTGCCGATCTCAACCTTTCACCTAGGTATTCAACCTGAGCAATTCGATATTTCAGAAAATCTTCGTCGGCAGCTTCGTACAATCCCCTCGCGAGCGCTTCCATATCTCGCCCTGCCATTCCGCCATAGGTGACAAAACCTTCCATCGGAACACAACGCGTCTGCACCGCTGCAAACAACTCTTCATGATCACGAATACAGCACAAGCCACCGATATTAACCATTGGATCTTTTTTGGCTGACATTGTCAGCATGTCGCCATACTGATACATCTCCCGAACAATCTCTAGGATCGACTTATCTTGGTAACCCTCTTCTCTCTTCTTAATGAAGTAAGCGTTTTCGCAGTATCGAGCGGAATCAATGATCACCGGGATATCATTTTTCGCCGCTATTTCATAAACTGCCCGCAAGTTCTTCATCGATACTGGCTGACCACCAGAGCTATTACAAGTGATAGTAGAAATAATCGCGCAGATATTCTTCGCCCCATAGTGCTCGATAGTGGCATTCAGTTTGTCGAGGTCGAAATTGCCCTTCCAATCGTACGGCGTTGTTGTATCAAATGCTTCTTCAACCAGCACATTAACCGCCTTGCCACCGTTTAGCTCGACATGTCCAGCTGTGGTATCAAAGTGGTAATTAGAAATAAACACTGGTGAATCCCCACCACGAACTTGCCGCATCCGTTCAATAAGTGCGGGAAAAAGAATTTGTTCTGCTCCACGGCCTTGGTGGACTGGCACGGTGAGCTTGTAACCAAAGAAGTGCTCAACAGCATTGCAAAGATTAAAATAGTTACGGCTGCCAGCGTATGACTCGTCTCCCATCATGAGGCCCGCCCACTGGTTGTCACTCATCGCTCCTGTGCCGGAGTCGGTCAACAGATCGATATAAACATCTTCGCTTCGCAATAGAAATGGATTGAGACCTGCTTCTTTCAGTGCTAATTCTCGATCTGCCAAAGTTGTCATCTTGATTGGCTCAACCATCTTGATTCTAAATGGCTCTGGTATGCGTTTCATGAGTTGTATCCTTCTGCTTATCCCGCCAACTTCAATCTCTTAAAGTAGCGTAAAATTTTTCTGAAAAGTCATATTGAAAATATGTCAAAGCTCAAAAGCATTGAGCGAGAAAAAACGAAGGACTAACTGGATTTATTAAGTAAGGAAAGGCAGTAATCTAGGTTATACCAAGAAGATAAAACGAGCTTAATATCCAGCATATCTATACGATTCACCGATTTATCCTCCTGTAAATAATAAGTGGTCACACTATACCTTAATCAATACAAGTATAGCTGTGATTCCTTTCGCATGGTTTATCCATCACCTCTGTAAAAATTCTATTAAAGATGCCATTTCAATACAGAAACAATTTGCAATATTTTCGATTGCTAGGCAGTCTCTGCAAGACGGAATCTAATAGGATATAAATAATGAAATTCATTAAACCTGCTTCATTTTTGTTGGCAATGGTATTTAGTACTTTCGCAATGGCAAAAGTAACCATCACTGTTCCTGATACAGTGGAATTGTTAGCGGCTAATAGTGAAACTCCTCAGATGGAAGGCAGCATGTTTTCTAGCAATAAAACCATTGTTCTGCCAAATGGTGATAACCAAATCGTATTTAAGTACGCTCCTTATTTTGACCAAGGTAAAAAACGCATAACGGTAGAAAGCCAAGCTATTATTGCTAAGTTCAATGCCAAAGATGCCAAACTGCATTTTGTATTTAACAAGTACAATACTCTTAGCCAAGCACAGAAAAACATCAACAATCTACAGTGGAACCTTGTTGACCAAAATGACAATAAACTAGTTGTCGAACAAGACCGTCTCATCAAAGAAGGCGTGCAAATAGGTCGAGACTACCCGCGTGAAGCTCAAGACTACAATACCAAAGGCGGCCCGGCTGCAATCGTCACAGCACTAACATTGACTCAACGAGCGCTTAAGCAAGGTGAACTGAAAGAAGTCACAGGGAAAAATACCGCTGAGGAAATGTTGCACTTCTGGTACGCAAAAGCTGACGCTGCAACCAAAGCAAAATTCAAGAAGTACGTAGAACAACACTAAGTTATACTCGCTGGCAGCAATCGCTGTCAGCAATTCACACCCGTATTCCTCTCCCCCTTAACCTAACCTAGACTTCGATCACATTACTTCGTCTATACTTAATCGTACAAACTTAGTGCAGGGACACTAATCGTTTTCGCATTAAAGGAATAATGGTGAAGTAAAACGAGGCAGGGAAATGGATCTCTCAATCAAGTCTCGGTGGGGACAAACTCTATTCGGCGGAAGTATCTTAGCCATAGTTATGGTGTTTATTATTTTAATCGGCACAATGCCAATAGTAAGCAATAAAACTGTAGCTGGAGACTTTTTATCGAACAACAGCGCATCAAAAGCGATTGTATTCTTTGGCTTTCCAGGTTGCTCTGATATATGCCCTTTAACTCTTGCGACGATAAGCCAAACAATCCAACAGCTGCAAACCCAGCCACAGGTCATATTTGTCGATATCGATCCAAATAGCTCCCCTTCCCTCTCCCAGCAATACGCTCAGCAATTTCATCCAAGCTTTGTCGGTCATCATATTTCCATGACCAATTCCGAAAAGATGAAATCACAATTTGGGCTCAATATTAGTCAGCATGGCGAACTTATAAAACACCAAGGAAGAACATACGTATTGGAGCAACGCGAAGGACGTTGGCAAATAGTCAAAGCCTACAACCCAAATACGTTTTCCGTCCAAGCCTTGCTCGAAGAAGTTCATTTATGAGGTTAGCTTATGTTGAAAAGTCTATTTATTTGCTATGACGCCAATCTGTCTCCAGAGCTAAAGGAAAAGTTTAGCGAAGATTTTAAGCAGGCAGACAAATTATTGTTATATGTCATTATCGCCTATGCCGTATTTTTAAGCGCTTTAACTTCATGGCAAAATGGCTATTTCCTGCTTGGCATATTGGGTGGTGGCGGGCTCGCTTTGCTCGCGGCTATTACTTACACTACCTGTGCTGGCAGCATGATCTCGAGAGTCGTCATGGCGTCGATACTTACCGGAATGATGGCCATTGCCATTCAGCAATCTAATGGGCTTGGCGAAGGTCACTTTTTGTTCTTCATCAACTTCGCCATCCTCAATAGATACCGAGATTACACACCAGTATTGGTATTGGTGCTAACAACCGTAATACATCACCTCACACTCTCCTACTGCCAATATGCTGGCATTGAACTATGGGGAAGCCCACTCAAAGTATTCTCTTGGGGAGCAGAAAGTAGCATCGGGTTATTGGCTCCGCTTATCTATCACGTTGTCTGCGCGCTATTAGCTTTGTCAGTCTCAACTTATTATATTTACGAAGGCAATCGCCAATTCGTCGAATCAAGTATTGTAATAAGCTCCGTGGAGCAAGCAGCCAATGGAAACCTGATAGTACCCAGCGACGCAGGCATGGACTCGACTTTACTGGCCAGTGTACGAGGCTTCTTCCAGAACTTAACGGATATTATGCTTAGTCTAAATGGCGTGACAAAAGTGATAAGCGAACAAGCGATTGAAACTTCCTCCTCCTCAGAGATTCATTCTCAGCGTTCTGATAAACAACAGCAAGAAATGAAAGTAATTACTCACTCCGTTGATAACATGGCTTCCTCTGCAGCCAGCATCGCTGACAACGCGGAAGAGACAGCTGCGATTTCCCGGACTACAGAGCAGATCAGTGAAGAAGGCGGCAAGATGGCTAACATGAGCAAAGAATCAATCCATAAGCTCGCCGAACAAGTCAATGTTGCCTCGGAAATCATTGCAGAACTGGAAAAAAGTGGTGAGCAGATAGACAGCATCGTTGCCACCATTCGAGGCATAGCAGAGCAAACTAATTTACTAGCGCTCAATGCAGCAATAGAAGCGGCTCGTGCAGGAGAGCAAGGGAGAGGGTTTGCCGTGGTAGCCGATGAGGTACGGGTACTGTCGCAGCGCACACATGACTCAACTGAAGAAATATCGAATATGGTATCCAACTTCCAATCTGCAACAAATTCGGCAGTATCGACCATGGAGAGCTGTCATGAGCTAGCGCAAACCAGTGTCGAAGACGTATCGAATGCCACATCAAGCTTTGAGCAGATTGCTAACTCTATCCAAACCATTTCAGAGAAGGCAGCTCAAATTGTATCTGCTGCAAGTGAACAGACAGAGATCACTCAAAATGTAAACGAGAATATGGTAGCCATTAACACACTATCCGAAGAGTTTTTGCAAGAATCAGCGCACAGCAAGGAAATGGCTTCTGAATTCCAGTTGCAAGCGGATAAGTTGGAATCTTTACTGTCTGCGTTTAAAACCGTGAAAGCCTAAGTCGGGGAAGATAGAAAAGAGCGAGGCTATTGCCTCGCTCTTGATTTTTCTTTCACTGAAACTGTTATGTCCAAAGCAACATAGCGATAGTTGTCAGAGCAAAGATACAGACGATGTTAAGAATAATACCGACTCGCATCATCTCAGTTTGCTTAATGTGTCCTGTACCAAATACGATTGCATTTGGCGGAGTGGCAACTGGCAGCATGAATGCGCAAGAAGCCGCCACAGCAATTAACACAGACAAAATCACTGGAGACATACCAAATGCTTCCGCAACCGTCGCAAATATCGGCACAAGTAACGCAGCACTGGCTGTATTACTGGCAAACTCAGTGAGGAATACCACAAACGTTGCAATGATTAACACAACGAAAAGGATACCAAAGCTGGAAATCATATTGCTCAGTTCATGGGCTAAGAAAACACTCGCACCCGTCGCTTTCAGAACATTACTCAGACAGATACCACCACCAAACAGCAGTAATACACCCCAATCGGCCGTTTTTTCTATATCTTTCCAATGTACAACTCGAGCAAAGCTGACCAAAATGATCGCACCCAATGCAATAATGGTATCGAATTTCGCATAACCACCAAGAAACGCATTGATAGGCTTACTGAAGATCCACATAAACACGGTGAGAGCAAAAATCGCCAAAGTAACGACCTTGCCTTTGTCCCAGTTAATGGCTTCATGATTGATTTCAAATTCACCTTTCAAGTCTGGCTTCAACGTAAAATACAGCACTGCGACAGCGATAGGTAAAAGAACAATGGAAGTTGGCAAACCAAATTTCATCCAGTCGGTAAAGCTCAATCCAACTTCAGCAGCTGCAATGGCATTCGGAGGACTGCCTACTACCGTTGCAATACCACCGATACTGGCACTGTAAGCAATACCTAGCAAAACAAATACGTAGGTTTTGTGGCCACTTTCCGAGTTAACTTTGCTTAATACACCTAGCACTAAAGGCAGCATCATTGCCGTTGTGGCGGTATTGCTGATCCACATAGATAGAGCAGCTGTCACACCAAAGAGCATGAATACAGCGACACTCAATCTCCCTTTAGCAAGCAATAAAACCTTATCGGCTATGACTTTGTCCAACCCCTGACGATGCATCGCTGCCGCCAAAGCAAAGCCGCCTAAAAATAAGAAAATGATAGAGTTTGCAAAGTTATTCAATGCCGTTTGCGTATTAAAGACACCAAATAATGCGGCCATGACGGGTACGAGAATCGCTGTTACGGTGACATGCAGCGCTTCTGTCAGCCACAGCACAGCGATAAAACACAATATGCTTAGGCCGAGAACTACTTTTGGATCAAAGGGTAAAGTGTAATACAGCAATAAAAACAAACAGATGTCGGCAAGAATAATCAAGCTATTTCTGTTTAAGAACCACTCTCTTGTGTTGGTAGGTAAAGGAGCACCTTCATTTTTGTTCATTATAATAATTCCTAAATTTACACAGACAATTTGGGCAAAAATGACTATTGGGCAATGCTAGGGGCTAGCCAGACAAGAACCGAGCAAAACCTGCTTTGGCATGCTGATACCCAATGACAATTCAGTCACATATGTTCACATAGATTTACAGAAGAAAATAATTCACATAACAAAAACGTTACCCCAATCAATATAAGGTTATATGCTTTGCGACAATAGAATATTAGCTCTAGATAAATCACGCAGTGATTCGTATTTTGTATTCGCGTAGTATTTAGCTAACTGATTTTTTGCACCACAGTTGGCTTCTTTCAAACTCAATGGACTGAATAAATGAGTGTTCTTCAACAGCTGTCTTTCTCTGTTTCTATAACAGGCCCTATTTGCTTAATGCTATTTCTTGGTATCTATCTGAGAAATACTGGTTTGATTAATGAGAACTTCATTGAGGTTGGCTCTAAGTTGGTCTTTAAGATCACTCTCCCGACCATGCTATTTTTGAGCATTGTGACTTCAAATCTAGACTTTTCAGGCAGTAGCTCTTTGATAATCTACGGCCTTTTCGCCAACATTTTGTTTTTTATCTTCACATCACTAATAGCAAAAAAGTACTACTCTAAGCCACAAGATCAAGGCGTTATTATTCAGGGCGGCTTTCGAGCCAATGCTGGTATTATTGGGCTTGCTTATGTGATAAATACATTCGGTCAATCAAGTATTGCCGTCGCGGCAATTTACGTGGCTAGCACCACAGTATTGTACAATGTGTTGGCCGTGATCGCCCTATCACCGACAGCCGGTGAATCAAACAACCAAGCATTTTCTGTTGTACTCAAAACGCTAACCAAAAACCCCTTAACACAAGCTATCTTACTCGGTTTAGCTGTCTACGCTTTGTCTATCCCAATTCCACAAGTAGTAGTAAAAGCGGGCCAATACTTTGCAAACATGACACTACCACTAGCGCTGCTTTGCACAGGTGGTTCGCTCGACTTTCGATCACTGAAACATGAAATAAAACCAGCATGGTTTGCGACCATCTTCCGCCTTGTGTTGTGTCCGCTGTTTTTGACTTTAGGGGGCTTGTTACTGGGCTTTCGAGGGTTGGAACTTGGTATAATTTATCTCATGAGTGCCGGTCCCGCAGCGGCTGCGAGTTATGTGATGGCAAGAGCCATGGGAGGGAACGCGAAGTTGGCTGCTAACATTATAGCTCTGACAACCTTTATGTCATTACTAACCACCACTTTAGGGATCTTCATTTTATCTAGCTTGAAATTAATATAATCCAGCGGGTTAAATCCTACTCGCTGGATTTAGAGCAAAGCATTGAAGACGCTTAATTATATGCTCCGCTCGAGTAATGCAACTCATAGCTATGGCTGTATATTTCTAAGATGTTTCCAAATGGGTCTTCCATGTAGATCATGCGATAAGGTTTTTCACCTGGATAATAATAACGTGGTGCTTTCATACGCTTCTTACCACCAGCAGCAACAATTTTCTCAGCAAGCTCTTCAACATTTGGATCTTGAACACAAAAGTGGAATATACCTGTTTTCCAGTACTCAAAGTTGTCTTCTGGGTTCTGTTGGTTTTTAAATTCAAACAGTTCAACACCAATGCGATCACCTGTAGATAAATGAGCGATGCGAAACCTTTCCCATCCCGCACCAAACACATCAGTACACATTTCCCCGATAGCTGAATCGTCTTCGACGATTTCTGTTGGTTGCATAATTAGATACCAACCCAGTACTTCAGTATAAAATTTCACTGCCGCTTCAAGATCGGGCACTGAAATACCGATATGAGAAAACGTTCTTGGGTAAGGCATTGGAGTTTCGATAGACATATTTCACCTCATTGGTTGCGTTGCGAGCTGAGCTCCATTTCGTTGAAGTAAATGTAACCTTACTGTTCAAGAATTAGAAATTATCAATAATTAGAATTATAATAATTTTTTGTTATGAACTTTTGATTTGGTTGATATGCTTAATCCTGTTTGGCTAAACACCTTCAAAACTCTAGTGGATGTCGGCCACTTTACGAAAACGGCTGAGAAGCTTTATATGACTCAACCCGGAGTTAGCCAGCACTTGCAGAAATTGGAAGCGAACTGCGGCCATCCACTGATTAAGAAGCAGGGAAAAAGCTTTGAGTTGACCGAACAGGGAAGACTTGTTTATCAATATGCTCTTCAGCAAGCAGAGCACGAGTCTAACTTACTCGAAAAGCTCAGCTTTGATGATCCCTATTCCGGACAATGTCAGCTCTCGTGCTCGGGATCTTTGGCTCTAAAACTGTATCCAGAGCTCCTGAAATTGCAGCAACAGTATCCAGATTTACATATTGAATTAGAAGTTGCACCCAATCAAAAAATCCTAAAGGACATCCAAAGTGGGCACACCGCATTAGGCATAGTGACTGACGTTCAGAGCACAAGCCTCTACGAGAGTGAAGCTCTTAACAACGAACAACTTTGCCTTGTACTGCCAAGCTCATATAAGGGCGAGCCCCTAACCCCAAAGAAACTGTTTAGCTGTGGACTCATAGAACACCCAGATGCAAAACATTACTTATCTATGTATTTAGATTTATGTGATGACAGTGAGCTTGAAAAACTCAATATTGAAGAATTACCAAGAGCGGGCTATATCAATCAACTCAACCAAATACTGTTACCTGTATCTATGGGACTAGGCTTTACTGTTTTACCCAAGAGTGCTGTAGACAACTTTAGTAACAGCCAAGACCTTTATGTCGCTAAGACAGTTTCTCCTGTGACAGAAACACTGTATCTGATCCAAAAACGGCACCGAAACTTACCAAAAAGATATGACGTCATTCGCCAACTGATATGGAAACATCTAGGCAAGAGTAATTGACTGAGCCTCTCGCCTTTACATACATTTACGCTTTCTTTACGTTGCTTGAAGTGCGCTTTGCTAGATTTACTTCACCATATAGTCGATAGGAATCGGATATGTTGAGATCTACTAAATTGCGAAATGGAACTTTAGCTGTAGTTATTCTGGGCCTTATCGCCCCATCTATAGCGTTAGCTGAACCAAGGCAACCCTATAAATATCGAAAGCCCGCCAAGAATGTTGTGGTGGTAAAGCCTATCTACCGTCCAAATTATAAGGTGCCGGCACATCGTCGCTATTACTATACAAAAGTGCCGAAGCACGCTAGCTACATTGTTTTAGCGGGTATTACCTATGCAATCATTGACAACATATACTACAAACGTAGCGGCAACGAGTATGTTTATGTTGAGCAGCCTCCAGTGACGGTTGTGAAAGAAGTAAACACAGCGACTGCCGCTCCAACGAACCAGCCGAAGGTTGGCACTGTTATCGACTTCCTTCCAGATGGCACTGTGCCTGTCTCGGTTAGTGGATCGACCTTCTACGTAAAGCAAAGTCATTGGTATGCACCGATCGCCGGAACCAACAAGTTTGTCGTGGTTGAGCCGCAGCTTTAATTGAAATTTGATGGGCTAGTTTATTGAGCTAGCTCTTTCTTGCTAAGTCCCTAGCTAAAATTAGTGCAAGACCAAACACTTGCAAAAACAAGCCAATATTCTTATACCATGCTATTTTCTCGTTTAGACTCAGCGCCCTTTCACCAATCGCTAAATTCTCCAAATAGTAGTCATCGATTTTATCTCTCAGTGTTTGCTGAGCTTGGTTAATCAACATCATAAGGCTGGCAAGATTGCCTTGAGAAATTTGAGGGACGGGTTTTCCTATCCAATGCTGTAATTGCAGTTGGATGGCTTCTTGTAGCATAAAATCACGATTCTCTGCGGGCATACTCTGGATATGCAGCAAAATAGCTTCACGCTTTCTTTCTAGTGTTTCCACGCTATTCCAGGCAAGCTGAATAGAGTAACGATTTTGCTCCTTCGATTCATTGAGCTTACCGATATCTCCACTCAACCTATCCAGCACGATACTAGACATCAAAATAGCCAGTACATTCAATATCAGCCCGACTAACACTAAAACCCAAGATGGAGGAAAGCGAATCATCAAATACCCAGCCCTATTTAAAGCAGTGGGACATAAATGAGGTTAAGTAATATCAAACCGACGATACAGACAAATGTAATCTTCATGCCTCTTACTCGTCCGGGGATACTTTCATTTAAGATAGCATTGGCATGAATCCACCGACCAAAGAAAAATACGGTGCCAAATATATGGATTAGAATAGCGCTAGCGCCATTGAACTCAGCCAACGCAAGTAAGATAAGCGTGATTGGAATATATTCTACCGCGTTGCTATGAGCACTTCTTGCAATCACCAGCTCATCCACTCCTCCATCAGAGTGCGGTACCTTGGAGGACTTACGTTGATTAATAACCTTGAAAGACAGCCAGACAATAAGACCAGCTAGCACTGAAGCATAAAGAGCGGTAACCATACTAGTTCACCAATAATTAGAGCTATTAATTTAGTGTAGAAGAATCTTCCCCGATCGCTAAAAGACCCTATCGCAGATAAATCATGCCAGAAGTACATTCAGTCTATAATTATTCAGCGAAGGAACATAACAAAGGGACACGCTATGTATACAGTTCGAGCCATGACATTTGCTCTACTAATTATCCTATCTAACTCAATAAAAGCAGACACACTTACTCTAACATCTTTAGAATGGCCCCCTTATTCAGGCAAAGCATTACCTGAGCAAGGAGCATCTGTCGCAGTAGTAAAAGCGGCGGTAGAGTCTATGGGGCATACGTTGAAAGTAGAGTTTTACCCTTGGTCACGTACGGTGCACCTTGCAAAAACAGATACAAATATAGCGGGCTACTTTCCCGAATATAAGTTTGAATCCAACGACATTCTGTTTTCCAACAAAATTGGAACAGGGCCATTAGGCCTGGTAGAAAATAAAGCTTCACCCGTAACATGGTCGACACTTTCAGATCTAAAAGCCTATAAAATTGGCGTAGTACGTGGCTACGTGAATACTGCGGACTTTGATTCGATGGTCGCCTCTGGGAAAATACAAGCCGACGCAGCAAAGTCAGATGAGCTAAATTTGAAAAAGGTCGCTACCAAAAGAGTACGTCTAGCAGTCATAGATAGCAACGTTCTCAAATATCTAACTTCCAACACACCAGAGCTCAAGCAGTACAAAAATGATCTTGTAATGAACCCAAGGTTGCTTGCAGAAAAAGGGCTGTATATTGCCTTTACGAATGACGCGGAAGGGAAACGTTGGAAAGGCATCGTTGACCAAGGACTATCTAAAATAGATATTCAAAAAATAATGCAGGAATATTTAAACAAATAGTAAGTAACGGTACAAAACTAGACAATCAAAGCTCAATCTAAATGATCTACAACTTTGTGTATTGAATCGTTAATCAATCACAAAATGCAAAAAGCCCGATTCACACTGTAAATCGGGCTAAATAATCTAGCGATACTTTAATATAGCTTAATTAGCTAAGCTTGTAGAATAGTGTCGATAGTGGAGGCAATGTCAATGCCAGTGAGTTCGGCAAGCCTTGGCTTTCAACAGCTTCTGTATTGGCAACAGGTACTACATCATATTGGCTACCATGATACTTTTCGTCATCAGTGGACAATAACAGGTTGTAGCTACCTTGATTCGGAACACCTAAGCGGAATCCATCATGCGGTACTGGCGTAAAGTTAGTTACAACAAGGATACGCTCCCCAGCAGCACTGATTCGCTCATGCGCTAATACACTGGTATCAGCAGCGTCTTGAAGTCGCCACTCGAAACCACCCGGCTCACTATCCATATCGAATAAAGCGGTTTCGCTACGATACAGTTTGTTTAGATCGCGGGTTAACGATTGCACACCTTTATGACGCTCGAAGTCTAGCAAAAACCATTGCAACTGACTGTCATGATCCCACTCGCCTGTTTGGCCGAATTCCGCTCCCATGAAGTTCAGCTTCTTGCCCGGCTGGCCATACATGTAGCCCATATACGCTCTTAGGTTAGCCGTTTGCTGCCATTCATCACCCGGCATTTTATTGTGAATCGAGCCTTTGCCATATACTACTTCGTCGTGGGACAAAGACAGGACATAGTTTTCACTGTGTGCGTAAATCAAAGGGAAAGTGATGGTATCGTGGTGATATTTTCTATGGACGGGATCTTCTTTGATATAAGACAGGCTATCGTGCATCCAACCCATATTCCACTTAAAGCCAAAGCCTAAGCCACCTAAGAATGTTGGCTGTGAAACACCCGGAAATGCAGTTGATTCTTCTGCAATCGTCATCGCATTCGGGAAATACTTATATACTTCCTCATTCATCCATTTTAGGGTCGCGATCGCATCATAATTCTCATTGCCACCATCGACATTCGGCACCCACTGATCATGGCTACGTGAATAGTCTAGGTACAACATCGAAGCGACTGCATCAACACGGATACCATCAATGTGGAATCGATCGAACCAATACAGTGCATTCGAGACTAAGAATCTTCTTACATGCTCCCGACCAAGATCATAGATGAAAGAGTTCCAATCTTGGTGCCAACCGCGGCGAGGATCCGGATCATGATAAAGTGGCGTACCATCAAAATTAGCTAGGCCATGATCATCAGATGGGAAATGAGCTGGAACCCAGTCCAGAATCACGCCGATCCCAGCTTGGTGGCAAGTATCGATAAAGTATTTAAAGTCATCTGGAGATCCAAAGCGGCTAGTAGGTGCAAACAAGCCAACTGGCTGATATCCCCAAGAGCCGTAGAATGGATACTCTGATACAGGCATGAGTTCAACATGCGTGTAGCCAAGGTCGAGTAGATAAGGCACAAGCTGATCGGCAAGGTCGCGATAATTTAGAAACTGACCATGTTCATCACGGCGCCAAGATCCTGCATGCAATTCATAAAATGATAGCGCTTCTTTGCGTTTTTCAGTGATTGGTCGATCTTGCCATTTTTGATCTTTCCATTGATAACGGCTGTGATCGTACGTGACAGATGCAAACGAAGGGTGTTGCTCAGCAAAGAATCCCCATGGGTCGGCCTTATGTGGCAAACCTTCTCCATTCGGTCCTTTCAGTTCAAACTTGTACTTAGAGCCTTCTGGTAGGTTTGGTATAAATAGTCCCCAGATACCATAATCAAGACGCTGCATTGGGTATCTTCGGCCATCCCATTGGTTAAACTCACCAACGAGGCTGCACGCTGCAGCATGTGGAGCATAAACTAAAAAGCGCGTGCCGCTGACTTGTTGTCCATCTCTTTCAAGCGTAATGAACTGAGCGCCCATATGCTTATACATATTGATTGGCGTATGCAGATCATCATATTCGGCATAAATGGCGTGATATTGGTATGGGTCATCAATGATTTGTTCTGAGCCTGGCCAACCAACAAGTAGTTTGTAATGGGTAAAATGAAGGTTCCTATTCCCTGGTAATACGAAGCCAGAATCACCTTCTCTTTTCAAATCTAACGCTGGCTCGCCTTCTACGAGCAGCTTAACGTAGTTTGCTCCCGGCATCCAAACGCGAAGGGCGACATCTGCATCTTTGATATACGGCCCCAAAAATGCAAATGGATCAGAATAAGCAGCCTGTGAAAGTTGGTCATACACCTGTGTTTTCTTATCTTTCACTATCGTTTTCAAAGTTATTTCTCCCTAACCAAACTTTCAATAATTCTCCTACTCTATTACCTCTAAAATGAGATTTATGCAACAAAAGGAGTAAGAAAAAGACCTGCGAACTCGCAGGCCTGCATTTATAAGATTAAAAATTGCTCATCGAGCACCATTAGCTTGATGTGCCGCTTCTTGCTTGCGTCAACCTACTCGTTAAACGATTAACGCTTTCGCGCGAAAATAGCTCGTCTAGATTCACAGTTAGCTTGCGCCGCCAGTTTGGATATTCATCGACTGTTCCCGGGATATTTACGGGTTTATCCATTTCGAGCCAATCTTCTAGTTGAACACTTAACAATGCAGAAGCACCAGCAGCAACATGAACTTGTAGCGCTTCACTAAGATTGCCATCCATTGGTACAAGGCTAGCATCACGTCCCACACCTTCAGGCAAATAGCCATGCCAATCCACAGACTCTAGAATCGCTTGTTTACTAGCTAAGCGGTCATCGAACAGTGTTTGCAATTGTTCTTCATCGGGATACAGCCCTAGCTCTTGACCCATTTTTAAGTCTTCGCAGTGCCAAAAGCCTCTTAAAGTAGGCATGTCATGTGTGCACAATGTCGCCATAGATTGTGGTTTGTAGTGTTTTGGCGAAATGTATCCGCCATCTGCATTTGATCGCTCGAAGAAAAAGACTTTATATGAGTGCACACCAGCATCACTAAGCTCTGAAATGATTTCGTCAGGCACTGTCCCTAAATCTTCCCCAATAATGCTGCATTGCTGTCTATGAGATTCTAATGCCAAAATGGAAAGCATATCTTTTACAGGATAATTGACATAAGCACCTTCAGAGGCATCTTCGCCTTTCGGCACCCACCACAAGCGCATAAGGCCCAATACGTGGTCGATACGTAACGCGCCGCAGTGTCTCATATTCGCTCTCAACAACTGAATAAAAGCGTCATATGCGTTGGCACGCAACGTTTGCGGGTTGAGTGGCGGCAATCCCCAGTTTTGACCAAGTGGCCCTAAAATATCAGGTGGAGCGCCTGTGCTGGCTTCCATCACTAGGCTTCCTTCATCAGCCCAAGCTTCAGAGCCAGAATCCGCAACGCCTACTGCCAGATCTCGATACAAGCCAATCGACATCTCTTTTTGTTTTGCTAACACTTGCAC
This sequence comes from Vibrio marisflavi CECT 7928, assembly GCF_921294215.1. GTDB lineage: Bacteria > Pseudomonadota > Gammaproteobacteria > Enterobacterales > Vibrionaceae > Vibrio > Vibrio marisflavi. The sequence goes on from NZ_CAKLDM010000001.1 coordinate 1,495,645, forward strand.
TTCATTTACTTGGCAGTCAGCAATCCACTGCAAGTACATGTATAAATGAACTGAGTCTTGATTGTGTTCGATAAACTTTCCAACTGCTCGATTTTCAAATCGGCGATATTGCTCAGGAAATGCTGGCCAACCCCAAACATTATCCCCTTCTTCGCTCAGCTTAGCGTGAATAGCATCGAAGGCCGCTTGGTACTGTAAGCTGGCCCCACCCTCTTCAACAAACTGCAAGAATGCTTGAGCTCTTTCTGTATTGTGATCCAAATGACGCGTCTTGAACTCTTGGTACAACAACGGCAATACACTCATTTTAAGAGCCGCAACTTCCGTATAGTTTACCCAATGGCTATCGCGAGCTTTTTGCAGACGCTGTTGAAACTCTCCGCTGCCGACCATTTGTTGTGCTTGTTTACTCAGAGAAAACTCAGGTACCGAGCACACATCGATATACAAAATATTTAGCCAGCGACGTGAGGAAGGACTGTAAGGACTCGCGGCTTCTGGATTAGAAGGAAAAAGCGCATGAACTGGATTGAGACCGACAAAGTCTCCTCCTCTAGAAGCGATCTCAGCAACTAGTTGTTTCAGATCGCCAAAATCCCCCATCCCCCAGTTATGCTGGGTGCGAAGCGTATAGAGCTGGACACTCGGTCCCCATAGCTTCTTGCCATTTTGCAATGCTTCCTGCTTAAAACAGCTTTCTGGAGTGCATATAATTGTCATTTTGTATGGTGATTTACGGCGTTTTCTCTTCACCAGCAGTTCATGGTAGCCAAAGCCTAGTTCAGTAGAAATTGAGAAAACTAGAGCTCCGCCTTCGGCACGCTCATCCCTAACAATCTGCGATTGCAGATACCCTTCAAGTACTTCACCTTGCTCAGTATTCAATTGCCAGCTAAAGTCGCTCTCTCTAGCACTCACACCTAGGTTTAATGCAACCTCAACCGCTTGGCCTTTTTGAACAACCAGCACTGGCTCTAGTACTTCTGTTTTGTGCTTTTTGTCTGCAGACTTAACCAAAGACTCTTTGCTATTTGCATCATAGCCTAGCGCGAACAGCAGTTTAATAATTGTCGAACTATCTACAGCAGTATCTTCACCCCAAGCGCTAACGTAGTGATCGGAGATGCCTGCTCGATCAGCAACTTGCTTTATGTGACTTTCAATATTCATTGATCTCTCCGGACAGTTTAATTCGTTCATCGTTAAGCTAAATTTCTATTCAGCATTTTTATTTTCCGTACGATGAAGCTATCTATCGCTTCACTGTCTCTAGCTTCCATATATTGTTTACATAATCTTGTATGCTGCGATCGGAGCTGAATTTACCCACAAGAGCCGTATTAAGAATCGCTTTCTTCGCCCAACCAGCTGTGTCTTTGTATTGCTCATCCATCGCCTCATGTGCCTTCACATACGACTCAAAATCGGCCAAGCAGAAGTATGGGTCACCACCATCAAGCAAGCTGTCGTAAATCGCTCTGAGCTTACCCGGCTCACCAGGAGTAAACTCTTCACCCAATAACAAATCTAGCGAGGCTTTCAACAGAGAGTTGGAATTGTAATAGTCGAATGGGTTGTAGCCAGAACGTTTAAGCTGTTCGACTTCGTCCACTTCTAAGCCAAAGATATAGATATTGTCATCACCTACCTCTTCACGAATTTCAACGTTTGCGCCATCCATGGTTCCGATAGTTAGAGCCCCGTTCAGTGCTAGCTTCATATTGCCTGTACCGGATGCCTCTTTACCTGCTGTAGAGATCTGCTCTGAAACATCGGCTGCAGGAATAATAATTTCCGCAATGCTTACACGATAATCAGGAATGAAGACCACTTTGAGTTTGTTGCCAATTCGAGGATCGTGATTGATTTTCTCCGCAATCTTATTGACTGCATAGATGATTTCTTTTGCTAAGTAATAGCCCGGCGCTGCTTTCGCTGCGAAAAAGACGACTCGCGGTTCCATCTCAAAATCAGAATCATGTAGCAAGCGGTGATACATAGATAGAATGTGCAATACATTTAGGTGCTGACGCTTATATTCATGCAAGCGTTTTATTTGCACATCGAAAATGGCCTGCGTATCAAGCTTGATGTCCATGTTTTGCTCTACCCAATCCGCTAAACGCTGCTTATTGGCTTGCTTAACCTGCATAAAGGCTTTTTGAAACTCGGTCTCTTCTGCGTAATCTGCAATGTTTCGCAACTGATCTAACTGGGTCGGCCAATCAGAGCCAATTTTTTGCGAAATCAGTTCAGACAACTCTGGGTTACAAAACTTCAGCCAACGTCTAGGAGTGATTCCGTTCGTCACATTTTGTAATTTGCCCGGGTAAAGAACGTTGAACTCAGGGAAAAGGTCTTGTTTTACTAGCTCCGAGTGCATTGCAGCAACTCCATTAACCGCATACGACCCAACTACACAAAGGTTTGCCATTCGTACCATACGGTGGAAACCTTCTTGAATGATGGATAACTTACGCTGCTTCTCTACATCTCCAGGCCACTTTTCGCGTACTTCTTTAAGGAACAAGTAGTTAATTTGGTAAATAATTTCCATATGGCGCGGCAACAATCTCTGAATCAGAGATTCATCCCAAGTCTCTAGAGCTTCTGGCAATAAAGTATGATTGGTATATGCGAACGTTTTTGAACAAATGGCCCATGCGTCATCCCATTCCATCTCTTTTTCATCGATAAGAATGCGCATTAGTTCAGGAATAGAAACCGTTGGGTGAGTATCATTCAGCTGTATCGTTTCGTACTTAGGCAAGGACGCTAAAGTATGTCCGGCTTCTTCATGGCGACGCAAAATATCCCGAATAGATGCTGCACTATGGAAGTACTGCTGCATCAGGCGAAGCGTTTTGCCTTTTTCGTGATTGTCATTTGGATACAGAACTTTGGTAATGTTACCAGCATCAATCAACGAGTGCTGAGCTTCAAAGTAGTTGCCGTTGTTGAAGCTTTCTAGCGAGAAAGGTGCAATGGCTTGGCACTCCCAAAGACGCAATGGATAAACGGTATTGCTTTCATAGCCGACGATTGGCATATCCCAAGGCATGGCTTTCACTGTCATTCCTGGTAACCAGCGACGCTTTTCTTTACCATTTTCTTGGTAGGTTTCTACATGACCATAAAAACCAATCTCTTGAGCAAGATCTGGACGGGCAATCTCCCATGGGTAGCCTTCAACACCGCGCCAAGCATCAGGTGTTTCTACTTGGTGTCCATGATCAAATGACTGCTTAAACAATCCATATTCATAGTGCAAACCATAGCCAACCGTTGGGAATTCTTGCGCTGCAAGAGAGTCCATAAAACAAGCGGCCAATCGACCTAAACCACCATTTCCCAGTGAAGGATCACGTTCTTCTTCAAGCAAGTCAGTTAGGTTCTGCCCTAGCTCTTCCATCGCTTCGGCTACTTGCTGGTAAACACCCATACTGATCAAATTGTTGCCTGTTAGTCGACCAATCAAAAATTCGAGGGAGAGATAATTGACGCTTTTTGCGTTTCTAATTTTCTCGTCATGTTCAGTACACAACAGATCGCAAGTTGTTAGCTCTGCCAGTGCAGTACCCATCGCCAAAAACCACGCGTGTTTATCCGCTTTTTCAAAAGTGGTTGCGTAAGTCGCATATAGATGTTTTTTAACACTTTCTTGAAATAGAACCTTGTCAAAGGAGCCTGTTTGCTTCGATTTCATACCCTCTTCCCTCAATTATTTGGCGCGTAACATGGCACAGATATCAAGTGTTATATAGATGAACAATATTCACCTCATCCTGATTGCTACTCACGAAGGTGTAGAGGTAGGGCGTAGAGCAATCTTATTGTTATTGCTTCAAAAGGGCACAGCCACACTGAATTGAATTCATATTTACCCACCAATTAAAAGCAGTTATTTTTCATAACATTAAGATTATAAATGTTGATCTTTAGAAGAAATTAACTGGAGAAGCAAGATATAGTGAGACATTGATCACACCTAAAAGGCGTAGAGCAATTACAATATGATCGCAAATCGTCTATGTTGTCGATACGTAACTTGAACCGACCGGAATATGGGTTGGCTTAGTAGTAGTTCAGTTTACAGGGATAGTTTTTCATAATGTGGATTCAGTCTAAACTCACTCGTCCCAATTTTTCTCATTACACAATAGTACGCACCAAGATTGTAGAGGCTCTACAGCAAGCAAAGTTTTCCAAACTGGTACTGTTTATCTCTCCTGCGGGGTACGGTAAAACAACGGCGGCATCATCTTGGTTATCGGACAAGCTAAATGTAGGCTGGTACAGTGTTGATGAAAATGACAACGAGCCTTATACATTCATCACCTATTTTCTCAGAGCTCTGAATAGTGCAACTCAGAATACTTGCGCAAAGTCTTTATCTCTTGCTGAAAAAAGACAATTCTCGACGTTAAGTGCGCTTTTTAGTGATGTCCTATCAAGCCTCAATGAGTTTAAGGAAGAGTGCTATGTCGCGATAGACGACTTTCATCTGATCGAGTTAGATGAAATCAATGAGGCCATGCGCTTTTTTTTGAAGCATTTACCAGACAACATCACACTAGTAATAACCAGCCGAACATTGCCTGCCCTTGGTATCGCAAATTTGAGAGTACGTGGGCAGATCATTGAGGTTAATACCGAGCAATTGGCCTTTGATACTAGCGAAACAATACGTTTTCTCAACCAGAAAGAAAGCGGTAAAGTCGAACACTGTATTGCTGAGAGTTTGACGAATTACGTTGAAGGTTGGCCTTCAGCTCTGCAGCTGATCGCCCTTCAATCTCAGCACCAAGAAAAGAGCCTACAGCAAGCTACAGACTCCATTTTTGCCTTTAATCATGAACATTTATGGGATTATTTGGCGGAAGAAGCGTTCAGTATGCTAGATCAGCAAACTAAATCGTTTCTAATGCAATGTGCCATCTTCGATCATTTTAATGACGAACTGGCCCACGACATAAGCCAGCAGAGTGATGCATTAAGCCGAATAGAATCGTTACATCGTTCTGGCATGTTTCTTCATCGCCTAGAAGGAGAAAACAGTTGGTACAAGTTCCACAATCTGTTTGCAGAGTTTCTATCTCACCAAAGAAGAGCTTTAATGCCGCTTCAAGAGCAAGATCTTCATTCCGCGGCAACGGCCGCGTGGCTAAGGCAGGGATCACCATCACAAGCTCTCAAGCATGCTCGCCTCTCGAAGCGGAGTGCCTTGGTTGTCGATATTCTTATTCAACACGGCTGGGAGCTATTTAACCGTGGCGAGTTGCATTCTCTGGAGCTTGCAATTAACAGCTTGAACTCAGTTGAACTCTATACCACTCCTGACTTGTGTTTGCTGCAAGCATGGCTAGCACAAAGTCAACATCAATACGAAAAAGTAAGCAGTTTACTTCACAAAGCGGATGCCCAAATGGCCACGCTAGGAGTGAAATTGTCCTCCAAGTTACAAGGAGAGTTCAACGCATTGAGAGCGCAGGTCGCTATCAACGACAATAGCCCAGAGGAAGCTCTGAAATTAGCAGAAATAGCCCTAAGTCAGTTGGATCAAACCAGCTATCACAGCCGAATTGTCGCCACATCAGTCATCGCTGAAGTCAATCATGTGCTTGGATATTTAGATCGCGCCTTGCCTATGATGCAACAAGCCGAAAAGCTAGCTCGTCAATATCAGGTGTATCACCAAGCTCTATGGGCAATCTTGCAACAAAGCGAGATACTATTCGCCCAAGGATATGCTCAAGCCTCATTTGAAGTGCACGAGAGCGCCTTCAAACTCATTGAAGACCATCAACTCCACCAAATCCCACTACATGAGTTCCTCCTTCGTCTACGCGCACAAATATTATGGAGCTGGAACCGATTGGAAGAGGCTGAGCAATGTGCCTTTCGTGGTATTGAGGCTCTTGGCCCCAAATTAAAAAGTAAGCACTTACATTCTTACTCTATGCTGGCAAGTATAGCAATTCGACGGGGGGAAATTGATAACGCCAAAACTTTTGTCAGTACAATTGAGGATCTACTCAGCCAATCAAACTATCATGTGGATTGGACAGCTAATGCGTCCATGTCATTACTTTTGTATTGGCAAGCGATAGATGATACTGCGTCCATTGAAAAGTGGTTAAGTACCGCCATTCGGCCAACTCAAGCCCACAATCATTTTTCTCAACTGCAGTGGCGGAATATCATTCGCGCTCACTTTTATTTACAAGAATGGCAGCAAGCAGACTCGGCTTTGGATTGGTTACAGCAACAAGCACAAGAAAAGAACCTCATCGCAGACAAAAATAAGAACTTACTCCTTGCTACAATGCTTTCCACTGCTCAAAACAAATTGCCCCTAGCCTGCGAGCAGTTACATGAAGCGTTAACGTTGACTCATCAAACAGGCATGCTGGGGTATCTCCTCATCGATGGTAAGTACCTTGAACCCGTACTACAGCAACTGGATGAAAGCACCGATTTGGATGAGCTAGACCATCACAAAGTAAAACAGCTGTTAAAAGAGATTGTCAGTTCGGCGCGCTCAAATAGTGCACGCTTCAACCAAGAGTTTGTCGATAAGCTCATTCAACACTCTGATACCCCTGAACTTGTCAGAACCAGCCCTTTAACGCAAAGAGAGTGGCAAGTATTAGGGTTAATTTACTCTGGTTTTAGCAATGAACAGATTGCGAATGAGTTAGGGGTCGCTGGTACGACAATCAAAACGCATATTCGAAATGTTTACCAAAAGCTCAATATTGCCAATAGAAAAGAAGCAGTGAAAACAGCTGAGAGTTTTATCCAACTCATTGGGTACTAGTTCAATTTGATAGTGACAAATATGCTAGCAGCGTTGAGCATGAGGAAGACTCAAGAAGTGCAGATAAAACGTTAACTCGTAGTTTAACAGTACTGAAGAGTTGAAGGAGTAATTCGACTTACGGTTATTTACATTGTAAATTTAGCAATCAGCCGAGCATAACTGCTCGGCTGAATATGAACTTAGTTAGACAATTCAGCGTTGTGATAGACCTGCTGAACGTCATCACATTCGTCAAGCATATCCAAGAACTTCTGAAACTTCTCAGCATCTTCACCTTCGATTTGAGTGTGCGTCTGAGGAACAAAAGTAATTTCTTCAACATCAAGAGTCAGATCAGGATACTCATCATTCAAAGCAGTTTTTGCTTTAAAAAACTCAGTATGAGGAGCAAAAACAGTAATCACACCATCGTCTGACTCAATGTCTGTAACGTCTACATCAGCCATCATAAGCGCTTCAAGTACAGCCTCATCGTTGTCACCTTTAAACTGAAAAACAGCATTGTGATCAAACATGTGAGCCGTAGTACCAGGGCTACCGATTTTGGCGCCAGTTTTTACGAAGCATTGGCGAACGTCTTGGAAAGTACGGTTACCATTGTCAGTTAAACAGTCTACGATGACACTTGCACCGCCTGGAGAAAAACCTTCATAACGAGCAGGTTGATATTCTTCACCACCGCCCCCAGCAGCCTTATCTAGAGCTTTATCGATAACATGCGCTGGAACTTGGTCTTTCTTCGCTTTAGCAATTAGGTGCTTTAGCGACAAGTTCATATCAGGATCTACACCGCCGTTCTTCGCGCAAACGTAGATCTCTTTACCATATTTGGAATACACTTTAATTTTTGCGCCTTGGGTCTTAGCCATAGAGGCCTTGCGCACTTCAAAACTTCTTCCCATTGGGGTTTTCTCTCTTGTTCAATGTCACGTCAAGCATCAGCTCTAAACCAAGTTCATCATTCTCTTGTACTTGTCTATGCTATTTTGAAACCACTCTTTTTCTTGCTCATCAACTATCTTGTCGAAAACAGTAGATATGGCATCAGGCGTCGATTCACCATGCTTAAGCTGCCACACCAAATAGGAAGCTTGCTTATCAAGTTCTATCCTATTTTTCTCGTGTTTAGGCAATGATGAAAGATTAACCGACATAGCTCGTGCTCAACGCTGAAAATACTGGCTCAGAAATATATCATACAAGGCAGGAAACAAAAGTACTTTGTATTGGTTTAGATCAACAAACGTCCAAATTAAAAAGGGTGGCCTAGGCCACCCAATTAATCAATATTGCTAGTACTTAGTGAAGCAATCCCAGCTCTCTGGCTTCTTCGATAGTTAAGCCGCTTTCTCGGATCTCTTTCAACGCCTCAATGCGACGACGAGCCTCCGCAGACTTAACTTTATCAACTGATTTCTGGGATACTTCTTGTTCCTCTTCCGTGAGATCCCACTTATTTGCAATATTCGTCATGTCATCATGGTCGATAGAATTAATGGACATTGTTACCTCCGAAAACCATGTAAGGAACAACTAATCTGTAGCAAAGCCCCTTTCCATTGTTAAGTAATAAGGGCGCAATATGTGAGCTAGTTTTAGCTTCAGAAAACAATCTGGAATTTTGTGAAGAGTCACTTTACATCAAGTAAAACGTAAGATTATATTTAAAAGATTCGCCTCAATATTATTTCGCTTCTTTTTCAAGCGACTCTGAAAACCCACCTTCTTGCACTCTTGATCATGCTTTCGGCGACAAGCTCAATTTTGAACTAATTTTCGTATTGCTAAGCTTTGTATCACCGTAGCACATTAATTTTTATAGACCGTTTTGGGTAAGGTGTTTTGACGAGACAAATAGTTAGGCATTTTCGAGGCAAAAAAAAGCGAGCTTAAATTAAGCTCGCTCTGAAATCGAATCAATAAAACTCGCCACTCTTCTCAAAATTAGAAAGGGCAAAAGGTTGTCTATTCGGGGTAAGATACTAAAGCAAACGTTTGCGTCGAATGTCATTTCACTGTCAGAGTTTTGTTGATACTTTCCCTATTAGCTAAGATACGGCCTAAATGGCCATATCCTCCAGTACCTTATAAACCGTATCATCGATATGCCCTTCGTAAACCTGTTTGCATACTTTTCGACGTACTGCCAAACCAGAAATTAATCTCTCTATCGACAAGTGCTTGCTGTCTGTTTTGCCGTTATAGAGCTCTACTAACTTACTCAGAGATTCGTAAGATATCACTCCATCAGCCACTCTAAGGTAATCTAGCTTCTCTACAAGCTCCTCACACTCACTTTTGATTGAGTTATACGGATGCCCTGTCATCGCAGCTAAAGCCGTTATACTGCGTTCTAAAGCCTCTGGGGAGGTATATTTAGATAAGGTAATGGTAATTTCATCAGCGTTAATTTCTACCAGGTGCTTTCTCAACTTTACACGTCTGCCTAGCTTTCCTTTCGGCGAAGGTGATTTGCGCTGGATGGGCTCGAACTCACCATCAATGATCGTCGACAATTCATCCAATTTCTGTTTAGACACCATTTCGTTTCTAAGCGGGTTCGGTAAAGTCGGTGCCATGTTTCTCTTGCCAGCATTGGTCGTTTTCGCGCGAGAGTAACGCAGAACCTCTTCTACATCGCACTTAATATCGACTTGATAATCAGCCACCTTCCCCTTCTTTTTGATCGTTGAGACAGTCAGGTGGTATCCCCACAAATTAACGATAAAAAGATCTTCTGTAGACTTATCTTCTGACAGCTTCCTCAGTTCACGGATCAGATCCATCGAGAATCGACGCCATTCAATATTTCTCGCTAGCTTTTGATTGAGCTCGCTAAGAAGCATAGAGTCAGAATGTCGTCTTGACATTCGGCTTCTAAAATATGAGTAAAGCTGGAATACCAGCGTATGTTGGCGAAGGATCTCAGGTGGGAACAAGAAAAAGTAATCGCGCGTGAGCAGCTCATCGTAAAATGACGGTTCCCAGACCAAAATATACAAATTTGGCTTAATACGAATTTCACCATCCGCCCCTTCTACTGGCGCTTCTTCAGAGGCGGTGATCGTTCGTGCAAGAAAACGGAAACGATCACTTTTAAATCCCTCAGGCATGTTTTCACTAAGCCAGCGCCCTGTTAGTTCGTGCAACTGAAAGTCGGTAAATTCAATTCGATCAATACTATCTCGGATCGAGTCGCGAGCAGGCCCACTGTCTTTCTTGCCCCGCAAAGAAAGAATGTCTGTAATATACAGTGGCGTTTTGTTCGGTGCTTGAACAGCGTCAATATGGTAGTGATCTTGGTGATGATCATGGTATTGCACGGTTAGAGTAAACAATGCGAACAGTGTCATGAGATCGTCGACAGTCATAATATTTTTAGAAGATCGAGTTTCAATAACTGCTTTAGTACCAGAAATTGAGACCATTGATTTCTGGTAGCTTTTTCGAGTCCGAGGCGGAGCTAACGCTTGATCAATGATCCCAGCCCAATTGGTAGGTGAAACCACAAACTGATCAGCCTCGTCTTTCATTGCTGGTGGCGTGTTTAAGCCATGTTCATTTAAAAGTCGTTTATTTACTTTTGTCTGAGCAAGTGCTTTGGAACGCTTTTTCTTTTGAGACAACTTCACAGACTCTGTAACGAGGCTTGTTGCGCCTAATACGGAGATCAACTGGTTCGGATTAACGAATTTGTGTAGCATCGTTTTACCTGCAAGGCCGTGCTCAAACTTGACGGCTACTTGGGTAAACAAACCAATATTTACTGCTGCTCGTAATCTTTGTTGTATTGCTGCTCGGGTAACCTGGCCTTCTGTCGCTTCAATCAGCTCCGTTGTTGAAACAAGGCCATCCTGGCTTCTGAGGCTATGCAAAGAGATCAAATTTAGCAATTCAACAATACTTTTCGTGACACCTTTAAAGTGTTGGTATTGCTCTATCCAATCTACTGCATTTTCAGATACTTCAAATAGGTGCCCATCTTTATGACTTCTAGGTGCTTTGATTAGAACTTTATTATCTTGTCCCATTGAATGATTCCGTGTAAAGGTCCCCGTAATTTTGCCATACTTCCGGAAAAAGATTAATAGAAAAAGGAAAATAAATAAAGGAAATTTTGTAGGTTTTAATAAGCTGATCTATTTGATTAATATGATCTATATTGATTAGTTGATCTATGATCCAGAGGAAAAAATCACGCTAAGCGATTGTAAATTATAAACTAAAATAAATCTCACATCGGAACAATGATCAAAGTAAGCAAGGAACCATGATCAATCATTTCCGAAAGGATGATCAAAGATTATCAAAACTATGATCACCATCAGCTGGGACTTATGATCAACATTATCTTGAAGTATGATCATGGGTGGTTCACATGTTATCCACAAACCGTCATGGCAAGTATTAAGTCAACTCTATAATATTGAGTATAGATTGAGCTATTTTCGCTATGGAACGATGATCAAGAGCTAAGTTGTTCGATAAATCCGTCAACGTTATCGCCATCATGGCTAAGTCTAATTGTAGTCAACCAGTATGCTCAACTACAACAATTAGTCTTCTTATTGGGGAAACATGATCAAGTTTCACTGTAAATTGGTTCTTTCGATAACGAATTTCAATTAATACACGAGTTTTTTCTAGAAATACGCGAAAACTCTATATTCCATCTGACATTAGCCGTATTTAGCCCGGGAAAACTTATGCTTCCGGAATGTATCATCACTTGATCATTGATCCGTACTCTATACATTATCTTAATGCAGAACAAT